>JBFYSV010000262.1:0-41286 GCA_041301185.1 Anaerolineae bacterium
CGGGCTGCGCGAATGTCCGATCCATCCAAAGAGATACTCCCCTGGAGGGGATCATACAGGCGGAATATCAGGCGAGCCAGGGTTGTTTTGCCGCTGCCAGTGCGTCCCAATAGTCCGAGAACAGCGCCGGGTGCAAGGCGGAAAGACAGGTCGCTCAAAACCTGTTCACTGCCATTGTAAGCAAACGATACGTCGTCGAAGACCAGGGCTAATGGACCGGCTGGCAAGGAGGCGCCAATCCCATCCTGCACTACAGGCTGGAGATTACGCAACTCGGTCAGGCGCTCCACACAGGCTCCAATCGTCTGGAAGCTCTGCACCTCGCGGATCAGGGTCCAGATGGGTGTTTCGAGCAGGTTAGCATAGTGGATGAAGAGGTAGACGGTGCCGATGGTGATTGTCCCGGCGGTAAATAGCAGGTATCCGCTGGTGATCGCCAGGATATTTCCCAGGGTGAGCAATGTGCCCATCGCCAGCTCGATGACCCAACTCCGGCGGCGGGCGCTGCGGTCATGGCGCAATATTGAAGATTGGAAGCGATAAAGCTCACGCAGGCTGAAACCGACTGCTCCGCTGGAGCGGATATCCTCTGTGGCTGCCAGCTGCTCCTCCACAAAGCCATACAGGTCGGCCTCAGCCTGGCGGCGCGCTTTCTGCTGCGGCACGGCGATGTCGCGCAGCCCGCTGAGCACCAGCAGCGAAACCAGGGCAAACACCGAAAATGCCAGCCCAGCCCGCCAGTCCTCCCGGAAAAGGGCGAACAATATGCCAACCAGGAGCAACAGGTTGCCGACCAGGATAACGATAAATTGTGAGAAGAAGTTTGCCAGCTCGGCAACATCGCCGTCGATGCGCTCGATCAACTCGCCGGGGGTATGAGCGTTATGAAACTGCATATCCAGGTGCAGGACGTGGCGCGCCAGGTCGGAGCGCAAGGCGTTGGTCGCATGCCAGGCTACCGTCTCGCTCAGATAGACCACACCGACCGCAAAAGCTTGCTGGAGCAGCGCAATCCCCAGGAAAGCCAACGCAGCGCCGACCAGCTGGGCAAGAGGCGCCCCTGCCAGAGCGGCATCAATAAAGCCGCGCATGATCTGCGGGTTGACAACCTGCAGGGCGATGCTGCTGAGCAGCAGGAGTGCCAGCGCCAAAAACCGGCCGCGTTGGGGGCGGATGTATTGGGATAAAAGATCCCAATATGCGCGCAGGGGCAGGCTCATCTCAAGTTGCCAACCTTTCCCACTCTTCCATCAGCCCATCTAAAGCAGCCTGCGCCTGAGCAATTCTCTGACTAATCTCGTGCAAATGCTCGAAGGATTTGTGCCTGCCAGCGTTTTGCAGCTCACCGGTTAAGCCCTGCAGCGAGAATTCTTGCTTGCGAATGCGCTCTTCCAGGCGGTCCAGGGTTTCGACCTTGCGACGCGCCTCGGTAGAATCCTGGCGCACCAGTGGCTTGCGGGGTAACAACGTTTGCTGAGTAGGAGCTGTTTTTCCATTTGCGCGCTGCAAGACATACTGGCGGTAGCCGCCTCGAAAGATGGTCAGCCTGGCCTGATTCACATCCCAGATTTGGGTCGCCAGGCGGTCGATCAGGTAGCGGTCGTGTGAAACCAGCAAGATGGTACCACTGTTACTATGGCGATAGTCTTCCAGCACATCCTGCAGGGCTTCCCGGGAGGGGATATCCAGGTGATTGGTTGGCTCATCCAGCACCAGGAAGTTCGCCCCATCTAAAGCCAGGATTGCCAGCGCCAAACGGGCTCGCTCCCCCCCGCTCAGCGCACCGACTGGCTTGAAAACATCCTCGCCCTGGAACAGGTATTGAGCCAGCAGGTTGCGCGCCTCTCCTTGGCGCATTCCCTTGTGGCGGAGCAGCTCATCTAATACACTGAGGTTGTCCTCCAGGCTATCGTGAGCCTGTGCGAAGTAGCCGATCTTGAGGCTGGCGCCCAACTGGATTGCGCCACCTAGCGGCTCCAATTGCCCCTGGATGGTCTTCAAAAAACTGGTTTTACCAGCGCCGTTGGGTCCGATCAAGGCGACGCATTCTCCGCGGCGCAATTCCAGGGTATGGATGCTGAAAAGGGGCGTATCCGGATAGCCCACGGTCAGATCGCTGGCGCGCAGGACAATATTGCCGCTGTTGTGGGCAGCACCCAGGCGGGGACGGATGCGCGCCGGGTGTGGGTTGCCAGAGCTGATGGCATTTACCTTGCGGATCGCCTCGACCACATCCAGAGGGCGGACGCTCAATTCCATCTCAGCCCATTTCTTGCCGTTGCGCAGAGCCATGACGCCGTAGGTGTCGATTACCGCCAGGTCACGGCTCAGACGGCGCAGCAGACCCAGCGCCCTGGCATGGGTGCTGGCTCGCACCCAGTTGCGCTGGACGAAATCCACCTCTTTCAGCAAGCGAGCTTTCTCCTCTGCAACTACCCGCTCGTAGTACTCCCAGCGCTCCTGCCGCTGAAGCAGGTAAGCGCTGTAGTTGCCGTGATAGACCTCGATGCCGGTGCAGCTCATTTCCCAGATGGTGTTCACCGTATTATCCAAGAAATAACGGTCATGGCTGATGATTAACAGCGCCCCACCCCAATCTGCCAGGGTGCGTTCCAGCCAGTCCACAGCTTCAAGATCCAGGTGGTTGGTGGGTTCATCGAGCATCAGCAGGTCGGGCTTTTCTAACAGGAGGCGAGCCAGCAGTGCTCGCGTCTTCTGCCCACCGCTGAGGTGATTGAGGGGTAAATGCCAGGCGCTGCGGCCCAGCCCTAAACCGTCCAGGGTTTGCTGAATGCGCAATTCGAAGTCATAGCCACCAGAAAGCTCGAACTCCTGCTGCAAGCTGCCATATTCTTGGAGCAGCTCCTCGCTATAACCGCCGGCAGACATGGATAGCTCCATCTCGTGCAGGCGTTCTTGCAGGTGCTGCAAACCGGCGAATACGTAGAGCATTTCTTCGTAGACGGTATTCTCCCGGTCGGCAAAAGCCTGGATGGCTTCCTGATGCAGGTACGCCAGCCGCCGCCCGCGAGCCAGGTGCACTTTCCCCAGGGTGGGTTGTAGGCTGCCAGCCAGGGCAAGCAGCAACGTCGTTTTGCCGATTCCATTCGGCCCGATCAGGCCGATTTTGCTATCATTGGCTACGAAGATATTGATGCCTCGAAAGAGGTCAAAATCACCAAACGATATGCTCAGGTTTTCAGACGATAAGATCGACATGGTACACTCCAAATTCTTTTAAACAAGCCGGCGAATACTCATTGCCGGAACAAAACTGATCCAGCGCGCCCGTGGCTTATGGAGGTGTACTCTCTCAGGGAAATAGAAAGGCCACGGGCTGGAATGCGCCGTGGCCGAAAAGATTGCGTATAGATTGCAAATCAGCAGGCGCACTCCGACAAGGCAAATACAACCTCTCCGCCGAGGGCAGCGAGTAGGAGAATGCCGAAGGAATGTGTCCAAATCATGCTGAAATTCATCCTTTTCTATAACTTGCGTAGAGCGAGTGTATCACAATTTTCGCTGGAATGTCAAGAAAATTGTGGAAGCGTATGAATACCCTCGAGTCACTCTCAATCGATAAGCTGGAGGCTAGCGGGCGAACCCTGGCAATGTCGCTGATGATCCTGAGGCGTGAGGTTAGTTACTGATTAATCTAGCTAAAACGGGGGAAACGCAGCAGAGAAAAGTATAATTAGGGATGATTGTTGTGTAGGTAAGGCTGCTCAACTCGGCTGGTGTTTCTTTAAGGAGATTGTAAAAATGTATGTGCAAGATTGCATGACGATAACTCCCCTGACAGTGAGGCCTGAGAGTGATCCGATGGCTGCGCTGATGGTTCTCAAGTACCATGGTTTCCGGCATTTGCCTGTTCTGGATAATGACGCCAACCTGGTTGGGATCGTAGATCGTGACGACCTGGAGAAATTCCTGTCAACAGCCGGATCACCTACTGTTCTCAAGCGGCAACACCGGGTGGAGCAGGTTATGACCCGTAATGTGGTGACGGTGACACCTTCCTGTCCTCTGGAAGATGCGGCACTCTTGATGGTTGAGAATAAGATCGGCAGCTTACCGGTGATGGATGGCGGGCAGCTGGTGGGTATTATCACAAAGACAGACATATTCAAGCAGTTTGCGGCGGTGCTGGGGGGCGGGACAAACTCGTTCAGGCTGACGGTGCAGGTTGCCGATACCCCTGGGCAGCTTGCCCAGCTCTCTAGCAGGATTGCAAATGTAAATGGAAATATCTCCTCCCTGGTTGCTTACCCGGCAGATCGGACAGGCCGCCAAAATCTCACGTTGCGGGTGCAAGGCATTGACCGGCAGACAGTCCTGGCGGCTATCTTGGACCAGCCTGAGCTTGAAGTGCTTGACGCATGGGGGTGTGCGGAATAGCCTGCTCAAGGGATAGCAGGGGGGGTGATGACTGGGTGCTCAGTGGTTGGAGCAGGAAAGGTTTGCCTGGTGATCCTGGCGGTGGTGGGCGTTGCGCCTTGTTTGCCAGACCGGGAAGACGCACAGGCAGAGATTGGTCAGTTGCGCCAGCTTGCGGCAAAGGGGGAAATGGATGATCTGGCAGATGCCCTGGATCGGAGCATGGTAGCGATACATGCGGGTGAGTTCATCACAGAAGGCTAATTACAATGGCTTATTTCTTCTTGGGCAAGTGCTTACGCAGCTCGTCTGGGTAATTTGACTTCATGGGGATGCCTGTGCGGTAAGCTGCCGAGGCAATGGCGTGCGAGACAGCCGGCGCCGAGAGTAGGAGCAGGGCAATCAGCACCAGCCCCTTCCCCAGGCTGAGCGGCGTGAGGGATATCCCCGCAACCAGCAACAGCACTGCACCAAAAACGCTGACTTTCCCGGTTGCATGCAAACGGGTATAGACATCCGGGAGTCTAAGCATGCCCAGAATGCCTAAGATTGAAAACAGGGTTCCAGCGATCAAAGCGATCAGGCCGATAATTTGTAACAGCATTTCCATCAGAACATCCTCTGGTCGGCAATATATTTAGCCATTGCGATCGTTGAAATAGCGCTCAAGGCTGTCAACCCAATTGCAACGTCAAAGTAAATGCTGTTACCCTCAATAATAGCGATCAAGATCAGGATAATCAGCACCAGGGTCGAGGTAATATCCAGCCCAATCAAGCGGTCGATGATGTTCTCGCCCCTCCACACCCGCCAGACGCAAACCAATAGCATGCCTACATGGATAATCAATACCGCCCAGATGACAAAATTCAACAGATTCAGCATCGTAATTACTCGAAAATCTTGCTCAATAGTTCCTGGCGTAACTCTTGCGCTTCGGCCACGTATTGGGCTGAATTGCTTGCATCCAGGCAATGGACGAATAGCAAGCCCTGATCATCCATCTCGACCACCAGCTCGCCGGGGGTGAGGGTCAAGGCATGGGCGCTGAGTGCGGTCCCTAGCTCGCTCTGGCAGCCTGTATCAATCATCACAATGCCGGGATCGATCGGCAAACGGGGATTGAGAATGATCCTGCCCACCTGGATGCCGCTCTTTACCAGGTCCAGCATCAGGATCCCCAGATAGCGTAAGAGTGACCAGAACGCCAGGGGTAGTCTTTGCCAGGCAATGGTCAATTGGCGAGGCCGGATAAGCAAGCTGATCGCTATGCCGATCAGAAAAGCAGCCACCAAGTTGGATGGCTCCAGGTTGGCAGTTAATGCCAAGTAAATCACTGCAATCAGTAACGTCATTTGGATGGCTGAATTTCTGGACTGCATCTCAACCTCCCAACACAGCCTGAATATAAAAAGCCGGGTTATCCAACCAGCTCACGATGTGCTGAGACAGGTTCACCAAGGGTTCAGCCCATACACCTAAAATTAGGCAAAGGGTGATCAGCAGAGCAGGGATGATCAATCGATCGCCACCGGTTTTGGTTTTCGCGCTACCGGCTGGTTCTTCCCACCAGATCTTCATGAAGCCGCGCATCGTGTACACCAGAGTGAGCAGGCTTGCAACTCCAATCAGTGCCATCGAAAAATATGCCTGCGCCTCTAACCCGCTGGTGAAAAACACAAATTTGCTGATGAATCCGTTGGTTGGGGGAATACCTGCCAGGGAGATGCCTCCCAAAAAGAACAATACTCCTGCCGCAGGGCTGGCTTTACCCACTCCTACCAGAACCTGGAAAGCCGCGCTCTTCACCGCCGCCCGGCTAGCCATACCACCGGCGAGCATCAACATGGCAGACTTAATCAGGCTGTGATTGAATGTGAAAATCAACGCAGCAGCCAGGGAAAGAGGCGTGCCCCAGCCAATACCGGTCAGGATGAAGCCAATCTGCGCTAACGTGGAGTATGCCAACATCCGCTTCGCATTGTGGGTGCCTATCGCACCAAAACCACCCAGGATCACGCCGATACAGCCCATGACGACCAATGCCTGCCGGATTTCAGGGGCTTGATCTAAGAACAGCAGGCTGGTCATGCGGATGAAGCCGTACACACCGAGCTTTACAACCACTGAGGAAAGGAGAGCAGACAGAGGCGTGGTCGCTGCTGTGTGAAAATCTGGTTGCCAGAAATGAAACGGCACTACAGCACTCTTGATCATGAAGAAGACTAATAACAGCACCATTGCCAATCCGGTAAGCGGCAAGTCTGGCTTAGCGCTGATTTGGCGGGAAAGGTCGGCCATATTGAGCGTGCCGTAGGTGGCATACAGTGCCCCACACGAAAGCAGCAGTAACATGGAAGCGAGCAAGCTGATGTAGAAATATTTATAGGCAGCTTCCACTCCAAAACGATCATCAGAGATGGCGGTTAAAACCGCTCCTGAGATCACCATCAGCTCGGCGAATACGAACATATTGAATAGATCACCGGTCAGGAGTGCCCCGGTCAGACCTGTGGCAAGCATCAGGAGGAGGGGATAAAATCCCGGGAAGCGCACGCATTTATCCTGGCAGCCGGTGGCGTATAAAATCCCGGCAGCCAGGACGATCTGGCTCATCAGTACCATGAAAGCCGAGAGGTAATCACCGATCAGGGTGATCCCGGCCGGGGCAGGCCAACCACCTACCTGGAAAACAACCGGGCGATTGGTCAGCGAGACGGTCATCAGCAAAGCAAGGCTGGTTGCAAGGGCGCTCAAAATTACCAGGGCAGTGACCACGATTTGCAGGCGGCGCAGCTTGCGGAACAGCAAACCCAGCACTGCTCCGAGCATCGGCAGCAAAATCGGTAAGGTGACCAGCCAGCTACTGTTCAATGGGATAATCCTTTGATTTGGTCCGAGTCGCTGGTTTTATAGCGCACAGAGATGATATAGAGCATGCCCAATACAAATGAGAAACCACCCATGCTGATGACAATCGCAGTCAGTACCAGTGCCTGGGGCAAAGGGTCGCTGATTTGCCCGTTCAGCCCATCGTAAGCGGCAACTACTCCCTGGTAGGCGCCTGTCGTAAAGAGAAACAGATTAATGGCGTTGGTTAGGATGATCAATCCAATTGCCGAGCGAATCACATTGCGGCGGAGAAGCTGGAAGATACCAACCGCAAACATTGTGCCAATTGCCAGGGCAGAGAGCAGGTTCATGCTGATCTCCTTCCAGATTGGGGTATCGTTTCTTCTTCGATTGTGCGCAGGAGGGCATCGCTCTCAGGGTCGGCCTCTTTTGGTCGTCCCAGATTATCCAGGATATATGTAGCGCTGCCTAAAACAGTCAGGCAGATTGCTACTTCAAAGAGGAAAGAGTTGCTCAGGTTAAACCCCGAGGGTAGCGGAAGATTGAGCATGCTTCCATAATCAACAGGCGACAGAAAACCTGTTCCGAATAGAGTGCTCAACAAGCCATTGATCAACCCAATTAAAATACCCACGGCGATCAAGTATCCCGAGCGAAGCCAGGGGAGTTGTTTTTTAGTGAAATGATATCCAAAGATCACGTACCAAAACCCAACCGCCAGGCTGATCACGATACCTGCAGTAAAGCCATCCCCAGGTTGGTCATGACCGTACATCATCTCGATAACCGCCAGGAGCATTGCCAACGGCAGCAATGAATATGCCAGCAGGTGCAAAAGGGACGAGGTCGGCAATCCACCCACCCCCAGCGCCGGGTGCTCATCTGGTGCGAGAGGCCGTGGGTCTGGCTCTTCTTGATCCCCGGCCTTGCGAGCCGCGTAATGGAGCAGCATATGGATGCCCAGACCGGCGGCAGCGAAAACCATGATCTCGAATAGAGTATCGAAACTACGGAAATCGACCAGGATGGCTCCGACGATGTCCTTGGCACCGGTCAGTGGCTTGGCATTGGCAGCATAGAATGGTGATACAAGACTTGTGTGCGGGCGGGTGCTCAACGAGACATACACCAGGGTAGCCACCAGCAACCCGCTCCCCACAGCAATCAAGCCATCTCGAAGCAGCCCGGGACGGCTCTGGCGGAAGGTGAGCTCACGGGCTTTTTCGCGCTGCGGGCGCGGCAGGCGGGTAAGGCTGAGCACCAAGATCACGGTTGCCAGCATGTCAACAATGATCTGCACCAGGGCGACATCCGGAGCCGGTTCAAGGGCAATCCACAATGCCACCGCCAGCCCAGAGATACTCAACGCCAGAATAGCATAAAGATCCCGGCGCAAGAAAACGGTGATCAGCGAGGACAGCACTGCTAAACCAAGGGTGAAGATGCGGAGCAAATCCAGGCGACCTGGAGCTACTGGCGTGCTGGGAAGCAGGTCATTCAGGTACCTGAGGGGGATAGCCTGGAAGAGAACGATCAATATCCCCAAGGAGGTAAGCATGATAGCCAGATAGAAGCGCAGCTGGCCCCTTTGCAGCCGGGTTACCAGCTCTGCTCCTCGGTCGATACCCTGCAAGACGGCGTTATAGACAGCATTCAGCTGGATAGCTGGCAGAAGCGTCTGCATGGCTGGTCGCAGGCGGTGGCGGAAAATGAACAGGATACAACCGCTGAAGATGGCGACTATGCTCAAGGCCAGCGGAGCGGACAGCCCGGTCCACAATGCCAGGGATACTTTGACCGGGCTGCCGAAGGCATCCCCGGCTGCCCCGGCAAGAAAAGAAGCCAGGCGTTCCGGTTCAGGCAGCAGACCAATTGCCAGGGAGAGTACTGCCGGGATGGCAGGCATCAACCACATGCCGGCTGGAGGTTCGTGGCCTTTGGCGGGATGTTGAAGGTCGGAAGGTTTCCCGAAGAAGACATCGTAGACGAACAGGCCTGACTGCGCCAGCAGCAGTGCTCCCGCCGCAACCGCTGCCCAGGGGAAGAGTGCCCCGATGATCGGCGGTAAAGACGGATGCAGGGAGGTCGCCAGCAGCGTTTCTTTTGCCAGGAAACCGAATAAGGGCGGAAGACCTGCCATAGATAACCCGGCAACCAGAGCTACCGCACTGGTCTTTGGCATGAGGCGCGCCAGGCCTCCCAGGCGGCGCAAGTCACGCGTGCCGGTTTCGTGGTCTACAATGCCTGCTGTCATAAACAAGGCGGATTTATACAGGCTGTGTGCCAGCACGCTGATCACCAGCGCTTTGTAGGCGATCTCGATATCCTGCCCGATCATCGCCACCATCACGCCGAGCTGGCAGATCGTCGAATACGCCAGCAGGGCTTTCAGGTCGTTTTGTTTGAAACCCAGGTAAGCCCCGACCAGCATGGTGATGATACCCACTCCGGTCAGCAGGTAAAACCATAGCTCGGTGTAGCCAAGGGATGGGTTCAGGCGAGCCAGGAGGTAAATACCGGCTTTGACCATTGTAGCGGAGTGCAGGAATGCGCTGGCTGGAGTGGGAGCAGCCATCGCAGCGGGTAACCAGAAGTGGGCAGGTGTCTGAGCGCTCTTGGTTAACGCCCCCAGGGCTACCAGACCCAGGATAATAGGGTAGTACGGGCTACCGCGCAGGGCATTCCCACTGGCAAGAATAGTGGCGTAATCAGTCCCACCGGCAATGGAGGCGATCCAGATCAAGCCTGCCAGCAATGCAATCCCGCCCCCGCCGGTGATAAAAAGTGCCTTGAACGCTGATTGGCGAGCATCTTCAGTTTTGTATTTGTAACCAATCAGTAAAAACGAGGTGATACTGGTTCCTTCCCAGAAAATGAACAGGGTGATGATATCGCCTGCCATAACCAATCCCAACATGCTGGTCATGAAGAGCAGCAGGTATGCCAGGAATTGCCAGGCGGAGGTGTCTTTCCGGAAGTAGTAACCGGTGTAGATCACCACTAGGGTGCCAATGCCGGTGACCATTAAGGCAAACAGGGCACTCAGGTTGTCCAGGTAGAGGGAGAGCGAGAGATTCAGAGATGGCAGCCATTCGAGCTGGATGGTCACCGGTTTGCCGGGTGAGACCTGGCTGCTCAGCCAAAGCAACAGACCAAAAGCCGTTGCTGGGAATACCGACATCAGCCAGGCCATGCGCAGTGTTGACGACTTCCGGCGGAAAAACAGGACCGGGAGAACAGCTGCCAGACCGATGGTAAGCAGAGGAAGAACAAGCCACGGAGATAACATCGTTGTTGGCTGGATGGAGCTATATTTTATTATCGGGCAAATTCCGTTATTGTCTACCCGAGTCGGGGTTTACTCAATCGTATCATTGAATCGTGCAGGGTCAAGCGCATCGCCCAGCAGCCCGTGCTGGGCTGCAACTGCAATGGCAGCTGCTCGTGAATCGACCCCAAGCTTGCTGTAAATGCTGGATAAATGTGCCTTTACGGTACGCTCAGTGATTCTCAGGCGGAAGGCGATTTCCTTGCTGCGCTCGCCGCGGGCAACGGCTTGCAGGACTTCCAGCTCGCGCTCGGTCAATTCAATTGTTCCACCGGTGGAGGCTCGTTCTTGCCTGTTTTCAGCTCTGGACAGCAACCGCTGCAGGATTTCCGGGCTGAGCAAGGTCTCCCCGTGGGCAGCCGCCCGGATGGCAGCGAACAGGGTCTCGCGGGAGGCATCCTTGAGCAGGTAACCCCTGGCGCCGGCGCGTAGGCCACGCATCATTAAATCGTCTTCGTTAAAGGTGGTAAGGATCACAACCGCTACGTCAAGTTTTTCAACTTGCAAGTGCTCGATGGCAGTCAAGCCATCCATACCCGGCATGCGTAAATCCATCAGCACCACGTCCGGGAGCAGCTCTCCCGCCAGTCTGATGGCTTCCGCCCCGTCTGCAGCCTCGCCCACCAGCTCGAAGCCCGCCTCGGTTTCCAGGATCAGGCGCAATCCTTCCCGCACAATCAGATGATCGTCCGCGACAAGCACCCGGATCTTATCCTGCATCGGCAGTACCCTTCCCTGGTTGGTGACCGGGCTTTAACGGCAATGAGAGCAGCAGTTTAGTCCCATTTTGCGAATTGCTTTGGATTTGCAGCGTGCCGCCTGCCAGGCGGATGCGCTCGCGCATTCCCAGCAAACCGTAATGTCCCGGCTGGGTAGCATTCGGATCGAACCCGCGACCATCATCGCAGATCTCAACCAGCAGATGATCGTTTTGATGTGCCAGGTGGACGCTGGCCTGGCTGGCATGGGCGTGGCGGGCGATATTGGCCAACGCCTCGGAGATGGCGCGCAGCACCGGCTCGGATATCTCCTCTGATATTGTCTCAGGCAGGTTGATCTCCACCGCACAAGGCAGCCCGGTAGCCTGGGTGAAACGCTCGGCCTCAAAGCGGATGGAATCTGCCAGTTCAGCCGGTCTGATACCCCCCTGGCGCAGGTCGCCAATCACCTGGCGGGCATCGCTCAGGGTGGCGCGCGCTCTCTCCATGGCTTGCTGCACGATCTCCTGCGCCCGCTGCGGGTGATCTTGGGACAGGTGGGCATCCGCGGCCTCAAGCTGCAAGATTAATCCAGCCAGCCCCTGGGAGAGGGTATCGTGCAGCTCGCGCGCCATGCGCTGGCGCTCGTTGGCGATGGTCAGGTCTTCCACCTGGGTGGCGTAATCCGCAAGCTGCCGGTTGGCAACTTGCAGGTCTTCCAGGAGCGCCTGGGCGCGTGCCCTCGCTTCGGATTGGCGGCTGTACAGCGTGACATAAATGGCGATGAAGATCACAATGGGTAGGGTGCCAACGGCCCACCAGACCGTGTATTCCCAGCCGACGATCATGCCGTAATTGATCAATGAGAGCAGCAGATAGTAGGCGATTGCCGGATACCCCCAGGCGGACATCCTCAGGATGCCAAACGCCTCACCGATCAGCGCCAGGTACAGGGCAAACACCATCCCCTGGTTGTTGGAAAGATACGTGATGGTAAACGCCAGCGCCCCTTGTAAGATAATATAAAAGGGAACCAGCTTAAGCCTTGTTTCAAGGAGAGGCGCCAGCCAGTGCAGGCCAATATGCGTGATCGTCAGGAGCGTGTAAAGAATGAATAAACCCGGCTGGCGCAATTCTGGTGTGGAGAACAATATATAGACGTACATCCCCGCCAGGATCAGGGTCATGAACAGGAAGAATGGACGTTCTCCCTGGCTGCTCTCGTTGGCTAACTGGACGACTTTCTTCATCATATAAATTGTATCCCACTCGGTGAGTTTTGCAATTGTCCTGGCGTACATTGTACGAAAGTACAGGGGATAACTGGTTAAAAGCCGGATGACAAATGGATTCGGTGCATCTATAATCGTACTGTAAGCATACGAGGTTTGCGTTTTGGAAGAGGAGTGATAGTCATGGATACGAAAAAAATAGGCAATGTGGTTGATCTGGTCTTGCGAGCGGTTGGCGTAGCGATGGCTGTAGCCGCTGTGGTTTTGAATATACTGGATGTAATGCCAGTACAAGGTCAAATGTTGTTTCTGGGAATTGGTTTATTCTGTGTTGCAGTGACCGCGCTGGATGCAAATCCGGCAAAGGAATAATATTATGCACGCGATTGAAGTTGAGAACCTGCACAGAGCGTTTGGAGATCTCCAGGCTGTCCAGGGGGTAAGTTTTGAGGTGCAACCTGGTGAGATCTTCAGCTTGCTGGGTCCCAACGGGGCTGGCAAGACGACCACCATCTCGATGCTGGCCACCCTGCTGCGCCCCGACCAGGGAGATGCAAGAGTGATGGGTCATTCCATCCGCCAGGACCCGATGGGAGTGAAATCTGTACTGGGAGTTGTGCCGCAAGAGATCGCATTGTATGAGGATCTCTCGGCTCGCGAGAACCTGACTTTTTGGGGCAAGATGTACGGGCTGCGCGGCTCAGAGCTGAAGATACGCGTGGATGAAGTTCTGGAGACGATTGGTCTCACCGACCGCGCCAATGGGCGAGTGGAGAAATTCTCCGGCGGTATGAAGCGCAGGGTCAATATCGGCGTCGCCTTACTGCACAAGCCGCAGGTGATCTATATGGATGAACCGACAGTGGGTATCGATCCCCAGTCACGGCGCAACATCCTGGACAGTGTGGTGAACCTGAAGAACCAGGGAATGACCGTGCTCTACACCACCCATTACATGGAAGAAGCGCAGGAGCTTTCCGATCATATCGCCATCATGGATCATGGCAAGATGATCGCCAGCGGCACGCACGCTGAGCTGGTCAAAATTGTGGGCCAGATGGATCGCCTGACCTTGACGATCAACACCGAAAGCAAGCGCGTGATGGATGCTTGGCTGGCAATTGAAGGTGTTGAGCAGATCACGGCAGAAAACGGCAACCTGAATATCCTGGTGGACGATAGTAACCAGGTATTGCCACGACTGTTTGAAGCTGCAGCAAGCCAGCAGGTACGGATTATCGGCGTAGATATCCAGGAGCCTAACCTGGAGGCCGTCTTCTTGCACCTGACCGGGCGCGCGCTGCGCGATTAGGAGCTGCCATGAAAGTATTTGACATCGCTCTCAAGGATCTGACCAGTTCGTTGCGCAGCGCGTCTGCATTGATCTTTATGTTCGGTGTGCCGCTGCTGGTAACGGGTATGTTCTACTTTATGTTTGGCAATATCGCCAGTCAAGACGGGTTTAGCCTACCAGAGATTGTGGTAGTCATTGCTAACCTGGATGAAGGCGGTCCAAAATTCCAGACCAATCCGAAAAATATTCCCGGAGGGGTTAAAGCGGATACGATGGGTGAATTGGTCGTCGGTATCCTTCAGAGTGACGAGATTGCAGATTTGCTGGATGCCAGGTTATTCACAGATGCAGCAACCGCCCGGGCTGCGGTGGATACCCAGCAAGCCCAGGTAGCGATTATCATCCCGGCAGATTTCTCGAAACAGTTTGCAGATGTCGATGGTATTGCCGCCATTGAGTTTTACCAGGATCCCACTCTGACAATCGGTCCAGGGATTGTGCGCTCCATCCTGAACCAGTTCATGGATGGAATGTCGGGGGTAAAAATTGCTGTAAATGTCGCCATGGACGAGGCGGGACCGACGGATTATGCCCTGGTAGGGCAGGTGGTCCAGCAATATCTGGATGTCTCGCTGGTGCAGTCTGACAACCCAGAGGCTGCTTTGTTGGATATCCGTAGCCCCGAAGCCGATCTGACGAGCGAGGAGGAAGACACCCAAAATACTTTGCGCGGCATTATCACACCGATCATGGGCGGGATGATGATCTTTTACGCTTTCTACACTGGAACTGCAACCGCTCAAAGCATCATCAAAGAAGAGGAAGATCACACCTTGCCGCGCCTTTTCACAACTCCCACTCCGCAAGCAGCCATCTTGGCCGGCAAATTCCTGTCTGTTTTCCTGACGGTGCTGGTGCAGGTTGCGGTGCTGCTCCTCGCCGCAAGGCTCATCTTCGGCATTCAGTGGGGCGCGCTGCTATCGGTTGCATTGACGGCGGTTGGGATCGTATTTGTTGCCACTTCCATGGGTATATTTGTAAATTCGTTCCTTAAGACCACCCGCCAGGGAGGGATTATCTTTGGTGGTGTATTAACTGTATCTGGCATGCTTGGCATGATCGGCATCTTCGCCATGAACTCGCCCATGGCGCAGAAACTGGCTAACTCTGTCTCTTTACTCGTACCGCAAGGCTGGGCGGTGCGCGGGTTGCTCCAATCCGTGGAAAGCAAGCCGGTTGGTGATGTTTTGATAACCATGACGATCATGCTGGTTTGGAGCGCATTCTTCTTTGCCGTCGGCGTGTGGCGTTTCAATCGCCGGTATATTTAGGAGGTAGATGTGATCCGCATTATTGACATTACTCTGAAGGACATGCTCCAGATGGCACGCGACCGCAAAATCTTCATGTTTTTGCTGGTCATGCCGATCCTATTTACGGTGCTCTTCGGTTATGCCTTTGGCGGTTTCGGCGGTGGCGATACAGATCAGCGCTTACCGGTAGGTTACCTGGACGCGGACGATAGCTGGCTCAGCGGGGAGTTGTATACCCTGCTGAAAGCTTCTACGATCATCCGGCTTGAGGAGTTCGCAGCCAACCGGCAGGAGCAATTAGAAAAAAGTGTTATCGACGAGGAGCTGGTCGCTGCGATTATCGTCCCCCCTGGGTACGGGCGGACTATTCTGGATGGGAAAAACGCCAAAGTCGTCCTGTTTGGCGATGTCTCTACGCCGGTGGGGACCACGGTGAAGAGCGCGGTGCTGACTGCTGCCAACCGGCTGGATGGCACAGTTCGCACGGCGATCATCCTGGAAGGGGCATCCGCGAACCAGGTGCCGTTCGATTATGCCTTTGAGCAAACTCTCTCTGCCTGGGAGGAACCGCCCATCACTGTCAACGAAACGACCAGTTCAGCAATTGATGAGGAGAGTAACGGCAATATGTCGCTGGCCCATACCTCACCGGGAATGATGTTACAGTTTGCTATTGCCGGGTTGTTGACTTCGGCGCAGATCATCGTCGCTGAACGAAAGTCGCACTCCCTTCAGCGCATGCTGACCACAGCTACCAAGCGCGTTCATATCTTGATCGGGCATCTGCTGGCTATCTTTATCATGATCTTCGCTCAATTCCTGGTGCTGATCGTCTTCGGGCAGATTATTTTGAAGATAGATTATCTGAGCAACGCTCTGGCAACCGGGGTGGTGGCATTCACGGCTGCACTCTGCATCGCTACCCTGGGTCTGTTGATTGGAACGCTGGCAAAGAGCGAGGAACAGGCAGTAATTTTTGCACTGATCCCCATGTTCGTATTTGCCGGTCTGGGAGGCGCGTGGGTGCCGCTGGAGTTCACTGGACCGACCTTCCAGGTCATCGGTCATGCCTCGCCAATCGCCTGGGCGATGGACGGGTTCAAGAACATCACGGTGCGCGGCCTGGGTTTAAGTTCTGTGCTTCTCCCGGCAGCAGCACTGGTAGGATATGCCATCATTTTCTTCGGCACTGCCGCCTGGCGATTCCAGGTCAGCCAGGAGAAATAAACGATAAAGATCAGCGAATTCCTTTTTAGCAATAGCACCTAGCTCCCGAGGTAATTACTCCTCGGGAGCTACTGTGTTAAATAGTTAGTTACGCCCATACATTCCATACCATCCCACCAACTACGTAAGTGCTATTAAATTGATTTTAGTGTTAGACAAAACCAGTTAATCCGACCGAATTTATCATTAATATTTTAATGACAGAAAATTATCATCCAGTTAAATTGGCATTAAGCCGCCTGTGATAATCTTTAGGTAATGATTTCCTCACTGGAAAGTGGTATCCAACAACGCCCTGATTAAAATTAGTTAAACCACATTTACCAAAATAAGGAGTATAAAATGTTCCATCACAGTAAGCGCCTGATTAACATTACCATTGTTGTGCTTGTTTTTGCCTTGCTCTCGGGCTTTATCGTGGCTCCGGCGGCATCTGCGAAACCTAATGCACCGAAGAATATCATTGTCATGATCAGCGATGGGTGGGGTTTCAATCATATCCAATCCACCAGCTACTATGTGTATGGCAAAGCCGGCAGGCAAGCGTATAACCATTTTCCTATCAAGTTAGCAATGAGCACCTATGAAAATTATTATGACACGAGCCCGTGTTACGGTTTGGGATATGATCCGAATTCAGCGTGGAGTGACTTTGACTATGTTAAGTCTTGCGTGACCGATTCTGCCTCGGCAGCCACGGCTATGTCCACCGGTGTAAAGACCTATAATGGTGCCATTGGAGTGGATATGAACCAACAACCGTTGTTGCATGCCATGCAAGTTGCGGAGGTTAAAGGCAAATCCACTGGTGTAGTGACATCGGTCCAGTTCAGCCACGCAACTCCAGCCGGATTTATTGCCCACAATATCAGCCGTAACAATTATGCAGAAATTGCGAACGAGATGATCTATGCCAGCGCAACAGACGTGATCATGGGCGCTGGACATCCCTGGTTTGATGATAGTGGTAATCCAATCGTTGTACCCAATACTTTCAAATACGTCGGTGGTGAGACCACATGGGCAGACCTTGTAAATGGCTCTGCTGGAAACGATGCCAATGGGGATGGTGATTTCGATGCCTGGACACTGGTCCAAACCCGGCAGGAGATCCAGAATCTGGCAACCGGATCAACCCCAGAGCGCGTTGTGGGAGTAGCCCAGGTGTACTCAACCCTGCAACAATCCAGGCTTGGCGATGGTTATACTGATCCTTTCGTTATTCCCCTGACAGAAAGCGTGCCAACTCTTGAAGAAATGACTCGCGCAGCTTTGAATATCCTGGATAACGATCCGCAGGGCCTGTTCTTGATGGTCGAGGGCGGCGCGGTAGACTGGGCTTCGCATGCAAATCAATCTGGACGAATGATCGAAGAGCAGATCGATTTTGATAAGGCTGTCCAGGCGGTTATCAAATGGGTAAGAAAGAATAGCAACTGGGGTGAGACCCTGTTAATCGTCACAGGCGACCACGAGACTGGGTATCTCAACGGCCCCGGTTCTGACCCAACCTGGGAACCCATTGTGAATAATGGTAAAGCTATCCTGCCTGGCATGGCATGGTACAGCGGAAATCATACGAACAGCTTGATCCCATTCTTTTCCATCGGATTCAACGCTCAATCGTTCAAACAATATGCCAATCTGATCGACCCGGTGCGGGGTGCATACATGGATAATACCAACATTGCTCAGGTGATTTTCCAGTTGCTGGAAAGCCAATAATCCCACGCAGTCTTCCGGTTGCTATCGCTCAGGACGTCAGAAACAATCCGGAAAGCGTGATGATATGGAGCCGGGATCACCGGCTCCATATAATTACGTATACTGTTATTGAGGGCACGCATGTCAGACCGAGCATTATCATACAGATTAACGATTAGCCAGGAAGTGTTCACATACCTTGGGCTTCCGGATAACCGCCCGATGCGCGGTTTATTTCAAACTATCTTTAACCCGCCTGCGCACAGGTTTGCCTGTATGGTAGAGGATTTTGAAGATCAAGTTAAACGACATGGTTTCCAACAGGCTGCGGGTTGGGTGTTGCCCCAATTTGTGCGAGGGCTCAGGGTTGATGGCGCAGAAAAAATCCCAGCCAACGGGCCTTTATTGCTGGCGGCAAACCATCCGGGTACGCTGGATAGTCTGGCTATTGCCGCTATCTTGCCGCGTGACGACTTGAAAATAATCGCCCGGGCGGGATCATTTGTCCGTTGTCTCAATTCGAGCAGCTCCCACCTGATCTATTCTAGCCGGGATGCCCATGTAAAGATGAGTGCTACCCGGGCTGCCCTAAGGCATCTTGCGGAGGGCGGAGCGTTGCTGGTTTTCCCGAGCGGTACAATGGATCCCGATCCGTCCTGCATGAATGGTTCGAGCGAGGCTTTGGAATCCTGGTCGAGCAGCCTGGAGATGTTCCTGAGAAAGGTGCCAGGCGTTCAGATTCAGGTGGTGATCCAGAGCGGGTTTTTAGCACCAGATTTCTTGCGGCACCCGCTGGCTCGCATGCGGAGGGGATTTAGAGAACAGCAGATTGTTGCTGAGATTGTGCAGATGGTCAATCAAATCTACCGCGATAAAGACTACCAGCTGTGCCCAAAGGTGAGCTTTTCCAGCCCAACCGGGTGGATTGATATAGATCCGACTGGCTCAGGTGTTGTCATGCAGAAGGTCAAAAAGATTGCCCGCTTGCTTTTACAGCATCATGTAAGTTCAGAAGTTGAAAGGTCTGGACCCGACCGATAGCGATCCTGGCGAGAAGCAATTTCAGGCGGGCTGAAATACAGGGCTCGTTCGCAAACCTCGGCGATATTTCTGGCTGAGTCTCCACCATTCTGTAATGGCAACAAGCTGCGTAGCATTTCAAGATCGAAAAGGGAATAAACGGTTTTATTCAGAGCGAGACCTGTAAAAACCACCGATGAATACTGGGTGATTAAAACGTCGCAATTGGCGATCATATGGTGGACGTTCCCATCCTCGTAGACCAGTGCATCTGGAGCGATCCGTTCAATTTCACGCCGGGCACGCGCAAAGTTCTCGTTGGGATGTAACTTGAATATTATTTTTCTGCCATTAGCGATGCATTTAGCTTCCTGGATAAATCGCTCTCGATTATCTAGCTTGAATGTCTCTCGGGTGCAGGTTGTAGCGATCAGGACGAAGTTTCGATGGGGGAAATCATTATCCAGGTAAGAAGCTGCATGATCAAAGTTCGGTATCCCGGTAACGGCAATTTTGTCACTGCTGATGCCTCTTTTGATGAACAGGTCACGGTATCCGGTTGAAGCGACACAAAATACGTCATAAGCGTGAGAGAGACCCGTGGTAGCAGTGTCAGCCAGGAAACGTGGCAAGCCATAGCGCCGGACCAGCCTGTAAGCCCGCCCTTCTTGCATTAATATTCCCTCTTGAATCAATACTATTTTTTTACCGCGTAGATTTCTTTGGATGATCAAATCGGTGCAGGTTACTACCAGATCGAAATCTATCGATCCGCCTCCCAGGTGGACGGGTAGTCCGTGTTGATGCAAATATTGTTCAGTATTGCGACGATGGCGCCCACCCAGAATTGTGAAATCGAGTATCCCCATCTTACTCAGGATGCCCAATATGCCATCTGCATAGAAGGGAGTGAAAACACAATTGTGCTCATCCAGGTTCTCCGCAATCTTGTGCATCATAACGGTCTGGTTTAGCGAGCCACAAATGAACAGAATGTTCTTGCGCATGCCTGAAAACCCGGAAGAATAGCGGGGTTTAAGAAATACTCTTAGCGTGTGGTTGTCAGCTGCTAAACCCCGTGCGGGCGATCCGGCTCATCTGTAGTGGGGAGTCTGGATCTTGATTCCAGGTAACCCACCCGGCAGTACGTAGAAAGTATCTCGGCAGCCATTTTCGCACGACAGACCAACCATTCGAGAGTTGCCGGACGCGCACTTGCGTGCTGGCTCTAACCAGAGCCAGCCGTAAATCAGCTGGGGTTGAACCGTGAAACTCTGTGGCAGCCTGACCGATAGTTTGAAGCATATGGGAATCGCTATTACCAAGGTGTGCTAATGGCAAGGATTCTGCCAGCGCCTGGGCGGCAATATTGGTGCTGCGGTGGAATAAACCGGCATTAAACACTTCAATTCCTACGAATATACCCCTTACGCTCGGTTCCTTAGCCGCCTGGCAGATCGACTCGGAGTTTAGTGATTTCGCGCCGCGGGCCATTGGATGAGCAGCCACACACAAACCCCCGATATCACCAACCCGCAAGATGGTTTTCAGTAGAGGCAGCCCGGCTGGAATTTTCTCATTAATGAATAACGCCAGCAGGTGCCCGTCTGAGGTTGAGATTTCACTCCCTGGTATGACTTGAATACCGTATGCAGGTGCCAGTTGTATCGCTTCCCACGCACCTTTTATCTCGTCATGATCGGTTATGGCAATGATATCCAGGTTGGTTTGATCGGAGGTGTATTTCAATATGGCTGATACGCTGCTGGTGCCGTCCCAGCTATAGATCGAATGAATATGCAGATCGGCTAATCCCATAGTTTCCCCAATTATAAAAACGTGTTTGAATGATAATTATCTACTCAATGAGTATAACAATCGCATGTTAAGAGCTAATCAATGCCCTTTTAATGTTTGGTTTTAGATTTGGGAACAGCTTGTTAATAAACCACACGCAGCTGAGAAGATGGGTTTTCGGGGAAAACGTAAGGCTTGCATGGGCTGATTTGCCATACAAGCCTGTTTTGGAGAGCAATATCGGAGCAAGTCTTGGCTAAGCTAGAGGCTGAAGTACCAGCCCGTAGACAGCCTCGTCATACTCGTAGCGCACTGGCGCCCAGGTTGGCTCCATCACCTGACCGACCTTCAGGTCATACTTCTCATCGACCGCAATCTGTCCCATCGCCCGGATGCCGTTTTCGAACTCGGCGACCCCAATGGTCAGGTAACGCTGGTCGAATCCCCAGGGCAGGTTGTAGATGCGGGTAAAAGTGAGTAGCTTCGCATTGCCGGCAGGTCGCACTTGCTCGAAGTCCCGGCTTTTGCACGCCAGGCAGCGGTCGTGGAAGGGAAAGTGCAGCTTCCCGCACTTCTTACACTTGTAAGCGATGATCTGGATCTCTTTCTTCATTGTTGCACCCTCCGCAATACGAAGGCCAGGACGTTGTTGCCGAATCCGCCGAAGTTGACGGTCAGGCCGTTCTGGGCATTCTTCACCTGGCGATTCTTGGGCAGCTCGTGGCGGAGCTGCCAAACAATGTCCACCACCTGGGCGACGCCCGTGCCGCCCACCGGATGGCCGCGCGCTTTCAGACCGCCCGAGACATTGATCGGGATCTGACCACCCAGTTTGGTTTTGCCCGCCAGGGCAGCTTTGCCGCCTTCTCCCTTCTTAAAGAAGCCAACGTGCTCACTCTCGGCTATTTCCAGGATTGTAAAAGCGTCGTGCAGCTCGGCGACGTGAATATCGGATGGCTTAAGCTTGGCTCTTTCGAAAGCCTGCTGGGCTGCCAGGGTGACTGCCTTAAGATCAGTCGGGTCTTCCCGCTCTTGCAGGGTTTGGGTATCGGTAGCCTGACCGAAACCGGCGATCACCACCGACGGCTTGGCTGGGTTCTTGATCTTATCCAGCGGGCATAAGATCAACGCAGCCGCCCCATCGCTCACCGGGCAGGCATCGTACAGGTGCAGCGGGTCGGCGACGACCGGGTTGTTCACGATGGAAGCCGGGTTATCATAGATGCCTTCTTTCGTGATAGCCATCTCTACGTGAGCATACGGGTTCAGCCCGCCCATATCCTGGTTCTTGATGGCAACCGCCACCAGCATTTCCCGGGTGACGCCGTATTTCTCCATGTACAGGCGGGTGAACATGCCCGCCATGCCAGGGAGAGTAATTCCGTAGATATATTCGGCGGTGGGATGGGTCATGGTGGCGACAAAGTCGGTTGCCCGCCAGCCAGTTAGATCGCGCATCTTCTCGCCGCCCACAACCAGAACGGTGTCATAATAGCCGGAAGCGACAGCCAGCAAGCCGTTCTTGACCGCCGAACCACCGGAGGCTGGCCCGTTTTCGACTGTCTCGGCAGCTGCCGGCAGTAGGCTGAGCCTGTCCACCAGCGAGCTGGCAATTGCCGATTGGTGCTGGATGGCGCCCCCGCCCATGTTCCCGACATAGACCGCATCCACAGATTGATCTCCCAGCCCGGCATCATCCAGGGCTTTCAAGGAGGCGTAGGCGAGCATATCCATCAGGCTGTCTTCGTCCCGCCGCCCGAACTGGATCATGCCAACGCCAATCACTGCTACGTCTCTCATCGTCTCATCTCCCTTTCAAACCGGCAATCCGCTCGCGGATCGTATCGTCGTCGGCGAACTTGATATCGGCTTCGGCTTCATCCATCAACTCTTTTGGCACCGGACGCTCGCCCACAACCAGGCGCGGCTTGGCGGCGAAATAGATCTCACGGGTCAGCCGCCAGGAATCGCCGCCGCCTAGTTCGTGCGGGATTTTGGTCTCTTCCAGCGGGTATTCGATCATCCAGCGCCGGAAGCCGATCGGGCTTTCGGCAACGATCAACACCTCTTCCTGTCCCAGGTATTCCAGGTGGTACTCCATCTTGGCGGCGAACAGGTGCGATCCAATCCGCAAGCCACGGTCAATCGCCAGGGTGTGGTAGCTCATGCCGACTTTATCGGTTTCCATGCGCCCGTTGACGATCCCGACCAGGTAACCGTCGATCTGCCCGATCAATGTATACTCGCTTTTTACCCGGTGGCGATACCAGGCCAGCAGCTCACCGTATAAGCGGGCGCTGACGATATCGTAATAATCGCGCTCGATAAACAGACAGGGGTGAACAGACTTGAGGATGACCGGCACATCTTCGCGGGCCGCCTGGCGCACGACCATTTTCTTGCCGTTCGCCAGGGTAATCACTTTGGGGGGATAGGGTGGCATTTCATATTGGTACGGTCGCAAGACCTTTTCTAGCTCCATATCAACTGGCATTGAGTACCTCCTCAACAAACAAGATAGTTTAGATTTCTCCCGGCAGGTACCTGCTGGAGAGGAAGAAACAACCGGTTATCCGGCTATCCCATATTCGCCGCGCTGAGCTGATTGATCGACTCGGTATGCTTGGGATCGTAAGCATCACCGAAGCGGGTCAGGGGCAATCCCGCTTTCTTCTGCATCAGCTCCTGGTATTCATCGTCATCAACGATTGCCACGCAGCGACCGATGCTGGACTCGCCATCCACAAAGCGCCAGGGGAAGAAGCCCACTGTCACGCGGCGGTTGACCAGCAAATCGATCTCTCCGCCAATGCACTCGGCATGGACAATTCCAAAGGGGAACATCTCCAGGTGCATGAGCTGGTATTTGGTGTCATCGAAGAACTCTGCCAGCGAAATATTGAATTTCTTCTTGAACACTCTCTCAGCCTGGCGAGTCTGGCGAGGCATCCAATCCCGGATGATGGTGTTCATCGGGTGGTCGGCGCTGCCGCAGTCCACACCGATCCAGCGCAGCTGTTTAGCCTTGGCCCAATCAGCGAACTCGCGGTCGGGTCCGGGGTGCATGACCATATAGCGGATTTCGTTTGCGGTGGGCATATCCCAGCCAAAGTGGTGGTAGCCGGTGTGGATGATGAGGATATCGCCCTGGCGGACTTCAACTCGCTCTTCGATCATCTTGCTGGTGTAGACATCATAGTCGCCGCAGACATCGCTCAGGTCGACAACGGCAGCCTCGTGCACCAGGTAATCCATGTCCAGCGAGGCGATGTCTTTGCCCGGGGTGTGGAAATGGATTTCGCCATCCAGGTGCGTGCCCAGGTGGTTAGAATGGGTCACCAACTGCCCGTTGGCTCCGTTGGGTGCCAGGCGTTTGAAGTACTTCACCTGCAGTGGCTCATAGGTCGGCCAGGGGGGAGTGGCAATTCCCAGCGGGATGGTTAAGTCGATAAACTTCATTGGAACCTCCTTTTATAGAATATTTAACACAAAGATCACAGAGAATGCACAAAGATTCACTAAGATTTCTTAATTACAGACGCTTTCGTTTGATGCCGTGTTTCATCAGTGTGGCTTTCCAGTTGAGTATAAAGCCAAGCTTTACATCACGCAGGCGCATATAGGTTAAAAGCTGCGCCTGATGTATGGGTTGTATTTCATCAACGATTTTATTTTCTATTATGATGCAATTGTTGACAAGCATATCAACCCGATAACCTGTTTCGATTTCCTGACCATCGTAGACGATAGGAAGGGTTACCTCACATTCTACATTTTAGCCGCGTTTGGTCAACTCATAAGCGAGACATTTCTGATACGCCGACTCCAGCAATCCGGGTCCAAATGTGCGATGAATCTGGACCGCAGAGTCAACAATCATCGCGGATATATCTTCAATATCCATAAATCTTGGTGTTTCTTCGTGAAACCTTAGTGTGCTTTGTGTTAAAGATCAGATCTTTTTAAGCGCATCAAAAGCATCCTGGAAGCATTTCTGCGGGGCGCGCAGGATGCCCGCCCCAACCATACCCACGCCGGGATCCTTGTGGGCGATGCCGGTGTTGATCTGGGGCAGGATGCCGGTTTCCATCACCAGGCGCACATCGATGCCGCACGGCGTGCCGCGAAAATTGAGCGCCGGGATGGTGAATTGCTCGTGCTCGGCGAAAGTGATCTCGTACATTTCGAGGGTAGCTTGCAGCGCCATCTGCGGCGTGCCACCGACAAATTGGGTAATTGCCGGGGCGGCTGCCATCGCCATACCGCCGTAACCGGCGGTTTCGGTGACCGTGCTGTCACCGATATCGGGGTTGGCGTCTGCCTGGGTGAATTGGGGGAAGTACAACCCCTGCACCACTCCCGCCGGAGCGGTGAACCAGCGATCCGGCATGCCAGCCAGGCGAATGCCGAAATCCGTGCCGTTGCGCGCCATCACAGTCACGATGGTGCTGCCCGGCACACCTTCCGCCGGATCTAACATGGCTTTCCCCGCAGGCATGCTTAAGTTGAGGAAGAAATGGTCGTTGCGGTCAATGAACTCGATCACTTTGGCGAGGGTCTCATTATCCCGGTTGGTGCGCGCCAGGGCGGGACCGATTGCCCGCAGGAAGAGTGAGGTAGCGGCGCGGTTGCGGTTGTGGCATTCGTCGCCCATGTGCATCGCCTGGGCGATCAATGAGCGCAGGTCGATCCCGTCCGGCAGGGTTTGCAGGGCGCGATCCAGCGCCGGATACAGGTCGGTCTCCATCCATTTCAGGCGGGCGTACACCTCAGCACCCATCCCGCCGTAGCGCAGCACCTTGCCCAGCCCCTCGTTTTGGGTGCAGTATGCCAGGTTGCCGAAAGCCTTATTCTCCAGGATGAAGACCGGCATGGAGGGCGAGACGACTCCTGCCATTGGTCCAACGGCATGATGGTGGTGGCAAGGAGCGAACTCAATGTCTCCCAAAGCGGCAATTTCAGCCGCCTGGGCATCATCCTTGGCAATCCCTTCGTAGATCAGGGCGCCCATCACAGCCCCGCGCTGCGGGCCGCACATCCGCTCCCAGGTGATGGGAGGGCCTGCGTGGAGGATCATGCGGTCGTGCATCCCGGGGATTACGTCCTTGGCGATGCCCATCCCAACCAGTACCGGTCGGCCTTGCTTGATTCGCTGGCAGACCTCGGCATTGGCGGCATCGATATCCAAACCATCACGGGTGGTGTGCAGGTGGGGCACGCCCTCTGCTGCCGGTTGCCAGTCGACATCGACTACCGGGACGCCCTGCGCCTGCACCGCCTGGGCCATGCTCTCCAGCCCGACGTTGATCACGCTCAGGGGTTTGCCAAACAGGTCGTTGATTTTTGGATTGTTCGTCATCATAGTTTTCCACCCACGATCCTTGCGCAAAGCCGGGCAGCTGCCGCGTTGCTGGGGCAGATGGCAACCCCTGCTGCCTCCAGCGCATGTATCTGGCGAGACAGATCTTGCGGGTCCGCATCAGTGCCGGTGACGGATGCGACGAAGACCAGCTTCCGGCCAGCCTCGGCAGCCAGGGCGCTTCCCTTGCGTACCGCATCTGCCAGCTCGGCAGCCGGGTCGGGGTGTGCCCCATAGCCAATGACCACATCCAGCATGATGACACCTACCTGGGGATCACGCGCTTCTTGCAGCAGGCGGCGAATCCGCAGGTCATTATCGATCATCGGGTGCAGGCGGCCCACGGTGAACTCCTCTTCACCCAAGTCGACCACGCTGTGACCCTGGCTGCGGTTCGAATCGGGCAGCAGTCTCGCCTTTTCCAGAGGAGCGTTGGAGAGGACAGGCTCTGGCAGCAAGTCGCCCCAGATCACCTGGGTTTCATAGCACAGCGTCCCTCCAGAAAAAAGCCCGCGCAGGTAGTGTTGTCCGGGTGACAATAATTTGGCCAGACCGGCAGCCCGAGTGTCAGGATGCGTCGCAGCACCGGGTATGGAGGATCGGCCTGTCTGCACCAACTCAATCGCTAAGAGAGCAGCTTCTTCTAGGGTGCGGGCAGAAAACCCAGCTATGCTCGAGCTTTTTGCACCCAAGAAACACACGACGCTCGGTTTGTCGCTCAGGGCGACTTGCTCCATCACCTTCTGAGCGATCGCAGGAGCCGGCGGCTTGCTGATAAGGATGATCACCCTGGTAGCCGGGTCGTCTTGCAAGGCTTTCAGCCCTGCCAGCATCATGATCCCGCCAACTTCTTCGTGCAGGTCTCGCCCGCCCGTGCCGATACCCTGAGTGATGCCGACCCCCTGCTTAGCCAGCAATGTGCTGACTTCCTGCAAGCCGGTCCCGGCGGCTGATACGATCCCAACGGGTCCAGATGGGAGCACATTGGCAAAACCGAGGGCGACCCCATTCAAGATTGCCGTGCCTGCGCCGGGACCCATCAGCAGCAGCCCGTACTGGCTGGCATAGCGCTTGAGGGCGATCTCATCTGCCAGCGAGACGTTATCGCTGAACAGGAGCACGTGCAGGCCTCTACGCAACGCCTGCCAGGCTTCATCTGCCGCATACCTGCCGGCTACGGAGATCACGGCGACATTAGCGGCAGAATTGGATTTGACCGCGCTGCGCAGCGTCTTGGGGCGATATTGGGCACCCTCTGCTTCCGTAGCTTTCTTCTGGAGAAGCTTATTGGCTTCAGCCAGGGCGAGAGATAGCGCTTCGTCTTCACCGCGGACGGCGATGGCCAGGTCGTTGGGCGTGGCGGCCTCGGATTCCGGCGTTAGCAGGCCTGCATCCCGCAGGATGCCTTTGTTGGCCTCTGTTGCCATGACCACCGCAGCATCCGCCACTCCCGGCAGGCGCGCCAACTCCCTGGCGACCACCATTAGCGACACTGAGTCGTGATACTCGCTGGGTTTTATTAAAGTTTTTACAGGCATATCAGATCTCACCATGATCGCGAACAGCGGACCGCTGACTGCAGTCAGCCATCAGCGGTCGGGAGTCTTTACTCAACCAATCCGGCATCAAGCATCGCCAGGTACACCTTCTCAGAAGAGTAGGGTGGCGCGCCGACGCGAATCCCGATAGCATCGTAGATCGCGTTGGCAACCGCCGGAATGGTAGGGACCATCGAGTGCTCGCCGACGCCGCGCGCTCCCCACGGGCCGTCATCCTGACCGACTTCGACGATGATCGCCTTAATGTCACGTGGCACGTCGGTGCTGGTGGCGATGCGATAATCGACGAAGCTAGGGTTCTGCAATACACCTTCCTTGAGCTGCATGCCTTCAAACAGGGCAGTGCTTAACCCCTGCACAAAGCCTCCCTCGATCTGGGCCTTGACCATATCCGGGTTGATGGCTTTGCCGACATCGAAAGCTGCTGCGCCGCGGATGATCTCCACCTTGCCGGTGTCCATATCGACTTCAACCTCAACCGCCTGCGCCCCGGTGGTGTAATGCACCACGGCGCGCGGCCCCTGCCCGGTTTCGGGGTCCAGCCCGGTGACATAGGTAGGCATGAAATTGCCGCGCCCCAAAATCGGACCACCCACCCAGCCCTGGTCGCCAGGCATGGGGATGCCGTAGATGGCGATATTCTTCAGGGAGATGGACTCTTCGGTCTTATAGGAGATCACCTTGCCTTCGATAATGTCCAGGTCATCCGGGTTTTCATCCCAGGCTTTGGCAACAACCTCCAGGATCTGCTGGCGCGCATCTTGAGCGGCAGCGACGACCGCATTGCCCATGCTCCAGGTCAGGCGGCTGGCGACCGTCTGCCATTCGTACGGGCTGGAATCGGTGTCGAGCCTTTTGATCACCCGCACCGACTCGATCGGCACGCCCAGGGCGCCCGCCGCCAGTTGGGCAGCGACTGTGAAGGAGCCTTGCCCGATCTCTTGCCCGCCGACGCTGACCGTGACCGTGCCATCCTCGTTCATGGCGATCTTGGCGCTCGATCCGGCATTGGGCGGCATGGCGGGTGCTTTCCACATCAGGGCGATACCCTTGCCGCGGCGTTTGTTGGGGGCGCTGGGCGGGTCTTTCCTGCCCCAGCCGATCGCTTCGGCAGTCTTCGCCAGGCACTCAGACAGCCCGGTGGGGTGCATCGTCATCCCGGTCACCAAAGTGTCACCACCCTGCACGCAGTTGATCTTGCGAAACTGGACGGGGTCCATCTCGATGGCGTGGGCCAGCTCGTCAATACACTGCTCCAGCCCGACGTGCATCTCCGGCATGCCGAAACCGCGCATGGGTCCGCCCACCGGGTGGTTGGTATAGACGCAGTAGCTATCGGTCTTGACATTGGGCACATCGTAGGGACCGCTGCTGCTATAGCCGGAGGCGCGGGTCATGTTAACGCCGTATTCCGTGTATGCACCGCCGTCCCAGTAAAAGCGGTTCTCCATCGCCAGCAGGTTGCCGTCTTGATCGCAGCCCATCTTGAAATGGGTGACAACGCCCTGGCGGACGAAGGCAGTATAGAATTCTTCCTCGCGGGTCAGGCGCAACTTAACCGGGCGGCCGCGGGTTTTGGTAGCGATCGCAACTGCCAGAGCTTCCATACTGACGCCGGCCTTGCTGCCAAAACCGCCTCCCACGAAAGGTGCGATCACGCGCACATCCGATTGCGACATACCCAGGGCCTTGGCGATCAGGTAGCGTTGGGCAAATGGCGACTGGGAGCTGCCCCATAAGGTGACCTTGCCCTGATCATCCACCTGGGCGGTCGCCACATGGGGTTCGATTGGCACATGTTGCACGTGGGGGATGCGGTAGGTGCGCTCGACAATCGCGGCGCACTGCGACCAGGCAGCTTCAATATCCCCCTTACGAATGCGGAAGTGATTGGCAATGTTCGTCCCCGGCTCGGGGAAGATGAAATTTGCTACCTCGTATTTGCCCAGGTCTGGATGGAGCAGTGGCGCTTCTGGGCTGGCGCCGTACTCGGGATCGAAGACGCCCGGCAATGGCTCGTATTCCACCTCGATCAGGTCGAGAGCCTGTTCGGCGATTTGCTCACTGATTGCCGCCACCCCTGCCACCGGGTCGCCCACGTAGCGAACGCGATCGCGGCAGAAGATATTACGGTCCTGCAGGTACAGCCCAAGAAAGCCGGAAAAATCCTTGCCGGTGACCACCGCCTTGACGCCGGGCAGAGCCAGGGCTTTGCTGGCATCGATCTTCTTGATCAGGGCGTGGGGCAGGTGACTGCGCTTGATACGGGCGTAGAGCAAGCCCGGTCCAAACTGCAGGTCATCGGCGAACTGGGCCGCGCCGATGACTTTCTCATAAGCATCGACCCGCGGCACGCTGTCTCCGACGGGATGGGGAACTTTTTTTGTAAGGGTAGGTGTAGCCATAGGTTCCTCCGGGTCAGGCAGCCACTTCAGCCTGGCGTGAGGCTGCGTCTTTTACCGCATCCACGATGCGCAGGTAACCGGTGCAGCGGCACAAGTTGCCAACCAGGGACTCGTGGATATCATCTTCGGATGGGTTGGGGTTGCGATCGAGCAGCGCCCGGGCAGAGATGAGTATGCCGGGTGTGCAAAAGCCGCACTGCACGCCGCCATGTTCCAGGATGGTCTGCTGTACAGGGTCGAGCACGCCATCTTGTGCCAGCCCTTCCACGGTCACAATGCTGGCACCCTGGCATTCAACGGCCAGCACCATGCAGCTGTTGACCGGCTCGCCGTCTAGCAATACGGTGCACGAGCCGCACTCACCGGCATTACAGCCATTCTTGGTGCCGGTCAGCGCCAGCTTATCGCGCAGCATCTGCAGCAGGGTCATTTGGGAAGGTACTTCCACCTGTTCATATTCACCATTAACAGTCACTGCAATGAGATGATTCGACATAATCTACCTCGTTTCGGGTTGAGAGAGTCTGGATGCAAATGCGGTTGTCAGTCACGTTCTGACTGGCAACCGGCTACCCTCGATTCTCCATCAGCTTGTACACCTTATTCAAGGCTTTCTCGGTCAGGTTGCGCACCATTGCCCGGCGATAGCGGGCGCTGCCGCGCACGTCATCGATCGGGTTGCAAGCCTCCTGCGCCAGGATAGCTGCTTGTTTAAAAGCCTGGGGGCTGGGCGGGGTGTCCTCTAGGTAGTCCTGGGCGGTGGCGGCGACCAGCGGAGTCGGTGCTACGGATGCCAGCACAATCCGGAAACGGTAGCCTGAAACAGCCGCGGGATCCGGGTAACCTAGCGCTGTCAGGCCGACAATGGACAGATCGCTCCATGTGTTGCGTCCCAGCTTGATATAGGTGCCTGCGCTGCCGGCGGGCGGCAGCGGGAAATGGACGGTGGTGGCGATATCTCCGGGCTGCAAGATGGTTTTCCCCGGCCCTAAGAAGAAACTCGCCAGGGGCGCCTGGCGGAAACCGTCCACGCCGTGAATGTTCAGGATTCCCCCGTACGCCAGGCAGGCTCCAATCGTGTCCCCGGCGGGGGAGGCGTTGCAGATATTCCCAACCACGGTCGCCCGGGTGCGAAGCTGGTATGAGGCCACCGTCCGGCAGGCTTCTGCCAGCAAGGGGTAGTGTTCCTGCACCTGAGGAGAGGCGATCACCCGGTTCATATTCACCCCGGCGCCCAGGCTTAGCCCGGAGGTCGGGTCAAAGCGTAGTTCAGAAACGCCATCTATATTTTTTACATCTACCAGGTATTTATCATGCCAGAAACCATCCCGCATGCGGACGAAAATATCCGTTCCGCCCGATAGCGGTCGCGCCTCAGCGGGGTGCTGGGCCAGAAATCGGCTTGCATCCATCAACGTTGCAGGCCGGAAATAATCAAATTCGGGGAGTTCTGGGTGGGCATCGATTGCCATATTCCATAACCTCACAAGCATTGGAGATGTTGGAACGGAGCCTGGTCTATTCTCCAATCAGGTAAATCATACCCTGTTTTTGGAAAATGACCAAACTCCGTTTCCAACTCATCTGGATTCAGGATTACAAATTGATGTTTTCTCGATCCTGTACGCCAAACCGGCTGGGTGGCAAGATCAGGAAGATCAGGTTCATTACGATTCCAAGGATCGCTGAGAAGACAATCGCCGGGATGCCGCTGGGAAAGAGAACCGGGATTGGGAACGGGAACATGCCGTTTGGAAGAGCCAGGTTGCCGCCGATGCCGGTGATCAAGATGATCGCGCCGACTGCAAGCTGGCGAGGCTCGAAGAGGTTAACCCTCTCGGACTGGATCAGCGCAATACCTTGCATGCCGATCACACCGAAGAGATAGATGGATAGCCCGCCGACCACCGGCGTAGGCAGCGTGTTGATCACCGCCGCCAGCTTGCCGACAAATCCAAGCAAGATGGCAAACACGCCAGCAGCCATCAATACGGGTACGGAGTAGCAGCGGGTGATCGCCATCAGGCTGTTGTTCTCGCCGTAGTTGGTCCCGGCGCAACCGCCCAGGAAACCGACCACGATATCATCGCTGCCGTCCGCCACCAGGTTGAGACCGATCAGGCGCTTGATCTCTAGCGCCGGGCGTTCAAGCTCCTTGGCGAGCTGGTCGATATACAGGCTCATCTGGTACAGGTGAGCAGTGCTTTCCGGGATGGTAGCGATGGCGATCAGGGCGATGCCGGTGATCGCAGCCCAGGCGTTGGGGTCATTGAAGGCGGGGAAGGTGAAATTGGGGATCTGGATCCAGGCTGCCTGACCGATGATTGCAAAATTCATCATCGCCGGGAAGAAGATCGCCGAGACGATATAGCCGACAATGGCTCCCAGCAAGATGGGCAGCATACCAATTAACCCTTTTCCCTGCAAGTACACAGAGAAGAGAATGGTAATGATAAGGGTAATTAACGCTACCGTCCAATTCCCGCTGGCCATGCCAAGCGCTGAACCAGCCAGGGCGATACCGATCACGATCGCCACGCTGCCGGTGATCACTGGAGGCAAGATTTTATCCAGCGCCTCCTTACCAATCCGCATGATCAGCAAACCGACCAGGATCTCCAAAATTCCAGTCCCTATGATGCCGACCTGGACGATGCGCACGCCATCCGGGCAATAGAAGGTGGCGGGGTCATTGAAGCAGTCGGTGGCATACAGGCTCATCGTGGTTACGACGACAGTGATGTAGCTGAAGCTGGATCCGTAGTAGAGCGGAATGCGCCTGCCTGTAACCAGTAATGCGATGATCGTACCAATGCCACTGGCTGTCAGGGTCACACCCACATCAAACTTGGTCAGGATTGCAACCAGCACCGTGGCAGGGAACATGGTTAGCACCTGCTGGAAACCCAGGCTGAGGAGTGCTCCCCAATCCGGTCTATCTGCTGGCAAGTAACCTTTAACTTTGGGTTGAGTTGCGGTTGTCATAGCTAATCAATTCTCCATCGTGATTCAAAAGAGGACAGGTGTTTAGAGTTGAGGTGGTTGCCAGGTCAATACGATATGTACACCTCCTTCTTGCCACTTCCAGAGAAAAACCTGATCGAGCTTAAGGATCCACAGGAAAAAGCCAGAGAATTACAGGCGTGGCTACATTTTGTAACACCATTGTGGTAAAAAAGACACTCTTTTACCAGATGCCAATTTGCTCTATTATTATTGTGGGGTTTTACCCCCATAACAAATGGTAGATGTCATCTTCTTGATGTGATTTTTGTCTAAGTGAGGTATATTTATGCTGCTTGTAAATGAACTGGACTGGTTAGAAACTGCCACAGTTTTCTAACCGGACAGGTGGATTGACCCGTGACTGACGGCCATTATCTGGAGCTCAGAGAGGAAACATGAATATTGATACGGGTCTGGCAGTTGTCATCATCGCAGTCTTGATCTTCTACTTGCGCCTGATCGGCTTGCAGCGCGAGCGGGTGAAACGGCTATCAACCGCACCGCAAGGGACCGCGAAGAAGAAAAAGAATGCCGAGATCCAGGCTGGTCAGAAATCTCCTCAGTACACGATCCTCAGCCCGCATACGCGCGACCGGGTGATCGCCGGGTTTGGCGTGGCGGCAATTCTGGTGGGGGTGCTGCTCTACCTGAGCATCCTGCCCATCCCGGCCGCGCAGCCCTACTGGTGGGTCCCGACTGCGATCGGGATTGTCGCTTTTAGCTGGGCATTCAAACTATAAGCGGCTACGATGAATAAAACCATCCTCTGCCCGGCATGCGGGCAATCTGATCAGGTAGCAAAGGTCAGTTCTCTTTATATCAGCGGGATAGGCTTGGACCGCTCAGCCAGGAAAGGCAATCTCAAGCCAGAAGGGGACGCCGCCTCTGCGCCGGGAGTCGAGATGCTCGGATTGAGCGCAACTGAATTGCGCCTGCTCAGCCGGAGGTTGAAGCCGCCTTCGGCTGGAAAAGGAGCACCTTTCCGCGCCCTGCACCCCGATCTGGTTGTGCTTACCTTCAGCCTGATCCTCCCGGTATTCATCTACGGCATCTATACCAGCCAGAAGGGCAACCTTGTACCCGCGCTGATTCTCCTGGCAGCCTTTTATGGGGTGTACTTATGGAAACGCAAAGCCATGGTCGCCCGCTACGAAAGCCAACTTGAGGCCAGCCGGGTAGCCAAACGGCGAGCGGAGCAACGCATCAGCCGCTGGATGAAGCTGTATTACTGTGCCAGGGAGGATATTGTCTTCCAACCCGGGACGGCGAAGTACGTGCCAGCTGACCAGATGCCGGGCTTATTGACATGGCAGGCAACCGAGACCGAGATGTGAGCGGGGCGCCTGCAAGAGATACCCTTGAGGAAAATACTGGTTACGTATATTGGGTCTGTCGCCAGGCGAATCCTGGCTGGTGCAGAATACGCCAGCGTGATTGGGGTTTCCTCGCGGGGTGTATTCCTGCATATAGCGGCTGGCTGGATGCTGTTCCTGTCTTTCGAGCGATACCGGGGACCGCTGACGCTCAACCTTGAGGCAGGGCAGAGGGACCTGTCTCTGCTGGAAAAAGGCGCCAGGGTGGAAATATATCCGGGGCGACTGGTTTTTCCGGCCTTGGGTTTGGAGGTGGATTGTCGGGGAGCAAAAGACTGGCAACCGCCAGACTTGCCGGGCAGGCTTATCACTCCCGACCAGCGCTGTAACCGGCTGGAGGGCGTCCTCCTGGAGCTTGACCGGATGCAGAAAACCAGCCCGCTTGCCGGTATTCTGGGAGCAATGTTGAGCCCAGACAGGCAGGTAAGTGAACGCCAGAAGAAAACCTTTGCGCAGCTGGCTGCCGTGCGCCAGGCATGTTTCAACCGGGATGTAGCCATGATCGCGGCTTCGATTGGGCCTTTGCTGGGTATGGGCGCGGGACTGACCCCCTCCGGGGACGACCTGGCAATCGGGTTTCTGCTGGCGCTGAACCGCTGGGGACATGAGCTGGCACCCGGGCTGGATTTCATGCTGCTCAACCAGGTAATCGTACGGGGGGCGTATGAGCGCACCACCCTGCTGTCGGCAAATCTGATTGACTGCGCCAGCCAGGGGCAGGCTGACGAGCGGCTGATTATCGGGCTGGACGGCTTGCTGAGCGAGGCATCCGATCCTGGGGTAGGCGCAGCTTCTCTCGCCGGCTGGGGAAGCAGCTCCGGGGTAGATGCCCTAGTAGGGATGGGGCTGGTGATCCTGGCTGGAGCAGAAAATTCAGCATTGCCGGTTGAGCCGGTCTAATGATAGACTACACCGCGGCTGTTTCGAGTGTAGTGCCACACCATTGTTCATACAGGTATATTGTATAAGGGATCGCCTATGCCTATTCCAACCCCTTTCTACCCTCGCACCTCTGCATTGTGTGAAAGCCACGAATGGCGCGACTGGTCGGGCTATCTGGCTGCTTCGCTGTACGAGCACCTCCACGACCGGGAGTATTACGCCATCCGCAACGCGGCTGCGCTGATCGATGTCTCGCCGCTGTTCAAGTACGAGGCGCGCGGCCCGGAAGCCTTGCGCTTTGTAAACCGGGTCATAACCCGCGACCTTAGCCGCTGCGCAGTGGGGCAGGTGATATACACGCCCTGGTGCGATGACGCAGGCAAGGTGATCGATGATGGCACCGTTGCCCGGCTGGCGGATGACCATTTCCGGATCACTGCGGCGGACCCGAACCTGGCCTGGTTCCAGGATTGTGCTTACGGGCTGGACGTTGATATTCGTGATGTCTCCTCAGACCTGGCAGCCCTGGCATTGCAAGGACCCAGCTCGCGCCAAATTTTGCAGCAGGTTTTACGGGGAACAAACCTGGAAGGGCTGAAGTACTATCATCTGGCGTCCGCCCAAGCCGGAGCGATCCCCCTGACAGTCAGCCGCACCGGCTATACCGGCGATCTGGGATACGAGCTGTGGGTAGCACCCGAACATGCCATCACCTTATGGGATATGCTGATCGAGCACGGCACAGGCTATGGGATTGCACCAGCCGGCATGCTGGCGCTGGATATCGCCCGCATCGAAGCCGGGTTGATCATGATCCAGATCGATTACATCTCCACCCGCCATGCTTTGATCCCTGACCAGAAATCGTCCCCCTATGAAGTCGGCCTGGGTTGGACGGTCAATCTTGACAAGGGAGATTTCATCGGGCGCAAGGCTTTACAGGCAGAGAAAGCTGGCGGCTCGAAATGGGAGATGGTCGGGGTCGAGGTGGATTGGAACTCGCTGGAAGCCCAGTATGCCCGCTATGCCCTGACGCCGCGCGTGGCAGGCCGGGCTTCGCGGTCTGCCGTGCCGATATACAAGGATGGGAGGCAGGTCGGGCAGATGACCAGCCACACATTTTCACCCCTGCTCAAAAAGTACATCGGTATCGCAACGGTGGAAAAGCAGTACGCGGGGTATGAAGACCGGGTAAGCGTTGAAATAACCGTGGAATATACCCGCCAGAAAGCGGATGCCCGCCTGGTCAAGACGCCTTTCTACAATCCCCCCAGAAAGAGGGCTTGAAGATGCCAAGTGAATACGATGCGATTGTGATCGGTGGAGGCCATAATGGGCTGGTCACCGCAGCCTATCTGGCCCGCGCCGGCAAGAAAACGCTGCTCCTGGAGCGGCGCCATATTCTGGGTGGATCCAGCGTCACCGAGGAGATCTACCCCGGTTTCAAGTTCACTGTTTTTTCTTATGTCGTCAGCCTTTTCCGCCCCGAGATCATCCGAGACCTGGACCTGACCCGGCATGGATTGATGATCCTGCCGCTGGAAAGCACCCTGACTCCGCTGCCAAATGGCGATTATCTCTACCGGGGAGCCGACCACTACGAGACTTACCGCAACGTTGCCCGGTTCTCTCAGCGGGATGCGGACATCTACGAAGATTACAGCCGGATGATGTATTTTATGGCGAAGGCGGTCAAGTACGTGCTGGGTATCGTGCCGCCTGACCCGACCAGCCTCAACCCGGCAGAGCTGAATGCATTGTTGGGGATGGCGCGCCATTTTCTGGGTCTGGAGCGCGACCAGTTTTACACCCTTGTGCGGCTGATGACGATGAGCTCGGCAGATTTCTTGAGCCGCTGGTTTGAATCGGAGCCTTTGCTCGGCACGCTGTCTGCCAGCGGGATTATCGGCACATTCATGGGACCCCGCTCGCCCGGCACGGCATACGTGCTCCTGCACCATTACATGGGCGAGATCGATGGGGTCTTCCGCGCCTGGGGCTTCTCCAAAGGCGGTACGGGTGGGATTGCGGATGCCCTGGCAAGCTCAGGGCGCGCCCTGGGGGTGGAGATCCGCACCCAGGCACCGGTCGCCCAGGTGATCGTCAAAGACGGCAAGGCGGTGGGCGTGGCTTTGGAAAGCGGCGAGGAGCTGCATGCCCGGGTGGTGGTTTCCAGCCTGGACCCCAATCAGACCTTCCTGAAGCTGATCGACCCGGGCATCCTGCCAGACGAGCTCACCGCTTCGCTGCGCAGGTTCGTCTATCGGGGCTCATCCGGCAAGGTGAACCTGGCGCTGGATGCCGCCCCAGACCTGGCTTGCCTGCCTGGACCTGGCGCGCACCTGCGTGGGGCGATCTCTATCAGCCCGAGCATTGATTATATTGAACGGGCGTACGACGATGCCAAATACGGCAATTTACCCCAGCATCCCTATATTGATGCGATCATCCCCTCGATGATCGATCCGGGTATGGCGCCTCCCGGAAAACATGTCATGTCATGTTTTGTCCAGTACGCCCCTTACCAGCTGCGTGAGGGGAATTGGGATGAGAAGCGGGAGGCCTTTGGGGATATTGTTGTGGATACGCTGGCAGAGTACATCCCGAATTTGAAGGATATCATCCTGCACCGCCAGGTGCTCACCCCGCTGGATATCGAGCGGACGACCGGCTTATCCGAGGGCAATATCTTCCAGGGCGAGCTGAGCCTATCTCAGCTGTTCTTCTTGCGCCCGGCGCCCGGCGTGGCAAAATACACGACCCCGGTGGGCAATTACTACCAGTGCGGCTCTGCGGTCCATCCCGGCGGAGGCATCACCGGTGCTCCCGGCAAACTGGCTGCGCAAGTTATCCTCAAGGATTGGTAAGCATGACGAAACCTCCTGCGAACAATCATTATGATGTTATCGTGATCGGTGCCGGTCACAACGGGCTGGTGGCGGCTGCCAGCCTGGCGAAGGCTGGAAAGCGGGTGCTGGTGGTGGAGCAGCGCCAGACGATCGGCGGTGCGGCAAGCACAGAGCCGGTATTCCCTGGTTACCAGGTGGATACTGGGGCGCGGGACGCGGGATTGTTCCTCCCCGAGATCGCCGCGGAGCTGAATCTGGAGGCGCGCGGCTTGCGCTGGCTGGAGAGTCCAGTTCTGGTTTATGCGCCTCAGCCAGATGGCAGGTCGCTTACCTTGTGGCGTGACACCAGGCGGAGCGTGGCAGAGATCGCCGCGTTTTCACAGACGGATGCCGAGCGCTACCCCAAATTCCTGCAAGAAGTCTCTCATTTCACGCGGGTGCTGAAGCGGATGATGACGGTAACGCCGCCCTCGCTGCCCGATCTGCACGCCGGCGAATTGCTGCCCTGGCTGCCCGCTGCCCTCAACCTGAAAAGGCTCGGCGACCAGGAGATGATGGAATTCATGCGCGTTCTGGCGATGCCGGTAGCCGATTTCCTGGACGAGTGGTTTGAAAGTGATGCGCTAAAGGGCGCCATCGCGGCAGGCAGCGTGATGGGCGGCTTTCAGGGGCCGCGCGCCTCGGGGACGACTTTCACGCTGTTGTATCACGCATTGCAGGCGGAAGAGGGCTTCCGCTCCAGCCGTTTTGTCCAGGGCGGGATGGGGTCATTGGTGCTAGCGCTGGCGGAGGCTGCTCAGCAATCCGGGGCTGAAATCTGCACCGGGCAGGCTGTGGCTCAGATCATCCTGGACGGAGGGCGCGCCGCAGGGGTACGCCTGGCGGGAGGCGAGCAGATCACTGCCAGGGTGGTGGTTTCCAATGCGGAGCCGCGGCGCACGTTCTTTGACTTGGTCGGTGCGCCCAACCTGGAGGTGGCTTTTGTGCGGGAGGTGAAGAATATCCGCCTGCACTCAAGCCTGGCGCGGCTGAGCTTTGGGCTGAAACGTCTGCCGGACTTCCGTGCAGCGGGGCAGGCTGCCTTTCAGAACGCATCTCGCGAGCAGCTTTGCGGGCATATCCTGATCTGTCCAGAAATGGATTACCTGGAGCGGGCGTACGATGAAGCCAAGTATGGGGGCATACCCACCCAGCCGGTGCTAGACATTGTCTTGCCCACTCTGACCGATCCGGGCCGGGCGCCGGCTGGCGAGCACCTGATGAGCATTGATTTCTACTATGCGCCTTATTCCTTGAAGGATGCCAGTTGGGATGAGCGCCGGGGAGAGCTAATCGACATTGTTCTGCGCAGCCTGGAAGCCTACGCCCCCGGGATTGGCGATGCCATCCTGCACAGCCAGGTGCTAACCCCGCTCGACCTGGAGCATGACTACGGCCTGACCCGCGGTGATATCTACCACGGGCAGATGGGCCTGGACCAGTTGCTGTTCATGCGCCCGGTCGCCGGGTACGGGCGTTACCGCACACCGCTGGAGGGCCTGTACCTGTGCGGGACAGGCACGCACCCCGGCGGTGGGGTAACCGGCGCCTCGGGGTATAACGCGGCGCGGGAGATTCTGAGGGATATTCGATAAGCCTTGGAACACACACGATAATTTATCCTGTACAAAAGTGTACAGGATAAAGCAAGTTGTTAGATCCCTCCAATTGGCTACTTCCTGATCTGGCAGCGCGCCTTTCTGTGGAGTACAAAAAGTGAGGTTTGACGAATATATTCACTGGGAGACCATTGATTTGACCAACTTTTGCATTTTCGAGGAAAACTTCTTGTAATGATAAAGCTCGTTGTTGCTTCCACGAACCCGGTAAAGATAAAATCCACTGAAATCGGATTTACCAAGATGTTTCCCGGAGAATCCTTTGTCATAAGCGGAGTACCCGCTCCTTCTGAAGTGCCCGATCAACCCATGAGTGAAGAAGAGACCATAAAAGGCGCAACCAACCGCGCCAATAACGTCTCAAGACTTAAACCGGAAGCAGATTTTTGGGTGGGGATAGAAGGGGGACTTCAATTAATCGATGAAGAGTTATCCGCGTTTGCTTGGGTGGTAGTCAAATCCAGAGACGGAAAGATCGGAAAAGGTAAGACAGGATCATTTTTCCTGCCTCCAAAAGTAGCCGAACTGATCCGGCAAGGAAAAGAGCTCGGAGAAGCGGACGACATTGTTTTCGGAACAAGCAATTCCAAGCAAGCCAACGGCGCGGTGGGTATCCTTACGGGTGATGTATTAACCAGGACGACTTTCTATGAACCTGCGGTAACCCTGGCTCTGATACCTTTTAAGAATCCGGAATTGTATTAAACGCGAATCCGGGATAATGACACTTTAACCGCACAAAGATTTTTCCCGTGCTGACGTTAGCTTATAGGGTTTTACGCTGCGCAGCCGGGGGGATTACATGTAAGACCGCTTACCCAAGTCCCTTTATAAAAGCCTCCCCCTTCATTAGCAATTCGTCATGATCGCCAGGCGCTTCCAGTTCAGTCAGCAGCTGGCGGGTGTACTGGCGCAGGACATCCATCGCCTGGGGACGCCCGGCCTCGACCCAATTTTCCATTGAGTAGCGGGGAAAGATCGGGCTGGTGTAGTAGGCGTGCTTGTAGTTTGCCAGCGTGGTGGGTGAGGTGAGAAAATGCCCGCCGGGTCCCTCGGTCTTGATCTCATCCAGGCAAGCGGTTGTCTCGTCGAATTGAAAACCTGCCGAGTAGTCGAGCACCTGGCGGATGATCTCATGCACATACACCGCGTTGGTGGGGGAGAATGCCTTGGAGGTGAGGGTATCGCCGACGAATGGGGATAACCCGCCCTTGGTCAGGCAGAAGGTCATGTGATTCATCCAGTACATCTCAGCGGAGAGCAGGTCAGGTCCCCAGCCGTTGCCGCTGCCCGAGGTACCGGCGTGCGGCAGGTTGTAATACGCCATCATCTCGGCGCAAGCCAGGTTGACC
>JBFYSV010000266.1:0-4587 GCA_041301185.1 Anaerolineae bacterium
CATTGTGACCGAGCTGCCGTACATGACCAACAAAGCCTCTCTGATCGAAAGAATCGCAGAGCTGGTGCGTGAGGAAAAGCTGACCGGGATCGCCGATTTGCGAGACGAGTCCGACCGGCATGGCATGCGGATTGTGATCGAACTGACAAAGACGGCTGATCCACACACCATCCTGCGCGACCTGTATAAATACACTCCCATGCAAAGCACTTTCAGCATCATCATGCTGGCTCTGGTCGATGGTGAACCGCGCTTGCTGTCCCTCAAACAGGCGTTGCGCGTCTATCTCGACCATCGCCTGGAAGTGATCCGCAGGCGGGGCGAGTACGAGCTTGACAAAGCCCGCCAACGCGCCCATATCCTAGAGGGATTGCGCGTGGCTTTGAAGAACCTGGACGAAGTCATTGCCATGATCCGCCGGGCGCCAGATGCTGAGACCGCCAGGCTCAGGCTCGAAAAACGGTTCAAGCTCACCCAGATCCAGGCACAGGCAATCCTGGATATGCAGCTCAGGCGTCTGGCTTCGTTAGAGAGAAAGAAAATTGAAACCGAATACCAGGAAGTTACCGCCCTTATAAAGTCCCTGGAGCAGCTTCTGCGCTCTCCCAAGAAGATGCGCCAAGTTGCCACAGAAGAGCTGGAAGCCGTGAAAGCCACCTACGGAGATCGGCGCAGGACTCAGATCGCCCAGCTGAAACCCGGCGAGACCGCTTCCCCACTGACTACCGCGGATTTAGCTCCAGACCAGACTGTCTGGTTGATGATCAACGCCAACGGTCAAATCTCTCGAACTGCAAACGATAAGCCTCCAAGACAAAGCGGAGCGGATGCACCGAGATGGCTTCTGAAAGTAAATACTCGCGATACGCTTTACCTGGTATGCGAAGATGGTAAAGTCGCTGCTTTATTACTCCAATCTGTCCCAGAAGCCAGCCAGGCTGGCACCGGCACACATTTTGCCAAGATCTCGGCACTTACCGATAGCGATAGCCTGGCAGCAGCCTTCACCCTGCCGCCAAAAGCCGGGCTGGCAGATGACTGGTACATCCTATCAGCTACCCGCCAGGGTATGTTAAAAAAATCGGCGCTATCGGAGTTACCCGGTCCATCGGCAAACACTTTTATCCTTGCCAAGGTGAATGATGGCGATAGGCTGGGCTGGGTACGATTGACGGATGGGAAGAGCGAAATTCTACTGATGACAGCCTTAGGGATGGCGATCCGCTTCACCGAAAACGATATTCGCCCGATGGGACTTGTGGCAGCCGGCGTGATGGGGATTAAGCTCCAGCAGGACGACGAGGTTGTGGGAGTCGAGCTGCTCAAGCGAACAACGGAGATCTTCATGGTAGCCACAGACGGCAGCGCCAAGCGGGTTACAGCAGCCCAATTCCCGGTGCAAGGGCGCTATGGACAAGGAGTTGTTGCCTGGAAGCTGCCTGCAAAGATTCGAGCCGTAGGAGTGGCTGCCGGAAAAGGCAGCACGCGGATTACATTGCAGCTTAAAAAACTGGCTGCAAAAATGATCCGCCTGGATGAAGCGCCTCTTCAAGGACGGACGGCTCGCGGCAAGGTCATACAGGAGCTCAAAGCAGGCGACCAGGTGACTGGTGTCACAGTACCCTGGGAAGTGGAACGACCCATCCTGAATGACGAGCCAGCCAGACCCACGCGGGGAAGTGAAAAAATCCAACCTGCTGACAAACCAGCAGTCAAACGAAAGACAAGCCCCAAGACAGGCACCCAAACCACCCGCCGCTCATCCGCATCGAAACCAGCTGCCCCAGCAAAAAAAACCTCCTCCACGAAACCTGGAACTTCGCCCCGGTCGAGAAAACCACCCACAAAACCATCTTAACAATGGGAAAGCAAAGTATAAACCGCCAGTTGCTGATACCAAAAACGGTTGGCAGCTGGCGGTGTTGAATCTGTCTACGATCTACTAAAAAGGTGTGTCTCGATTTGAACTGGACAGCAATATTGATGGGAGTAAGGCAGCTAATTATCCAGGGAAAAGAAGGTGTAATGATAAGCAATTTTCCCATCATGGAGCCCGATTGTATCGTTTCCGTTGCGAACCACTCCTCGGTCCGAAACCGCTGTCCACGTAAGGTGGCGAGAATTTCCGCTTCCTGAATACCCTGTTAAGGTAAATTTCCCGTTGGGCATCAGCTGATTGATATATGTTTCATACCACGTTTGGATTGGACCAGCACCCTGGATCGTTCTCGAAGCATTGATATGCACTGCACTGGGGTTATACAGGCTCACAAGACGGTTAACATCGCGGGCATTTAACGCATCTATGTATTGCACAACGATATCCTTCTTTGCAGAACCAGATGCCCACGGATATTTTGCAATCTCTTGCCAGGTTCCAGGGATAAAGTTGCGGCAGTTTGACCATTCCCAAAAATTTGCAGCGGTAAGGTTGAGTTTTTCGGCAGCCTTCAGAAAAGAATGGATATCCTCTGGCGTTGCCTGCCATTGGCCGCTCTTATACGCTGACCCGGTCGGGATGATCGGGCGGTAGGGTGTGATGGATTGGAACTCTTGGACGCAGCGAGCAAGCTGGTCTGAAGGGTTATGCGCCAAGACCCAATAAACCTGGGGCATGTTGTAATTGCACTGATCCAAAAACTCCTTCCACGGGACCAAGGGGTGATATGACGGGAACCGGTAGGATGACAAGGCGACAGGCAAATCTGGAAAAGCGGCTCGCAAACGGTCCATATACTTCACCGCGGCTAATCTTTTGCCCGGCTCTTTGAACTCTTTTTCTACATCGACCACAAATCCTTTCACCCTGGTTTGATTGATACGTTGGATGGCTTTATTTGCTTCTCCGATAGGATCAGCTCCATAAATGTATTGCCACCCCCAGGCTTCAATTCCCTGAGCCGACAATTTCTGAACCAATGCGGGCACAAGATCAACCCCGCTGGGATCGATATTATAGCTATAGGTCCCATCGGCTATCTTGATCAGAACATGGCCCAGACCCGCTCTGGCAGCTGTATTAGCGATCGCCTGCAAATCCCCATTCTCGCATTCGCGAATCTTCCAGATAAAGAATCCTTTTCCCTTAAGAGACATCGATATTACCTCCTTTGCCAGAGCATTTCTGCTGGGTTCCCTTAGCGATTGATCTTGGATGGATTAAAGCAAGGATTATAGTCAGCGCCTATCACTAAGACGTAAGCAGCTTTACTTCCTGCAGTATCCCCAGGCTGAAGTCGTTCAGCTGGCAAACCCAGGATTTTAAGAATGTACTCGCCCACTGCAGGATATTGCCCGCCTGTTAAATCATACAACCATGTTTTTGTGCTCTCATCCACGCTTTGATCAGAGTATAGGGTCTCGAAACCGCCATAATGCAGCCGCTCAGCAGCCAGGGTTTGCAAGTCATCGTTTTTGGTACCATTCCGGACTTCCACAATTATACTTAGCCGCTCGTCCTCTTCATTATCAGGTGGGGACATCGCTTCCTGGAGCATGGGCTCAAGCTTTTCACGTTTTGGCAACAGTACGCTGGCGCCCTGAGGTGTCCACCAGCCTTTTACATATTTACTGCTTACATAATAGCTGCGGATCCGGGGTGCATCCAGCTTGAGGGCCATCGGCGCCAGAGCTAGCACGTCATTCAAGTCAATGTCTGTTTTTACAATCTCGCTTAACTGCTGGTATAGTTCCGGTATCCGCGGCAATATGTCCAATTGCAGGGCTTTCGTATATAGCGAACGCAATACTTCTTGCTGCCGCCTGCCACGGTCGAAATCGTTCGAGCGCAAGCGAGAGCGAGCGTACCACAACGCAAATTCACCATCCATGTGAACGACACCTGGACCCACGGTATATAATTTCCAGTTGTTCGGATTTTCCAGGTTGCCTTTGGGATTGATCGCTCGCCAATCTGTATATGGACAGGCCAGAGGGACATCCACTCCATCCAAAACATTGACAATTTTTATAAACCCATTGAAATCGACGATTGCCAGGTTGTCTATCCGGATGCCGAGGTTGTACAGGATTGTATCCTTCAAGAGAGCTGCCCCACCCCCAGGATACTTGCTCATCTCCCCGTGCAGATAGGCGGTATTGATCCGCTGCATCGTCCATCCAGGAATATATACAAATAAATCTCTTGGGATAGATATCAACGATACCACCTGATCCCTGGGACGGATCGAGGCAATTATCAGGGTATCGGTCCGAAAATACGGACCCTTGGTGCGCTGGTCGGAGCCAATTAGCAATATGTTGATAAGGTCATTCCCGGCCTGCGCTTGATCGCCGAGCAGCGGCATCTGCCTGGGGATGGGGGTCACCAGGGGCGAGTCGGGCTGGGAGGCTCTGGCATCTAAGTCCGGATAAGCTTGAGGGATTGGGGTGGGGAGAACAATCGGGGTAGTGGCGTGGGGCAGGAACGGTGTCGGCGTATACTCCGACCCATTTTTAATTAATGGAAGCCTGACCCGATTGAATAGTATCCAGGCTGTGGGTGTGGATACCGGTGAGGTCTCAAAGATCGTCGGAACTGGAGTAAATTGCAGCTGTTGGCAGCTCAAGAGAATGAATATGCCAATC
>JBFYSV010000267.1:0-3843 GCA_041301185.1 Anaerolineae bacterium
TGGGATGCTTTGGGGCCTACTGAAAAGGCTAGCTTCCTGTCGCTACTCTCCGGTTTCCCAGAGGATGCGAATTTGGTGCGACGGCTGGTCAAGTTATCCACCGCCCAGATCCGGCAGGCCTTTGGCAACAAGCACCGGGTAGCCATCGTCGGCCCGACCAACGTCGGCAAATCCACCCTGTTTAACCAGCTGGTACAAAATAAACGCGACTTGGCCAGGGTGGGTCCTTTGCCGGGCACCACAACGGTAAATCAACAGGCCGATGCGGCTCTGTTTACCGTGGTCGATACACCCGGCGCGGATGCTGTGGGGAGCGTCGGCGAGAAGGAAAAAGATCTGGCCCTGTCGGCAGCCGGTGAGGCCGATTTCCTGGTGCTGGTTTACGATGCCATCCAGGGGATTAAAAAGACCGAGCAGGAACTATTCAACGAGCTTACGGCTCTGGAAAAGCCTTTCGTGGTGGTGCTGAACAAGATTGACCTGGTACCCCGCAAAGACCTGCAAAGTGTCCTTTCAAGTGCTGCGCTGAACCTGGGCTTGAAGCCCGATCAAATCGTTCCAATTGTCGCCAAAGATGGCAAGAACCTCAGCAAAGTGCTGCTGGCAGTGGCAGCCACCGAACCTGAGATGGTCGCCGCCCTGGGACAGGCATTACCGGAATACCGCTGGCAACTCGCCTGGCAAACCACCGTCAGGGCAGCCTCGATCTCGGCCACTATTGCATTGTTGCCGCTGCCGGTCATCGATTTTGTTCCCCTGGTGATCACGCAGTCGGTCATGGTGGTCGGTATCGCCCGCATCTACAGCTATAAAATCACCCCACAGCGCGCCTCCGAGCTGGTCGCCACCTTTGGCCTGGGGTTCTTGGGCCGGACTCTCTTCCAAGAGTTGAGCAAGTTGGGAGGATTCCCGGGCTGGCTGCTGAGCGCGGCCGTCGCCTCATCCACAACCGTCGTGATGGGCTACGCGGCCGTACGCTGGTTCGATAAAGGCCAAAAGCTTTCGGCCGATGCACTCAAGAAGCTCACCCAGGCGGTCACCACTTACCTGCTTGGCACCCTTAAAAGTCTCGGAAAACGCAAGCCAGGCCAAAAAGGACTTCAACAGCGCATCACCCAATCCCTGGAAAACTCGCCATTGGCCGAAAGCCGCGCAGCGCTCGACAGTGAAGCGGGTGAATAAGATATCGAATATTTGCGCCTTTGATCACCGTTGACAGATCAAATTGCAAGGCGGTATTTATACCGCAACCCAAAAGCGATATAACGATCGCGGCACAGAATCTTCGCGGCCGCGATCGTTTTTTTGTTTGAATTAAATTCAAAGCATCCCCCAAGTGGCCTAGTTACACACTCCCCAGCCGATGGATGTGGCCGGGGAGTGTTCGTTGTATGATGGATTAATGATTAGCAAGCTAGTATGGGCCAACCGGGTGTCAAAATAATGAAGCCCCGGATTATTAATTATGGAGATGAAAATATGAAATCGCTTTTGCCCAGAATTTTTCCAATATTGGTTATCATGAGCATGATCCTTGTATCCTGCTATGCGCCGGGGGCAACACCTAACCCAACCACAATTCCCACGCCGACCGTAATACTTGCGGCAACCGAAACAAGCATTGCGCCACTGAGCGACGATGTTTGGGATCGTATTGTGCAAAATCAAAGAATTGTAGTGGGCACAACCTGGGATTACCCGCCTTTTAGTTCCATCGATCCCAATTATCAGGTTGTTGGTTTTGATATTGCCTTGATCGAGGAAATCGGGCGTCGCCTGAATATTCCGGTTGATATCCAGAATTTCACCTTCGAAGGACTTCCTGGTGCCTTACAACTCAACCAGATTGATCTGGCTATTGCCGCTATTTCCATTACTCCCGAACGCGCCAGCCAAATGTCATTTTCGCCAATTTACTACGTCAACCAAACCGCCATTCTGGCAAGAAATGACGCACTTATAACGAGCATCACCGATTTTAATCAACTGGCTGGCTTTCGCGTGGGCGTGCAGCGAGGCACCACGTATGAGATTATGGTGCAAAGTTTACTGGTTGACACCGGGCTGATGAGCGCAGATAAATTATTGAGTTACATGCAGATTGATGAGGCTGTGCGGGACCTGATTGAAAACCGGGTTGACGTGGTGGTCATCGGTCAGGCAACAGCCAGCTATTACGGCTCCCGCCAGGATTTGCGAGTGGTTGGAAAGGGGTTCTGGGAGCAAAATCTGGCAGTTGCAATGCGATTGGGAACACCCCGATTAAACGCAGAAATCAATCGGGTGATGGAAGATATGCTCACAGACGGGACGATACTGAGCCTTATTCAACAGTATATTCAGAGTGATATTACTGGGGTTTTGCCTACCCCAATTCCGCCCAATCTATCCACTCCCACACCAGTTCCCCCCGCCCCAACGGTTGTTCCAGCTGCCTGCGTGGACGGAATGAAATTCATCTCGGATGTAACCTTTGATGATAACAATATGAAAAGTCCACCATATGTTAAACCTGGAGAAGGATTTGTCAAAACATGGCGAGTAGAAAATACAGGAAGCTGCACCTGGACACCGAATTACCAACTGGTGTACGCATATGGAAATGTCTCTTCTGCGCAAATGAGTGGACAGCCATTAAACATTCCTGCGAATGTCGCTCCTGGGCAGACCATTGATTTGAGTGTAACTCTGATCGCTCCGCTGGAGCCATTAACCTATCAGGGTTTCTGGCAGATTGAGAATTCCGCAGGTTGGCGCTTCGGTCAGACCCTCTGGGTCGGTATCACAACTCTGGCAGATCAAGCCAACCCGGTTGCAACCGGGCAACCTACCGGGAATTACTGTGTGGTGACTATTACAGCACCCAAGAGTTCAATCACAGTTCTCAGTGATTTCGATGCAGTCTGGAAGGTCAAGAATATCAGCGGAGAAGATTGGTTCGCAGATTCGGTAGACTACAAGTATATCAGCGGCACAAAGATGCACGAGATAAATGGTTATGACTTCACTCAAACCATCAAAAATGGAGAAAGTGGAAATATTATCGTAGATATGCTTGCCCCAGGCACACCTGGCATCTACAGCACCACATGGGCAATCGTCGCTGGCTCCAGAACCCTTTGCGTCCTGAATATAACCGTGACTGTGATATCGAAGTAATCGCCAAATCCAGCCTCAAGCCACAGGATGTCGTTTCTTGTAGTATCTATCCTAAAATTCGGGGAGCTCTGTGGGGGTGTTGGATGCGCTCTGCGCCTCCAACACCCCCAACTCACCCCTCACTCGGTAATTTTCGGATAGGTGTAATATGATATGCGCCAGTATCGAAGTCTCTCTAGATCTTCCCGGTAGACAGGCGCTGTTTCTGATGGGATTGGGATTAAGTTGAATCCTGGCATTCCTGGAGGTGCTATGTCTGAAAATAAAAATGCAGTCGAGATGCATGGCTGCATTGTATGTGCCAGAATATACACCATTCTGGCTATATATACCCCGGATGGCGGGCTGGTGGATTGCACCGTGACCAGCCCCGGCGGTCACTGCGTGCCGGATGAACATCAACCACTGGTTGCCTGCGATACCCATACATCAGATGAAATTGAGGCTGCTTATAGAAGATGGCAGTCCAGGAATGGCAGGGAGCCGGACAATGAACAAGAAGACGAATAACACAGTGCCCAATGGATTATAAAGATTACTATGAAATATTAGGTGTACCGCCGAACGCCGAATTGAAGGGGATCAAGCAGACCTATCGCCAGTTGGCCCGCAAGCTTCACCCGGATGTCAACCCGGGTAATAAAGAAGCGGAAGAGAAGTTCAAGACGATCAATGAGGCCTACC
>JBFYSV010000269.1:0-31489 GCA_041301185.1 Anaerolineae bacterium
CCGCCAGATTGCTAATTACCCAGCAACGGTCCTCATACTCCCAGTAGTAGGATAAGCCCAAGAATGATCCCCCAGAAGCGAAGTAGGGGAAGAACGGAAAAGCCCTGCACGCAAGAGAACGAAAATCACGCTGGCAGTATTGATATCCTTTGCACTCAATCAGTGTCTGCCCGGATGGCAATTGATTTACCAGGCGGTGATGTTGGTGACTGTTCCTTACCTGCCACAGGTGCCATAAATCCGTGTTCTCTTGGAGATATCCCCATTCATCCTCATATGCGGTTGGCACTGAGTGACGGGTATCGCAACAAAATGGAATACCTCCCTGGTTGTAAGGCGCGCATTTTTCACCACAATCTAAAGCTGTGATGGGGGAGGAGAAATGAGAGTAAAGATCCCTGAAAAAATGGTGCTTGGACATGGGTCGAATAAAGGATACCATATCTTTATCAGAACACAAAAGAAGAATAACGAAAAGATCAATCTTGTACATTGCGCATAGTCTTCAGATCGAGATCTCGCTGGAACCTTTTGTAGGTTCGGGCTGTGAAGCAAGGTATAATCTCAAGGCAATGATAAAGAAACGCTACCGCCGGATCGTACTGTTCTTTGGGCGCATTCTGGGCGGCTTTATTTTTTGGGATATCGTGCTGCCCCGGATTGGACTGCGTGGGTGGGCTGAGAATACCAGAAAAAGCAGAATTCGTAAAAGTGCAATCGCTTTCCGCACACTGGCGATTGAATTGGGGGGAGTGCTAATTAAAGTAGGCCAGTTCCTATCGACACGAGTGGATGTTTTACCCCTTGAGTTCACCGATGAGTTGCAGGGATTGCAGGACGAGGTGCCTCCGGTCTTGTTTGAAGAAATTCGTGAGGTTGCCGAGAATGAGTTTGGTTGCCCGTTGGATAACAAATACTCGCGTTTTGAGCGAGAGCCGCTAGCTGCCGCATCCCTCGGACAGGTCCACCTAGCGTGGGTAAAGCCGCCAACTGGATCGACTGATCCATCATGGGAGTCGATATCCAGCGTGGTGGTAAAGATTCAACGTCCAAATATCGAGAAGATTATTGAGACCGACCTTGCAGCACTGCGCACTGTGGGTAATTGGTTAAAGCGCTATCCTCCCATCCGCAAGCGAGCAAACGTACCGGCGTTAATCGCAGAATTTTCCCGCATATTATACGAAGAAGTGGACTACCTGGCTGAAGGCAAGAATGCCGAAACATTTGCCAATAATTTTAGTAGCGACATGAGTGTGCGTGTTCCCCGCATCTTGTGGTCCCACACAACGCGTCGGGTCTTGACTCTGGAGAATGTCTGGGCAATAAAGATCACCGATTACAAGGCAATCGGCGCGGCGGGTATAGACCGGTCACAAGTAGCCTCAAGGTTATTAGATGCATATCTGAAACAAATATTTGAAGCTGGTTTCTTTCATGCTGACCCACATCCGGGCAACCTGTTTGTGTACCCGCTACCTGAACATCCGGAAAAACCGGCGGAAATAGATGATATCGCCTGGCAACTCACCTTTGTTGATTTTGGGATGGTTGGGCGAGTTCCTCCAAACACAAAAGCAGGTATACGGGAGATGCTCATAGGGGTTGGAACGCAAGATACAGGGAGAATACTGAAATCTTTTAAAATGCTGGATATGCTCTTGCCCGGAGCTGATTTAACTCTATTGGAAAAGGCAGAAGCGCAGGCGTTCGAGCGGTTTTGGGGGAAAAGTATGACTGAGCTAACCAACATTAGCACAGATGAAATCGTTGATTTCACCAATGAGTTCAGAGAATTGTTATACACCATGCCTTTCCAGATCCCCCAAGACTTCATCTTCTTGGCCCGAGCGGTCGGTATTCTCTCGGGTATGTGCACTGGGCTGGATCCTGAGTTCAATGTCTGGGAGCATCTTGCCCCGTATGCTCGCAAGCTGGTGGCTGAGGAAGCGCGATCCTCACCTGAGTTTTGGATTGAAAACCTGCGTGGTCTGGTGACGGCTTTGTTCTCTTACCCGATCAGAGTACAGTCGGCGCTTGACCGCCTGGAGCGAGGGGATATCTCGGTCCGGATACTTGAGATCACTCAATCAACCCGCCGTCTTGAACGGGCATTGCGCCAGATTGCCGCTAGCCTGGTTTTTTCTGCACTGTTTATTGGAGCAGTGCAGCTCTACCTGGCAGGTCAGTTAGGTTTTGCCGCAGTATTGTTTGGACTGGCGGCACTCGTCTTGTTATGGATCGCTCTGCAAGGTTCTGTTCGATAATTGGGATGTTTGAAGAGTGCCTGCCCAAGAGTTCCAATATGGGCATCGATTATAATAAAAGCCTCGCACATCCAGGCCACCAAACTAATAAAGGAGAGCAATAAATGGAAGCTGGATATATTTGGATGGACGGTGAATTTGTTCCCTACGACCAGGCGAAGGTGCATCTCATATCACCAACCATTCATTATGGAATTGGTGTTTTCGAAGGTATTCGTTGTTATGCTACCAGCCACGGTCCAGCCGTCTTCCGTCTACGAGAGCATTTAGAGCGGTTTTTAGAGTCTATTCATATCCTTGGGATACAGGATTTTCCTTATACGGTGGGTGATCTCCGGGAAGCTGTTCACCAGACAATTCGTATCAATGGGTATGATGAGTGCTATATCCGCCCGATCATGCATATGGATGGACCAATGGGTTTGAACATGGACCGATCCACTCCGAAAGTTGGGATTGCAGCCTGGGAGTGGGGACCATACCTGGGCATGGAAGCCCGTGAGACTGGCGTTCATATGATGGTTTCCTCATTCACACGGCTGCACCCAAATATCAGCTTGACGAAAGCAAAAATTACCGGCAATTATGTCAACTCGATGCTGGTGAAAACGTTAGCGTTGCGCTCCGGGTACGATGAAGCAGTCATACTCGATCCTTTGGGGAACGTGGCAGAGTGTACCGGAGAAAACCTGTTTATGTTGCGTAGAGGTGTGCTTTACACTCCTCCTCTGGCGACTGTATTAGAGGGGATTACCCGTGATTCAGTTTTTGCACTAGCGACCGAAATGGGTATTCAGGTAGAAGAAAGGACAATAACCCGCGATCAGCTGTACACAGCCGATGAGGTCTTCATCACCGGCACAGCCGCGGAGATTGTCGGTGTCCGTATGATCGATTACCGCCCCATAGGCTCAGGAGGTGTTGGGCCGATTACCAAAGCATTGTTAAATGCATTTTTGGCGGCCATTCATGGAGAAGGCAGGTTATCCACAGAGTGGCTGGATTATGTGCATGAAACAACGCCAGTAGCCTTGCAAGACTAATCGACTTCTAATGCAACTTTTTACTGCTGGATGCATCATATATTATGTAGATCATACCTGGCAGTATGAACAGTTTATCCTGATAAATTCATACATATAGGACTTACGCAACACCCCCAGTACATCCTTCAACTGCGTAAATTCTAAAATATTTAAAAATACCAGAAAATTGAGGGTACGAATATGGATTTTAGCCTGAGTAACCTAAGTACAAATAAGACCGATGGGCAGCAGCATGTTGAGGTCCTGGTGATCGGGTCTGGACCGGCAGGTCTTACTGCTGCTTTGTATGCAGCCAGAGCAGATTTGAACCCGGTTGTACTGGCAGGGATGGACTTGGGAGGGCAGGTATCCTTGACCTACACTGTCGAGAACTACCCTGGTTTCCCGGAAGGTGTGGGTGGTGCTGAGATGGTGGAGCTGTTCCAAAAGCAGGCAGAGCGATTTGGGGCAAAGGTGGAGTTTGATACGGCTACGGAAGTTGACTTGAGCAAAAGACCCTTAAGGGTGAAGACTTACAATGGTGAATACCTGGCTGAGACAGTCATCATCACAACCGGGGCGACCCCGCTTCATTTGAACGTTCCTGGTGAGAAGGAAATGACCGGGCGAGGTGTCTCATATTGCGCGACCTGTGATGGTTGGTTTTTTAAAGACAAGGATGTAGTTGTTGTCGGAGGTGGCGATAGTGCGCTGGAAGAGGCTATTTTCCTCACCCGCTATGCCAAATCGGTAACCATTGTCCATCGAAGGGACTCCCTTCGGGCTGGTGTCATTTTACAGAATCGGGCGATGGAGAATCCAAAGATAACATTTGTCTGGAATGCCGTTGTGACACAGATTCTGGGTGGCGAAGCAGTCCACGGGGTTCGATTAAAGGACACGGTGACCGGTGAAGAGCGCGAGCACGCGACCGATGGTGTCTTTATCTTTATCGGGCATAAGCCGAATACAGAATTGTTTGAGGGGCAGCTTGAGATCGATGAGTTAGGTTACCTGATCGTAGATAAGCTAATGCACACCCGCGTGGCTGGCGTCTTCGCTGCAGGTGAAGCCGCTGACCCTCATTTCCGCCAGGTAATCACCTCGGCAGGGATGGGTGCGGCAGCAGCAATGCAAGCGATTCATTTTATCCAGGAACAGGCTTCTGACGAGCCGCAGACGCCTGTGCTTGTCAAATCCGAATCATAATGAGATCAGTCGTTGAGATATTGGGTTCGGGGCGTAGTGACCGTATGTTTCCTGGAGATTATGCCCCACTTAACCAAATCGAGGCGTATTTTTTCGAAACTAATTCACAACCGGGAGTGTTCAAGAATGGAAAATAAAGTGTCAATCGTTGGGGCAGGCATGACAGGCTCGACAACAGCTCACTGGCTGGCTGAGCGGGAAATTGCTGATGTGGTTTTGGTTGATATCGTCGAAGGCATGCCACAGGGCAAAGCCCTGGACCTGCTGGAAGCTCTGCCGGTTATTGGTTCGGATGTACAGGTAACAGGCAGTAATGACTACGAAGCCACGCGCGGGTCGGATATCATTGTTATTACGGCTGGCTTGCCCCGCAAACCGGGAATGAGCCGGGATGATCTATTGTCTGCAAACGCTGAGATCGTGCGCAAAGCAACCGAAGAATCAATGAAATACTCACCAGACGCAATTTTTGTCGTGTTGACCAACCCGTTAGACGTAATGACGTATTTGACGATGAAGACTGCGGGAATTCCTGCCCAGCGGGTGGTTGGTCAGGCAGGTATCCTCGATTCGGCCCGGATGCGAGCTTTTGTCGCGATGGAATTGGGTGTGAGCGTTGAAAATGTGCATTGTTACGTTCTGGGCGGGCACGGCGATGAGATGGTCCCCTTGACCCGTCACTCAAATGTTGCCGGCGTGCCGTTGGATGAAATTCTCCCTGCAGATCGTTTAGCTGCGATTGTCGACCGGACACGCAAGGGGGGAGGCGAGATTGTCAGCCTGTTGAAATCTGGAAGTGCTTTTTACGCTCCTGCGGTGGCGGTCACTCAAATGGTGGAAGCCATCTTGAAAGATAAACACCTGATCGTTCCCGCAGCGGCGTACTTGCAGGGAGAGTACGGGTTGGAAGGCATTTTCTTTGGCGTGCCTGTGCAATTGGGACGGAAAGGTGTCGAGAAAGTTATCGAGTACAGCTTGACTGCTGATGAAGAGAATGCACTAAAAGCATCTGCTAAGGGTGTTGCTGAAAATATCGAAAAATTGGGGCTCTAATCTGGAGGATTATATGCCGATCAAGAAAAAATTAGCTGCTGTGCTCCCCGAATGGCGAGAACGGGTGGCAAAACTGCTCAAAGAAAGCGGTGACGTAGTTATCGGTGAGGTAACGATCTCCCAGGCTTTTCACGGAATGAGGGATGTGAAAGCACTGGTAACAGACATATCGTACGTAGATCCGAATGAAGGAATCAGGTTTCGTGGTTACACGATTCCAGAGGTCTTAGCAAATCTACCGAAACCGGCGGGGGCTGAAATGCCCTACGTGGGTGGGCTTTACTATTTGTTCTTGATTGGTGAATTTCCAACGGAAGCAGATGTTATTGAAGTCGAGAATGAGTGGAAACGCCGGGGTGAGATCCCGGAATTTGTTATTGATGTTTTGCAGGCGATGCCCCCCGATGCCCATCCCATGATGCTATTCTCATCGGCTATCCTGGCACTCCAGACCGGCTCAGTGTTCGCTCGGCGCTACCAAGAAGGTATGACCAAGGATGAATATTGGGAGCCAATGCTGGAAGACAGTCTCAATCTGACAGCTAAGCTGCCGGCAATTGCGGCCTACATTTATAGTTTGAAGTATAGAGGTGGGAAGTTTGTTCCGGCATGCGATGAACTGGACTGGGGGGGGAACTTTGCATGTATGCTAGGCTTGTCTTCTCAGGAATATATGGATCTTACGCGCTTGCATGCTATCCTGCACTCAGATCACGAGAGTGGGAATGCCAGCGCACACGCAACCCACCTGGCAGCATCCACCTTATCCGATATTTATTATGCATACTCAGCAGGCTTGAATAGCCTGGCCGGGCCGCTGCACGGTCTGGCTAACCAGGAAGCCTTGGGTTGGTTGTTGGATGTGCACCAAAAATTTAGCGGTGTACCCAGCGAAGACAAGCTGTATCATTATGCCTGGGATAAGTTGAAAGCCGGGCAGGTGATTCCGGGCTACGGGCATGCTGTGTTGCGTATACCCGATCCTCGTTTTACCGCTCAATACGAATACGCACTCAAGCATATGCCTGATGACGAGATTTTCCAGATTGCCCGGTTGGTGCGTAAGGTTGTTCCTGAAGTATTGATCGAGCAAGGAAAAGCCAAGAACCCTGCTCCAAACGTCGACGCGATCAGCGGAACCCTTCAATATCATTATGGTATCCGCGAGTTCGATTTTTATACCGTCTTATTTGGCGTGGGGAGGGCATTGGGTGTGACAGCTAATGCGGTTTGGGCTCGGGCACTAGGCCAGCCACTCGAACGACCGAAATCGCTGACAATCCCAATGCTGGAAGAAATTGCCCGAAAAGCTAAGGGTAGCTAAATATATCAGGAGTAAAAAGACGAGCCTGCTGGTATTCGGCTCGTCTTTTGATTCGGTAAATCTCCGGATTGGCTCAAGGTGTTGGCGTCAGTGGAGCAGAGGCGCCTGAGCCCAGCCAGGTGAATACCCGTGCGGCGCTAGGTGCTCCAGCCGGTTCCCAAATTGGGTTGCCTTCATCATCGGTGCCTGTTTGGCGGACAGGGACAACCCACCACCGGTAGACGTGGGGAACGGTATCGTTTGCACGAAAACTGGATGGAACCAGGAGCTTGGTATCCGTCACATACTCAGTAAATTTTCGCTCCTGCCCTTCCGTGACATCGACAACATTGATAACATAGGCTTCGTTGCTTCGCAAGGTACCCACAGAAGCCCATTGAAGGCTTATGGTGGTATCCGCTTGAGTAAAAGGAGCTCCATCTACAGGTAGCAAAAGATTTGGCGCGCTATATGGGGGTGGGGGGGTAGCGGTTGGTGAGGGTCCAGGGGTGGCAGCGCGCTCGCACAGAGGGATGATGATCACTTCTCCAGAGCGAACGGTGTCATTTACCCGCCCGTTATAAGATTTGAGCACGGCGATTGGGACAGCATAATTCAAAGAAATGCTGCTAAGCGTGTCATTATCTTGAACGGTGTACTCAACTTTTGGACAGGCTGCATCAGTAGCTTCGGCTCCGCTCAGAGTGGAGGTTGGCATTGGTGAAGGGGTAGGTGTTGGTTGTGGGATCAACAGCGTTTGACCTTCGAAGAGGGTATCGCATGCGGCGGGAAGCTCGTTCAGCAAGACGATGCTCTGAATGGACACCCCGAAGTTAAACGCGATCGTTGAGCACGTGTCACCCAGGGCGACCTTATAGGAAAAGGGTGTGGGAGAAGGTTCAGGGGTGCTGGTAGTGGTCGGCGGAACTGGGGTGGGCGTGTTGGTTGCTGTGGGAGTAATCGTGACGGTAGGTGTTACAGTAGGAGCAGTTGCTGCCACGGCTGGTTGCCGCATGGCAAAATAAACCAGGGTCGCGCCAATTGCGATAAAGAGCGCCAGCAAACCAAAGGCTATTGGCAAATTCAATGTGATGACTGGTATCCGGCTTCCACGCTTGATTTGGGCTGATTTGGAAGAGTTGCTCAAGTCGCTGCCGCAAACCAGGCAACGGGGGGCATCCTCGCTGACACGCGTCCCGCATGTGGGGCAAAGTTTTGTTGGTTTTGAAGGTGTTTCTTGACTCATATATACCTGTTGCAAGACCATTCTATGGGTGAATTGGCCTGAGCTTGGCGATTATACCAGAAAAATTACCTTCTCCCAGACAACGGAATGGTATACTGCCCACATGCAAGCAATCAGCGTCTATTTACATATACCATTCTGCCGCCATCGCTGTGCTTATTGCGATTTCAATACCTATGCAGGCATATCGGATCTTATACCGGCTTACATCCAGGCATTATGTACTGAAATCAGCACTTTAGCTCAATCCGCCAACCGGCGCTTACCGGTCCACACGATTTTTTTGGGAGGAGGCACACCGTCGTTGCTGCCAGCCGATATGCTGGAAATGGTTATCCGGAGTCTGGATAACGGCTATGATCTCTCCAATGATGTGGAAATTACCCTGGAAGCCAACCCAGGCACTTTGAATCAAGCGTATTTAAACCGGTTGAGGGCGGCGGGAGTAAACCGTATCAGCCTGGGGATGCAATCTGCCCTTACTGAAGAGCTTCGCTTTTTGGAAAGGGAGCATGATTTTTTGGCTGTTATCCAATCTGTTGAATGGGCTCGCAAAGCTGGTTTTGACAACCTTAACCTGGATTTGATCTTTGGCTTGCCGGAGCAATTGCTGGGTAGCTGGCAGCGCAGTTTGAAAATGGCAACAGATCTGAAACCGGAGCATCTATCTATTTACTCCCTGTCCTTAGAGCACGGCACCCCAATGTCAAACTGGGCTGACCGTGGTTTAATCAGCCAGTCGGATAATGACACAGCAGCAGATATGTACGATTGGGCTTCAGAGTTTTTAGAGGTTAAAGGCTACTCCCAATATGAGATTTCCAATTGGGCTACCTGGAGCAAACAAGAAGAGCTTCTGTCTTGCCGGCACAATTTGCAATACTGGCATCTCGATCCGTATCTTGGATTCGGCGCGGGAGCACATGGTTATATTGCTGGATATCGCACGGCGAACGTCCTCTCTCCTGCCCAGTATATCCAGCGCCTGACTACAACTGATAATCCGCGTCCTAATGCTCAATTTCCAAGAACACCTGCGACAGCCACTGCCCAAAAAATCGACAGGCAAACGGAGATGGGCGAAACAATGATAATGGGGCTGCGTCTGACCCGCGAGGGAGTATCAAACAAGCGTTTCGCCAAGCGGTTTGGAACGAAAATCCAGGATGAGTTTGGGAGCCAGGTTGAATACCTGGTGAATAGTGGATTGTTAAATTGGATAGGGGATGATCAAGATACGCTTCGCCTGACCTGGCGTGGGCGTTTGTTGGGAAACCGTGTATTTATAGAGTTCGTTTGATAGCTACAGCTGTCTCTGTAAGAGCTGGTTTGCCAGGTATGCAAGCTCATCTCCGGCTTGCCCCGCAGGTTTAGCTCTTTCCAAAGCCTGCAGTGCCTTGTCCGTGAAACATGCGGCTGTCTCCTGGGTATAGTCGCGGGCGCCTTCGGCTTCTAGCATTTGTGCCAGGTGGTTGACTTCTTCCGGTAAAACCCTGCCCTTTAGCCAGCGAGCGGCAAATTCACCATCCAGACTCAACCCGTATAGGATGGGCAGGGATTTCTTACCCGAGACCAGGTCGCTAGCCGTCGATTTTCCTGTCAAGGCAGCATCTCCCCATACTCCCAGCAGATCGTCCAATGCCTGGAAAGCGATGCCAAGGTTTCCGCCAAATTCTTTGTATGCGGTTAATATTTCCTTATTAGCACCGGCAACCAGAGCGCCGAGGACCGCACATGCTGAAAGCAGCGCTCCCGTTTTCCCGGATACCATTGGCCAGTAAGCATCCAATTGCATATCTCTCCGATCAGCGTAAGAGATATCTAGATGCTGGCCTCGGGTCAGATCCAGACAGGTCTGGTGTAAATTCTGCTCAGCTTTGAGTGCGATTTCACAACCAGAAGTCTCCTCCAGCCGGAGTAATGAAAGGTGAGCCAGGGTTAGCATGGCATCACCGATATTAATTGCTAAAGGGATACCCCATTTTTTCCAGACCGTTGGTCGGCCACGTCGAAGAGGGCTGTCATCTTCGATGTCGTCATGGATTAGAGAGAAGTTGTGGACCAGCTCCACCGCAGCCGCTGCAGGGAGAGCTGTTCGCCACTCTCCACCGGCGCTGGCATTCACCAGCAGAACAAGTAAAGGTCTTATTCGTTTACCGGCCGCAGCAGAACCTGATCCTTCACCTTCCCACCCCATGTGGTATGCCAACATGTGGTGGAATCCATCCAGGCCTGGCTCATCACCTGATCGGACAAACATCTGCAAGTCGTCCTCAATAGCTGGTAACATCTGGGAAGATAACGATGTAGTTGACATAGGCATCTACCGTTTCTGTAATGTTATTTGGCGTAAATGATCCAGGCTGGCTACTCCTGCTGCGAACATGCAGACCTGAATTTCGTGCTGATAACTTTTAATCGTCTCAATTGTTGCATCCAAGGATACTGCTGCCGATTTTAGAAATGGGCTGGCCATTCCGCCAAGCCGGCTTCCCAATGCAATACACTTGGCAATGTCAATTCCGCTGCGCAGACCGCCAGACGCGATGACGATCATCTCTGGGACTGCTTCCGATATCATCCGGATTGAATCAGCAGTCGGTATCCCCCAATCGATGAATGCAGCGGCAAGTCGTGCCTGGGTAGCAGATTTTGCCCTGTGCATCTCCACTTGTGACCAGGACGTGCCTCCCGCGCCGGCGACATCAATTGCAGCAACCCCTGCATTTGCAAGGCGGCGAGCGGATTCACCCGAAAAGCCCCATCCTACTTCTTTCGCGATCACAGGAACCTCAAGCATGCGGCATACTTGTTCAATCTTGTTTAATAAGCCCGAGAAGCGGGTGTCACCTTCGGGTTGTACTGCTTCCTGGAGGGCGTTCAGATGCAGGATCAGTGCATCTGCTTCGCACATCTCAACGGCTCTCCGGCACTCATCAACCCCATAGCCATAATTTAATTGAATGGCACCCAGGTTGGCGAGCAGTAATATATCGGGAGCTACCCTGCGCACCTGGAAGGTCTCCGCCAGGTTGGGATGCTCAATTGCTGCCCGTTGTGAGCCTAATCCCATAGCAATTCCGGTTTCTTGGGCAGCCTCAGCCAGGGTGAGGTTAATCCGCCTGGCTTCATCTGTTCCACCGGTCATGGACGAGATCAGGATTGGAGCTTTGAGATGGCGAGCAAATAAGTCCTGGCTAAGGTCGATATCATCCAGGTTGATCTCGGGCAATGCCTGGTGGAGAAAATAATACCGCTCCAGCCCTGATGTCAATCCAGAGCGTACATCTTCCTCTAGATTTATCCGAATATGGTCTGACTTCCGCTCACTGATCTGCGTAACTTTTGTCATGAATGAGTGTTCCTGTGATGTGAGGTTATATTACCAGCCTGATATTGCTCTGTCAATAAACCCATATGCGAAAAATCGTAATCTAGGCTTGACAGATTGGACACCGAGATTACAATTAGCGCAAATTTGAAACCGTAACTAGAGGAGGTTTATTCATGTCGGACACCTTTGAGGAAATCAAAACCATTATCGTGGATTTGCTTGGCGTCGATGAGGAGAAGGTAACCCTGGATGCTCGTTTCAGGGAGGAATTAGAAGCAGACTCGCTAGATCTGGTGGAGCTTATCATGGCTTTTGAAGATAAGTTCGGTGGTGAAATCTCAGACGAGGATGCGCAAAGCATTACCACCGTAGGAGAAGCTGTCAAATACGTTCAAACTCATATGAGCTAATCTGCACGCATTTCGACAATTCACAAAAGGGGCAATGAGTTCTGTGCCTCTTTGTGTTTAAATCCAGCATATATAAGAACCTTCCCCACCAGATATATCCAGCAGGGAAGGTTCTTATATTTGATGTTAAATCTATTCCTCAGACCCTGGAGTGATTTGTTATACCCAGAGAGACTCGTAAGGGGTATAAGCGCGAGTGGGTCAGGATAGAAGAGTAGGGATTTCTTCTGGGTGCTTGGCAACCCGCACACCTGCAGACTGTAGAGCCTTGATTTTATCTTCAGCCAGCCCAGACCCGCCTTCGACGATCGCTCCGGCGTGCCCCATCCGTTTGCCTGGCGGGGCTGTTCTCCCTGCAATAAATGCTGCCACCGGCTTGGTCATGTTGTGGTCAATGAATTCAGCAGCTTTCTCCTCATCGGTGCCACCGATTTCTCCAATCAATACGACCTGATCTGTATGTGGATCGTCTTCGAATAATCGCAAGCAGTCGATAAAGTTTGTCCCGTTAATTGGATCGCCTCCGATCCCAACACAGGTGCTCACACCTTTGCCTACTAGCTTTAATGCATATAAAACCTCGTAGGTGAGAGTTCCGGAGCGAGATACAACCCCCACATTACCTGGGATGGCAATATCTCCCGGGATGATGCCGACTTTTGCCTGCCCGGGGGTCAGGAGTCCTGGGCAGTTCGGTCCAACCAGGCGGACACCTTTTTGATCAAGATAGTTGCGCACCTTCATCATATCTTGGACCGGTATCCCCTCAGTAATACAAACAACCAGCGAGACACCACCATCCGCAGCTTCGAATATCGCATCGGCGGCGAACCGGGCGGGCACAAAGATCACGCTCGTGTTCGCTCCGGTCGCTTCGACTGCGACCTTAACCGAGTCGAAGACGGGGATTTTACCCTCAAAGACCCATTCTCCGCCTTTTCCGGGTGTCACGCCCGCGACTACACTTGTTCCAAACCCAATCATCTGCTGGGTATGGAATATACCTTCATTGCCTGTTATCCCTTGCACCAACAAGCGGGTGTTATGATTAACAAGTATACTCATATAGAATCCTTCCCGGTTTTATACAGCGTTTGCCACGGCGACAGCCTTTTCAGCTGCCTGGGCTAGTGTGTCTGCGGTAATCATCTTCGCATTCGCCAGGATTTGCCTTCCTTCTTCAGCATTGGTCCCAACCAGGCGGATCACCATAGGGATATTCGTTTTTACTTCATCCAATGCGGCGAGGATACCCCGGGCAACTTCATCGCCACGGGTGATGCCACCGAAAATGTTAAACAAGATTGTCTTCACGTTGGGATCAGTAAGAATGATCCGTAATGCTGCCGAGACTTTGTCTGCACCAGCTCCACCACCAATATCCAGGAAGTTAGCCGGTTCTCCCCCGTAAAGCTTGATGATATCCATGGTTGTCATAGCAAGACCCGCACCGTTCACCATGCATCCGATATTTCCATCCAGCTTGATAAAGGATAACCCGTACTTACGCGCTTCGATTTCAGATTGTGCTTCGACATCCAGGTCTCGCATCTCTACCAGGTCTGCATGCCGGTAGAGGGCATTGTCATCAAGCACCATCTTGCCGTCCACAGCTAACAACCGGTTGTCAGCAGTAATGACGAGGGGATTGATCTCTGCCAGGGTCGCATCACAGGCCTTGTATGCTTCCCAAAGGCCGCGCGAAATTTGACCGAAAGCCCGCCAGTGGTCACGCGGCAGGTCTATTCCAATGGCTATATCACGAGCCTGGTAATCGCGCAAACCAAGCAGGGGATCAATATGCTCCCGGATGATTTTCTCGGGAGTTTCCCGGGCTACCTCCTCAATATCCACTCCACCTGCGGAAGATGCCATCATGACGGGCTTACGGGCAGCACGATCGTTTGTAATCCCAAGGTAGATTTCTTTATCGATTTGGGCAGCCTCATCCACAAGGACTTTGCGGACTGGCAGACCTTTTATCTCCATAGCCAGAATCTGTGCAGCCAATTCCTCGGCTTCTTTAGGACTCTTAGCCAGGCGTATCCCGCCTGCCTTGCCTCTTCCACCCACCAGGACTTGCGATTTGATCACCACGCGAGTCTGTAATTCCTGGGCAATTTGTTCTGCTTCTTGAGCTGTAGCGGCTACTTTGCCATTGGGAATTGGGATGCCAAATTTGGCAAATATTTGTTTTGACTGATATTCGTGAAGTTTCATGCAGATCGGATCTCCAATGTTTTGATGCGTGCAGGCAGGATTATACCACGACAGGGGTATATACAGTATTTTTTGTAATAATACCTGTATTACAATATGAATTGTCTGATTTCGCCGGGTAAGTAATCCCCCTCAATGGTTACCTGGATGGGTGAGAACTGAAGACCCCAGTCGAAGTTATGGAGGGGGCAGGACAAAGTGCATGATTCGGTTGTTCCCCGGATCGGTTACCCAGATTCCATCATTTTCATCCACGGCAATACCGCTCACCATTGAGAATCCATCCGGACCGGTAGATAAATCGCCCCAATACCGGACAAACTCGCCTTCTGATGTGAATTGCAGGACGCGATAACCTTCAGGGTCGGTCGCGTAAACATGACCGATTGAATCAACTGCCAAATATGGTTTGTTATCCAGCGATTGCCCGTACCAGGCAACCACGTCCCAACTGTTCAGAGGTTGATAGACGAGATCTGTTGATGCCATGAACGATTGTATCCGCTGGTTCCAGGTATCCGCAACGTACAGCAGGCCCTCATTGTTCCTCGCAATTCCAACTGGCTCATCAAATTGCCCGGGTGATAATCCCGGTTCGCCAAACTCAGTGATGGGACTGCCGTTGGAGTCAAACAAGGCAATCCGCTTATTCCCGGTATCGGTAACGTACACAATGCCATCGGAGGAAACAAGCACATCCCGCGGCCCCCAGAAGGCATCCGGTGTCTCAGCCTGTCCGAAGTAGCCCCACATTGTTACGAACTCGCCTTCTGCAGTGAACTTCTGAATACGGTGGTTCCAGGTGTCTGCTACGTATACTGAACCGTCCGGACCCACAGCAATTCCCCACGGCTCGTAGAATGTGCCACCAGGAGCCTGTCCACTGGCAACATCTGCAAAAGTGCCCCAGGTATGCAGGGCATTACCCTGGGTGTCCAGGTGCTGGATGCGATGGTTATTGCTATCGGCAATATACAGGCTGCCATCAGGCGCAACAGCAATGTCACGCGGTTTTTGGAACTGTCCAGGCTCGGAGCCAGTCGTGCCGAATATCTGGTCTGCGCTAACCGTGATTTGTTTTCCTTCATAAGGATCGGCGACAACTGCCTCGGGCGCGGCTGCCACGCCATAGTTCCACAAGGAATTGGCAATATCCTTGCGAATATACAGGCGCATCCGGTTGGATGGATACCAGTTGGGAAAGCTAATGTCTTTGTTGGTGACCTGACCATAGAGCGAGTAATCCCGATCTAGCCAGATTTTGAATAATGCCTCTCTCATCTGTGGGTCACTGATCGCATCCAGGATGCGCTGCCAGGTGAGATCGTAGTAATCCTGGTTTGGCCACCAGATCCGGATGTAATCATAGCGGTTATAAGCTTGCCCGACGACTGGCTCGATCTTGCCGTAATTTCCCTCTCCGACCAGGATGATAGGGGCCTCACGCTGTGCGCGGGAGGGATTGCTGGCAAAATAATCCTGGGTTGTGAAATTACGCAGGTACCACCAGAAGGGATAGGTGGTCTCGTTATCGTAAGCGACTTTAATTGCCAGCCCGTCGGTTGTGCGGCGAGAGATTTCTTCAATCTGAGAGAGGATCACTTTGGGTCCACTCGCTGAATGCGCATAGACAAGTAATTCGTTGGCGTTATCGTAGTTGATGTAAGAGGCAGCGAATGCAGTTCGCACAGTCAGAACACCTAGCAGTGTAAAAATACTCAACGTGATCACGCGTCCCAACAAGGCATTTGTCCAGCCTCTCAGCAAATATGCCAATGCGAAACCGCTTCCTATTGCGACAACTAACGATGTGATAAACGTACTGGTTGCCTGTAATTGTTCAAGTTCTTTGCCCTGGAAGGGAGGTTGTGTGCCGAGCAACGATCCTATTGCTGCAGCCAGGCTGATAAAAAACACGGGAAGGAGCAGAAGGACCAACCAGCCCTTATTGTTGCGAAATTCTTGCCAGTTCGTCGTATCCACAATCTGACCCAGGAACCAGCCCGTGGTCAGGACTAAGGGAACCGCAATATGGACGGTGAGCCACGGCATTTTCTCCCCAGCGATTGTAAAAGCCAGCAGACTGGTGATACTCCAATAGATCAAGAGGGAAACCGTGGTTTCAGGCTGTTGGCAAACTTCTTGTTCTGTTGATTCGGATAACTGGCTATCATCTACTTCCGCTGCTACCATTTCGCTTTTAGTTGATAATGGCTCAATTCGAGACCACCGGATGATCCGAGAGCCAAAAATGATGGTTAAGATTGTGCCCAGGGCAGGCAGGTACTCATAGACCGGGATTTGTATCGCGCCATAATAGTACCAGGGCTGGCTGCCGCGATTAACTCCTTGCTGCTCGAGCCAGTATCCTAATGACCCGACCAGACCGGTGACAAACCCAAATCCATTTGTGAAAAGACTGGTATAGAAAACGATAAAAATGGCATAGAAGATCGCAAAATTGATCAACCACTGGCGCCGGTTCCAGAGCAAGCCAAGGACAATGGCAGCCAGAGATAAGATCACCACAAATATGGCAGTGACTAATCTGCTTTGCGGGTTATTGTAGTCAATAGGGTTGAACCCTAGCAATTTAACGGGAAAGGGAGCAAGCATAGGTAGAACGATGCTGGTCTGGACAATCAGAGCGCCAAATGACCTCTCTTCTTTCAAGCGTGCCCATGAATAACCAGAGATGGCAAAATATACCGCGGAAATCGTTGCCAGTACGCCAAGACCGGCTAAGATCAGACCAATAAGGGATAGACTACCAGATGGAGCTTCGACCGTACCCGGCGTCACGCTGGGAACTGGGGCAACTTCAGTACCAGTGGCTGCGGGTGTGGGCTGGTTTGTTAAAAAGAGACTGCCTCCAATTCCGATCAAGAGAATGGCGACCATTAAAGCGATCAAGAATCGGTTGCGTTGCTCTGTCTTCACCCAATCTTGCCTGGACAGACGGTAGATTAAGTAGCCTGCAAGGAAGATCATCGCCTGGGCGGTGTAAATGAACGAAGTTTCTTTTGATGTAAAATGGAGAGCGGTCACAATCGTCAGATAATACAGGTAACGAGCCGCCCCGCTCTCCAGATAGCGCAGAATCGCCCATATGGTGATAACTCCAAAGAAGGCAACAAAGGCTTCATTCCTTACATAACGACCATAATAGAGTAAATAGGGTGATATCAGGATTAATATGGCTGCAATCAACGCACCGCTACGCCCCAGTAGCCGGCGATAGTTCCACATAAAAGCAATTGTAGCGATGCTGAATAAGGCAGCAGGAATCCGAGCGGTAAGATCATTGTCACCAAATAAGAAATATGACAAAGCAACAAGGTGGAACTGGAGCGGACCGTGGGTTACAGGGTCGTGAGAATAACCACGCCCTTCATGAAAAAGCCATGAAAAATAGACATGCGATGTCTCGTCGTGGCTCATCACCCGCTCCTCCAGTAGATAAAACCTGGAGATAATTCCCAGGATCAGGATGACAGCAAATACTACGATTTCCCAGTTAATCTTCGTGGATGAGAATAGGGGGCGGTCCAGCCAGGATGATTGTTTTTCCATCGTTTGCTGCATAGATTATCCTTAGTCAACCAGAATCCTAATTTACTTGTGCTTTTTATTAGACTGTTGTTTCCCGCCAGCCTTTGATTGAATCTGTTTTGGTGGGCTGGATTTTATCACCGGTTGCTTTTGGGGCTGGGTTGCTCTTTCTCCTTGCAATGCTGCAACCTCATCGGGGGTCAAGAAGCGCCATTGGCGAGGTTTTAAGTTGCCCAAGCGGAGAGTTCCGAGCCGCACGCGGATGATCCGTACTACGGGTAATCCAATCAGTGATCCGGTTTCCCGGATCTGGCGTTTCCTGCCTTCACGCATAATAACCCGTAGCCAGGTACCTTTACCATAAGTGGACTCAACGATGACCTGAGCTGGGGCGGTTATATGCCCATCTGCTAAGACTACCCCACGTTGCCAGGTTGCCAGTTGTTTTTCATCTGGGCGGCGGGCGACCAGCACCCGATACTCCTTCTCGTGTCCGTAACGGGGGTGGGTCAGGCGGTTGGCAAGCTCGCCATCGTTTGTAAGGAGAATCAGGCCTTCACTATCCACATCCAGACGTCCCACGGGGAATATCTGTTCCGGAATATTCACAATATCCCGGACAGTGGGGCGGGTATCCTTTGATGAAACAGCGGAGAGAACACCGCGCGGCTTATTCAGTAGAACATATACCTGGTTTTTTTCAATATGGATGGACTGTCCATCCACCAAAATGCGATCTTTTGCAGGATCAGCTTTTGTCCCTAATACCGCAATATGGCCATTGACGCTTACCCGACCTGCAGCAATGATTTCTTCACACATCCGCCTGGATCCAAGACTGGCTTGTGCCAGGATCTTTTGTAATCGTTCTTCCATGGGAATTAATTCTATCTATGCCTCACCAGCTGGAGCTATAGGTTCTAATTCGGGCAGGTCAGCCAGCGAGGAGAGACCAAAATGCCGTAGAAAATCGTGGGTTGTGGAGTATAAAATCGGCCTTCCGGGTGCCTCTGCCCGCCCGACTTCCTGGATCAATCCTTTGCTTAATAAACTCTTTAACACCCCATCGCTATTCACGCCTCGAATAGAGTCGATCTGTGGGCGGGTTACGAGTTCCTGGTAAGCGATAATCGCCAATGCTTCCAGCGCAGCGCGGCTGAGGCGAGAAGCAGCATCTAGCCCCAGCAAGCGCTCGATGTATGGGGATGCCTGGCTGGCTGTGGTTAGCTGGTAACGACCATGATGCCGTTGCAGGCGTAGACCCCGTTGGTTTTCCGGGCTTACATAGTCCGCATCCAGTTGGTTAAGACCCGCTTCGATCTCATTTAGCGGGAGATTAAGTGCGCTGGCAAGCTGGGTAGGATTAACCGCCCCTGGTGCAGCAAATAGGAGCGCTTCCAGCCGAGCAATTAGCGAAAAGTCATTATCAGGAGTGATGATGTCATTCATGCTATGATAAAATTCGCCTTAAAATGCGATTATACCATTCCCGCTTTCTCATCCAGTTTATCATAATCATCGTATCCTTGGGGTTGTTGGTATCATGCAGCACGCCTCAAGCTACCCTGAGTTTGATCTCTGTTGCGATCCTGGTCGACGATAACCAGGTAGAAGTAGATATTCCACCCGGCGGCAGTGTACAACAAGCGCTCGAGGCGTCTGGGATTACCCTGGAATACCTAGATCGCGTTGAACCACCCGCCTACACCCTCTTGGCGGATCAGGACCAGGTGCGGGTAGTTCGGGTGCGAGAGGAATTCACGGTAGAAGAAGAGATCATTCCATTTGAGAAGCAATTATTGCAAACAGAATCATTGCCAGATGGACAAACATTATTGGCTCAGAGTGGTGAGAATGGTGTTCGTGAGATTACATACCGGCAAGTATTTGAAGATGGCGTAGAGGTTTCCCGGTATCCAGTTCGCTCCAGTGTTGTTGTGGATGCTGTCCCAGAAATCTTCATGGTGGGTATCCAAACGCCTTACGTACCAGTAAGTATTCCCGGCAGGTTGGTTTATCTCCTTGCCGGAAACGCCTGGATGATGGAACAGACAAGCGGAAATCGCAAGGCAATCGTCGTCACGGGTGATCTGGATGGGCGGATATTCACTTTATCTAGAGATGGTTCGCGACTTCTATTCACTCGTCGCAGCAACGAAGAGGGCCAGATCAATACATTATGGGTAGCCGATATCAACACAGACCCCATTGCGTTATATAATCTAAATATCAACAATATTGTCCATTTTGCTGAGTGGTTGCCTGATCCAAAAAATGATAAAATCATCTTTTCTACAGTCGAGCCTCGACCTACGGCTCCGGGGTGGCAGGCAAATAACGACCTGAACGTGGCTAGCTTCAGCACCAGAGAGTGGGTATCACAGTGGAAGGTGTACGTGGATGCAAATTCAGGGGGAGTTTATGGCTGGTGGGGCACTGATTACTTGTTAGAACCTGATGGTGAACGCGTGGCTTATGCTCGACCGGATGGTGTCGGGTATGTAAATATGGAAGATGGCAGCCTTATGCCATTAATGGATATTGTTCCTGTACAGACAGGCGGCGATTGGGCCTGGATTCCGGGATTTTCCTGGAGCCCGGATGGAAAAACGATGTATGTTGTTGACCATTCAAACCCATCTGGTTCAACCCAACCGGAAGAATCATCATTCTTTGATGTAGGCGCTATTCTATTAGAAGCAGGCAGCTATATACCGATGATTCCACAAACCGGTATGTTTGCTTATCCTTCAACCTCTCCATTCTTGCCACAGCCCTCTGCAGAAAATGATTATCTGGTAGCTTACCTCCAGGCCATCTTTCCGAACCAGAGCGATACCAGCCGATACCGACTGGTTGTAATGGATCGAGATGGGTCCGACCGAAGGATGTTGTATCCTGCAGATGGAGAGCCAGGTATTGAACCGCAAACACCCGTCTGGTCGCCAGCGACTCTCACCGAGACAGGAAGATATTCGATTGCAGTGATTAATGAAGGAAATTTGTGGCTTGTGGATTCAGCCGGAATCGAATCACCGCAGCAGATCACGGGCGACGGACTGGTCACCCGCATAGATTGGAAATAACTTTTTGATTGGGGATTAACCATGAGAATATTAATTACTGGAGCAGCTGGATTCTTGGGCTCGCATTTATGCGATCGATTGCTGAGAGATGAGCATACCGTTATCGGTATGGATAACTTCATTACCGGGAATCCAAACAACCTTGCTCACCTGGCAGGAAACGCGAACTTTTCTTTCATACGACACGATGTTTCGAACTTTATATTCGTCCCCGGAAAAATTGATGCAGTGCTACACTTTGCATCCCCCGCGAGCCCGAACCCGCATTCGCCGTATGGCTATGTTAATTTACCTATCCAAACTATGAAGGCTGGTGCGTTAGGCACCCATAATTCCCTGGGAGTTGCCCGGGCGCATGGTGCCCGATTATTACTTGCATCAACCAGCGAGATTTATGGCGATCCGCTTGAGCATCCTCAGACCGAGAGTTACTGGGGGCACGTTGATCCGATCGGAACACGCTCCGTGTACGATGAAGCCAAACGATTTGCCGAAGCGCTTACCATGGCATACCATCGTTTTCACGGGATAGATACCCGGATTGTTAGGATATTCAATACCTTCGGCCCTCGAATGAGATTGGATGATGGCAGAGTTGTGCCCAATTTCATCAAACAAGCCTTGCTGGGCGAGCCTCTGACGATTTATGGAGATGGCTCTCAAACCCGGAGCTTTTGTTACGCGGATGACCTGGTTGAAGGCATCGTCCGGTTATTGTATTCAGATGAGCACCAGCCTGTGAATATTGGTAACCCGGTAGAAATTACTATTTTGGAATTTGCAGATATGATCAATAAAATTGTTGGTAATCCTACTGGTGTTCAATATCACCCCGGGCAGCGGGGCGAGGGAGATCCGCAACGGCGCCAACCCGACATCACTCGTGCCAGGCAGGTGCTAAACTGGGTACCGGTTGTGCCGACAGCAGAAGGCATTTCACGAACAATCCCGTATTTTAAGAAAGAAATGGGTCTGGATTGATATGACCGTGCTGGTGACCAACCCCAGAGAAAGAGATCGTTTTCTCCGCTTTGCAATGGTGGGTATTATCGGTGCAGTGGTTGATTTCGGGATTTTTAATATCCTTACCGGAGTATTCAAAATGCCAGCGGTATGGGCAAGTATTTTATCGTTCATCGCAGCGGTTGCCAGCAATTTTACTTGGAACCGTTTCTGGACTTACCCAGACTCGCGCTCTAAGCGGATCTCGGTTCAATTAGCTGAGTTTACGATCATCAGCCTGATAGGACTAGCCATACGGACACCGGTTTTCATCGTGCTAGAGAATTTTTTCAATAAGATATTCACCAGCCTTAATTTTCCATACACTTCAATCGTTACCCCAGAATTCTTAGGGCATAACCTTGCCCTGGCCTGTGCAGTGATCCTTGTTATGTTCTGGAATTTCTTTGTCAACCGGTATTGGACTTACCGGGATGTTGCGGCATAATAAATTATCGATGGCTGAAGAATACTCTCATAGTAATTCATTATCTGGCGGGGATATGTCATCTGATTCTTCCGTGATCACGGAAGTGCATTCCCTAAAGGAGTTGTTGGATCGAATCACCGGTCGTGAATTCCGTGCTTCACTGCCAGCGGAAGAGTCTGGCCTGGCAGAGGCATTGCCGTTTCCGTTTCTGGCATTGGTGGGACAACGGGAGATGAAAACCGCGTTGATTCTCGCCCTAATCAATCCGTCCATCGGAGGCGTTCTGCTGATTGGCCCTCGTGGGACTGGGAAAACCACCGCAGTTCGCAGCCTGGTCGATTTACTCCCGAAGGTGCCACGGAGCCTGTGCTATTATGGCTGCACACCTGAGGATATCGAGGCTGGCGGAATCGATGCGGTCTGCCCGGATTGCGCCAGGAAATTTGCTCAAGGCGAAGAGCTTGTAAAACTGGATAGTGCACGGTTGGTAGAGCTTCCCTTGAACGCCCGTTTGGAAGATGTTGTCGGAGGAATGGATGAGCGAGCAGCAATTCACGATAGGGTGCGACTGAAACGCGGGTTGTTAGCACAGGCAGACCGAAATATACTGTATGTGGATGAAGTCAACTTGTTGGGCGGGGAGGTTGTGGATGCGTTGTTGGATGCTGCGGCTCAGGGCACCTACACTGTCCGGCGTGGTCCGATATCGGCAACCTACTGGTCGAGGTTGATACTGATTGGCTCTATGAATCCCGAAGAAGGCACGCTTCGGCCTCAAATCCAGGATCGCTTTGGTTTGCGTGTGGTTGTGCGTGGGTTGAGTGATGTTGGAGAGAGATTGGAGGCTTATCAAAGGGTGCGGTCTTATCTAGAGAATCGCAGGCGGACGGTAGCAGGTTTTCAGGTAGAGACTGAGATTGCCCGGGCTGAGCTGCAAGCTGCCCGAAATCTGATGCACCATGTTACCCTCCCGGAGGCAGTTGCCAAGAGTGGGTTAGAATTAATCAATCACTTGAAGATTGATTCCTTACGGGCAGAAATTACCCTGTTTGAAGCCGCTCGAGCCTACGCCGCAGCGGATGCACGGTCTTCCGTTACCCATCAGGATTTGGAGGAGGTGGCATTGATGGCGCTGCGCTTGCGGCGTTCTGAATTCATCACCAACTATTTTGATCATCAGCAATCTGAGGATGACGAAATTATCCAGGCCCAAAAGTTGCTTTTCCATCCAAATGAATAATCATGGGATATCTCATAAACAGTTTCCCCACACGAGGAGGTTAGAATGTCTGCCGATTCAACCGTAACTGCTGAACAAAAAGCGCCTGGTTCGACGGGTGAATTCATCAAGAAGGGGTGGGAGTTCAAAGCCAGTGGAAAATTCGATGACGCAGAGGCGAGCTTCCGGAAAGCAATTTCAGTTGATCCTTCTTCTGTCGAAGCATACTATGGCCTTAGCCTGACCCTAAAGTCACAGGACCGTCGCCAGGACAGCATCGCTGGCTTTGAGAAGGTGCTGGAACTTATCGATCTCGGAATGGAAGATCGTGTACGAGGCGAGATGCTGCGCCGCCTGGCACTCGCCCATATTAACCAGCTCCGCAGCGGGGACTGGAATTTGGAAAAAGAGATCTGGAAGCACAAATGAGACCAAACGCCAGTCACCGTCAACGAATAGAGGCTTGTCTGCGTGGAGGCTCAGAGAAAGGCGTCCCGGTGGCTTTGTGGCGCCATTTTCCGGTAGATGACCAGCAGCCCGAAACCCTGGCAGCCGCTCACCTGCAATTCCAACGGGCGTATGATTTTGACCTATTGAAAGTCACACCTGCCTCGTCATATATGGCGAAGGATTGGGGAATTGTGGATGTGTGGCGCGGGGCAACAGAAGGCACCCGGGAGTACACACACCGAGTGGTAAATCATGCGGAGGATTGGGCAAATCTTCCCGTGCTTGATCCTACCCAGGGAAGTCTCGGAGATAGCATATCCGCATTGAAAATGATCACCAGGGAACTGGGTGAAGATACGCCTGTAATCCAGACGGTATTCAGCCCCCTCTCACAGGCGAAAAATCTGGTGGGCAGGGAGCAGTTGATTGTACATTTACGCTCTCATCCCCAGGAAGTCCATGCAGGATTGCGGGCGATTGCAGAAACTACCCTGAATTACATTGAGAGATTGTCCCAGACAGGCGTTGCGGGGATATTCTTTGCAGTTCAGCATGCTCAATACGGCCTGCTTTCTCCCCAAGAATATTCGGAATTTGGGAGACCCTATGACCTGACGGTGCTTGCTCCTGCTAAAGATTTCTGGTTGAATATGCTCCACCTACATGGAGAGAATATATTCTTCGACCAATTCCTGGATTATCCTGTTTCGGTGATTAACTGGCATGATCAAGATACCCCGCCGACATTATCTGAAGCTAAAAAGAAATTCACTGGGGTGGTTTGTGGCGGATTAAAAAGGGAAAGCACGATTATCTTGGGGACGCCGGAAACCGTCCGTGCTGAAGCCCAAAGCGCCTTCCAGGTGACCGGGGGCGCACGATTCATCCTGGGGACGGGGTGCGTTGCTCCAACGATTGCACCCCGTGCTAACCTGATGGCGACCCGGCAAAGCGTTGATTATTTCTAGCAAGTTTTAATGATTATGAGTGGGCTGAGGGTGATTGCCGGTACGGCTCGCGGGCGGAAATTGCGTTCTGTCCCGGGAGATAGCACAAGGCCGATCACAGATCGGACAAAAGAATCACTGTTCAATATCCTGGGAGCCGATATACAAGACGCCTCCCTTTTAGATCTGTTTGCAGGCACCGGCAGTGTTGGGATAGAGGCATTAAGCAGGGGAGCGAGATTCGTTCGTTTTGTCGATAAAAACCAGCAAGCCATTCAAACGGTACGAGCCAACCTGCAACATACCGGATTAGCTCAATTTGCAGAGGTTAATAGAATTGATGCATTTAGTTTATTGCTAAATCAGCCGGACCGTCAATTCGATTATGTCTATATCGCACCACCCCAGTACAAAGAGTTATGGAAACGCGCCCTACGCACCCTGGATGGGAATACCGGCTGGCTGGGGGAGGATGCGTGGGTGATTGTGCAGATACACCCGGTCGAGTATGAAGCCCAACAATTTCAGCATCTGGTTGAGTTTGATCAACGTAAATATGGCAGCACGCTGCTGATTTTTTTTAAATACGAGAGTTGAATCCGATTGAACAACACGGGCTGTCCGACAGATAAAGGACAGCCCGTGAACATTTATAGACAGCCAAGGAGTGATTAGCTTTTCAAGAACTCTTCCAGGGCTTCTTTGCTGATCCGGAATGCATTGCCGAGCTTTTTGGCTTTAAGATCACCGGCGTTGATCGCTGCGATCACATCTTCCTCCGAGACGCGCAAGAAACCGGCGGCTTCAGCAGGAGTCATGACGGCTGGCATAGCACCGGATGGAGCGCCACCCGAGGGCGGTTGCTGTTGAGTAGCACCAGCCCCTGTCATCCCCGCTAATGACTGGCTGAGGACATTGCCCACCCCGAGACCAGCGCCGATTCCTGCTGTGAGTCCGGCGCCCCCACTCGGGTTTTGAGCGGCATCCCGCATCGCGTCGGCCGCCTGAAGCTGGGTGTAGGTTTGCATATCCAGCATACCCATTGCGCGTAGCTCTTCAGCAGACTTGCTGGAAGGTTTGAGATTCTCGATATAGAAAGACTTAAGCGTTAAACCAAGGGCAAGAAAATCATCCTGTCCTTTGGCGCGCACGCCTGCTCCCAGCTCTTCGGTCAGGCCTATTAATTCAGGCACGCTATATTTGGCAGCTGTCTCGCCGAGCAAATCTTGAAGCTTAGAAAGTAGCATGGCACGCAAGCGTGACTCGATATCACTGGTCCGGTAAGCTCCTTGCGCCCCAACGATCTGAGTAACGAACTGTTGGACATCCTGTACCTGGTAGCTGTAGGTGCCAAATCCCTGTAAAAGCGCTACCCCCAGGCCCATGTTAGGGTTACGCACAATGATCGGCTGGGGAGTTCCCCATTTACGATCAGGAAATTCCCGCATGGAAACAAAATAAACTTCGGCTGGGAAGGGGGTTTTTTCATTAAAAACCTTCCCTACGAGATTGATCAGTAAGGGAATGTTATAAGTAACAATGGTATGCCGGCCAGGTCCGAAGACATCCAGGGCGTTGCCATCGCGGAAAAATACAGCAGCCTGAGATTCGCGCACAATCAGCTGTGAGCCAATCCGAAAATTGCCTGGTCCTTCTTCTGGAAACCGATGAACGATCTCGTCGCGCATCTCGTTCGGGTATTCAATAACATCAAATACTCTTGCCATTTTAGGTTCTCCTCTGTTTTTTTAAAAGCCCAGTGCTAAGAATTTGCCAAAGATAGATGGACAGGGTTAAGAATTGCCTGCCATGAAAACTTCTTCGCGCTGGTTGAATACATCGATGCACTTCTGGGTTGTGCTGTTTAGATGGCGAATTGCTGCGGGCAGCCCATCGCTGCCTACCGAGGTTTCCACGTTATCGATCGCTCGAGATATCTCCTCCACAAGATCTAACATAGCCGCGTCATATTGGTATAACTGCGCCAATTCGCCCTCATTGATCTTGACTGCATCAAATAAACCTGAATACCCGCGAGTTGCGCGTCGAATTCGATCAGCAAATGTGCGCATTTTAATAGCTGATGATTCCAAATCGTCTACGTAAGCGATCTCCCCCTGGCTGATGAAATCTCGCTGCAGGGATGAAACTCGCTGGTATTGTTCCTCAATCCGGCTGGCGATGGTTTCACGCAGCAGCTTATCAGCATCTCGCCGGGATTGCCGTTCAATGTAACCGCTGAATCCTGGTATTTTTCCAGCGATTTTCTTGAACAAATCCATGTCGGAAGTCACCTTGCCAAAGTATTGATCCTGCATGTCACTCATTCCACTCTCCTTAATGAAAGAAATCCTCTTAGTTTCCTGTTTTGATTATAGCCTTACTTTCTTCCCATTGCAACCAGTACAGTCAGATTCTTTGATTACGACTAAATTATCCCTATCCGTTTTATATACGTAGGGGAAATGCGGTAGTTGCGGGTTGTCCCAATAGATTGCGATATAATTCAACCCATAGAATAAACTCAGTGGAGCAAACACTGTCATAAAGGAGAAAAAATGATTGTCACGACAAAGAAATTGTTCGAAGCGGCATATGGAAAGTATGCGATCGGCGCCTACAACATCAATAACCTGGAACAAACGATGGGGTTATTCCGGGGAAACCTGGATAGCCAGGCTCCATTCATCATCCAGATCAGTAAAGGGGCGCGATCGTACACCCACAAATTGATGTTGGAAGGCTTAATCCGCAGCGCAGAAGATGTATTCCCGGACGTAATCTTTGCAGTCCATCTGGATCATGGGGATGAGCAGAGCTGTTACGACTGCGTCGATAGTGGGTTTTATAGTTCTGTGATGATCGATGCAAGCCATGAGGATTTCGACACCAATATCGCAATCACAAGGCGTATCGTTGATTATGCACACGCCAAGGGGGTAGTTGTCGAAGCTGAACTCGGCCAGCTAGGTGGGGTTGAGGAGCACGTATCCGTTAGCGAATCAGACGCAAAATTAACTAATCCTGCTCAGGCGCTTGAGTTTGTTGAACGATCTGGCTGTGACTCGCTTGCTGTGGCGATCGGGACCAGCCATGGAGCATACAAGTTTGCTGGCTCGCAGGCTTTGCGATTGGATGTGCTGGCAGAGATCCAGAAGGCGCTGCCAGGTTTCCCTCTGGTGATGCATGGTAGTAGCTCTGTACCCCAGGAAGAGGTCGAGCGCATTAACCAGGCAGGAGGCAAAATAAAGGGTGCCAAAGGTGTCGATGCAAGCCAGTTCAAGCGAGCGGCACAACTCGGTGTGACAAAAGTAAATATTGATACCGACGGACGGCTGGTCTGGACGCGGGTTCATCGTGAGCATTTCCTTGATCATCCGGAAAACTTCGATATGCGCCCGCCAGGAAAAGTGTTCATGGCTGAATATGCAAAATTCATTGCTGATAAGAATGAAAAATTGGGCAGCGCTGGGCAGCTTGAGGCGGTTAGAAAGATACTGGTATCTGCAAGTTGACCGATCCAGATGCCTGTAGAAAGCCAGCTAAACCCTGCTGCACGTTACCAGCTCGTCCCGCGCACGTTAATCTTTATTCGCTGTGGTGAATATTTCCTGTTGATCAAAGGTGCTCAAAGTAAGCGACTCTGGGCAAACCTGTACAACGGAATCGGTGGACACATCGAGCAAGGTGAAGGCTATCTAAAAGCTGCGCAAAGGGAGCTGCTTGAAGAAAGTGGTTTATCGGTCGAAAATTTATGGCTTGCAGGCGTGATTACGGTGGACACAGGTCGTGACCCGGGGATTGTTATATTTGTCTTAACCGGGGAAATTCCTGATCCAGACCGTTCAGGACCCCCTGCGGTTCTCTCGTCCGCAGAGGGGAGCCTGGAATGGATCACCGTAGAGCGCCTGCAAGCAATTCCTGTGGTGGAAGATTTACCAGTTTTGTTGGATATTGTCCGGTCTATGAATCCTGGGGATACTCCATTCTCAACCCGGTATTCTTACACGGATCGTGGAGAACTTGAGATGGAATTCGAGCATTAGATCGAGAATTGATGTGATAGTGAATCAAGAGCGTAGGATTGAAATGGCTGACCTGAATCGTACGGAGATTGTTAAACTAATTGCCATCAACAGTGGTTGTAGCAGGGGGGTAATTTTACGGGGTGTGGATCTCAGCCAGCAGAATTTAAGCCATCTCTACCTGGCTGAGGCTAACCTGGCTTTTTCGAATCTGAGCCAATCCTACCTAATTCAAGCAGACTTGATGAAGTGTGATCTAAGCCAGGCGAACTTGAGCTATGCAGACTTGAGTGAAGCAAACCTGATGGGTGCAAACCTGCGCCACGCAAATTTAGCTGGTGCGGATTTACGCGCAGCAGACCTTACAGAGGCAGACCTGCGGGAAGCAGATCTACGGGGCGCGAATTTTCGCAGTGCGGTGTTGCTGAGAGCCAATCTCTGGAACGCACTTGTCGATGAAGCCAACTTTCTGTACGCCAACCTGGAAGGTGCAAAAGGTTTGCCGGCAGATATTGAACGTTGGACAGAAAGTCCGGGTTAAGATCTTGATCAGTTGAATGGCTGAGTGATTTTTCAAGGGGCTCAGCTTTCACTGAGCACTCGCAGAATCTCCTGGGCGCGATCAAGTGAAATCGGTTTTCCCTTTGCGAATTTCCGGATGTGTTCCTTTAATTTACTTGCGGTCAGGGTTACAGCCGGGAGCTCTGTATCCTCGTCGATCTCTATACTAGCTTTATCGCTGGTGAATACCAGGGCTGCCTGGATGGGGGGAATATTCTCACTCTCCAATTTGCTCTGTAAAAATTTTTGAAGATTTTCACGATCGTGTTCGATATCCAGGTCTGGTCGTCCTAGCCCTTCTTGTGCAAACATCTTAAGATAACCCGACATAATGCCGCCACCTCTTTGGCGATAGCGGCCTTTTTCGAATGTAATGATTCCACGCTGGTTTCGGGGAAAGATCGCCCAAATCCCGGCTGGACCCACCAGCAGGTGTGCTGTTGGAGTCCGGTAGTGGTAGAGTGTATAGCGACCATCCAGGCCTTTGAGTGCCTGGTTTAGGATCTCGTCTGGTCGAGGACGACGACCCCAACGGTTCCCAAAAAAGATTCCAATCTGAGAGAGAGTGAACCCTATCAGCAGGGCTGCCAGGGAAAGACCAAACTGATCTGTAGATTGGAAAGAAAGCACCATTCCTCCAACCAGCACAACCAGGCCTGCAATCATGCTGATTTGAGCGATACGGGCGTTGCGGCGGATTAATTTTTCATTGGACTCGATATTCATTGGGGTATATTGTCTCCTCCCAAATTAGGGCATATTATTGGTCTACTTGAACGAGCGCGGCAAGACTACTCATGCAACTATGCTCACTGTGCAACTTCGGCAGAATCCAGAGGTTGTGTCTGTGCCAGACGATCTTGGATCGCACTCCGCAATGCGTTTAAAAGGTCCGATTCTATTGCCTGGCGGGCGACACGGACGGCGTTAAACATAGCTCGTGAGTCAGACCTGCCATGCCCAACGAACACAAGTCCGTTGATCCCCAGCAACGGAGCGGCTCCAACTTCTGCAGGGTCCATCAATTTCTTGATGCTTGAGAATGCCGGACGAGCCAGCAATGCCCCGGCTTTGGTGCGTAAGCTGCTGGTTAGCTCCTCTCGCAGTAAATCGATGATCAGTCTGGCGACAGCTTCGCTGGATTTGAGCAGGATATTTCCTGTGAACCCATCTGTAACGACCACATCTGCCTGCCCCCCAAAAAGCTCTTTCCCCTCAACATTCCCAATGAAGTTCACACCGCTAGATTGTAATAGCGGGAATGTCTCCTTGACTAATTCATTGCCTTTCCCGGCCTCTTCACCATTTGAGAGTAATGCTACCTTTGGGTTGGATTTCCCGAGCACCTTGCTGGCATATACGGAACCCATTATGGCGAATTGTTGCAAGTATTCTGGCTTGCAATCCGCATTTGCGCCAATATCCAGAACGACGCAATGACCGCCGCGAACGGGGAATAAAGCAGTCAGGGCGGGTCGTTTGACACTTTTTAACCTGCCAAGCCGGAATAATGCCGTAGCCATCGCCCCACCGGTGTTTCCCGCTGTTATGAAGGCATCTGCTTCGCCAGATTTGATTAAATCGATACCCACCGCCATCGAGTTTTGGCTCTTGCGCCGGGCACTCTCGGCTGGTTTGTCGGTCATCTCCAGGATTTCTGGGGCATGGACGACTTCAATCGATGGATAGCTCATTGTAAGCAACCGCAGGCGAGCATGGATTTCATCCTCGGGACCAACCAGGATGATTTTGTCACTCCAGTATTTGGCTGCTTCCACAGCCGCGTGTATTTCTGGATCGGGATGGGAATCGCTGCCCATCGCATCGATAACAATTCGCATAAGGATTGTTCTCCTGTTCACTAGCTTGACAATGATGGATAGCTGATTATAATACGACTACCCTTGCGCTGGTGCTGGAATTGGCAGACAGGCATGGTTGAGGGCCATGTGCCGCAAGGCGTGTGGGTTCAACTCCCACCCAGCGCACAGAAAACCGCCGCCCAGGCGGTTTTTATTTTCCGCCCTCCAAAGAGGAATCTGGCAGACAGTAAGGCACCCAGCATGAAGGTATAATTATTAATAGATGTTACGCAGTTGAAGGATGAACTGGGTGTGTGTGGGCGTGCGGAGCACGCCCACACACACCCA
>JBFYSV010000270.1:0-3477 GCA_041301185.1 Anaerolineae bacterium
CGGCTGCGCCCCGGGTGAGGTGAGCCTGCGCCTCGAGGTGAGCCAGCCAGATGAAATCGAGGAGATCACCTGGGATTTTGGGGATGGCAGCCAGGCAGTCTTTACCGGCGGGCAGATGGGCCTGGGGCAGGGCCTGGAAGTGACCCACACCTACACCACCCAGGCTGATTTGAGCGTGGTAGCCACCATCTTGCGCCACGCCGGTTGCAGCCCGAGGTCACAGTCTGAGGCTGTGACCGTACAGGCATGCCGGGAAGACCCGCGCTGCCCGCAGCTCACCGGGATCGGTATAGAAGGCTGTATGCCCGAGGCTGGCCCGCCTGCCAACCTGACCCTGACCGCCCAGGGGCAGAACCTGGAGCTGGCCCAGGAGTTCCGCTGGGAGTTTGGCGATGGGAGCAATGCGACCACCGCCGGTGCTCAGACAACCCACGCTTACAATAGCCCGGGACCGTTTGAGATCCGGGTGGAGATGACCCGCCCGGAGCGCTGCCAGCCCCGCCGCCAATCGGCGCGGTTAGAGAGGGTTACTATCCCGGCTTGCCCAGCTCCCCCAGATGGCGGTGGGCCGAGCGAGAGCTGCCTGTGCACGCTGCTGCGCATTCTGGGGCTGGCGTTCCTGATTATCGGGCTGGTGCTGATCTTCGGCGGAGCCTGCTCGGTGAATATCCCGGTGGCGGTTGGCGGTGGGGTGATGGCAGCCATCGGCGCGGTGCTGCTCATCATTTGGGCGTTAACCTGCGGGCGTGCCCTGGGCTGCCGCATCTTCCAGGCGCTGATTGCGCTGCTGATGGTGGCAACGGTGATCATGGGTTTCATCGCCCTGATCTTCGGCATCCTGGCGATCTTCGAGATCGGTGCGCCATGCTTCGTCGGGGCAATTATCGACCTGGGCATCCTGGGTGTGCTGACCACGGTGCTAACCTGGATATTTTATGGCATCGGCTGCCGCTGGCGGGTAGGGGGGACTTTCCCGGTATGAATCTATGGTAAGGGCGGAGCAAGGGAATCCTTTCCCGGCTGGGCGCGTCTCTCTTGCTCCGCCCCTACATTAAACTCTGTGATCTCTGTGACTCTGTGGTGAAAAAACGCTCAATTTTCGCTCAGGACGAGGGGTCAATCCCCAACCAGCCAGTCCTCCGCCGCCTGCCGGTCGTAAAAGACCCGGAAGTCTCTTCCGCGGTTGGTCTCCAAAACAAAATCCTTGAACTTCCCCCGCTCCACCAGCTCCGGGCGGAGCACGGCGGCGGCTTGGATGCGGTAATTGGAGAATTTGAGCAAGATCTCCCCCGCCACACGGGTGGAGAGATCGAAAAATTCCGGCGCCAGGTTGCTGGCGTGGATCATCAAGCGCTGGGTGCCGTTCTCCCCACAGGCTGCCACCAGTTCCAGGGCGTCGGCTTCGTTGCTCAGGCAGGTCTCACTGGGATCGCATTCAATATAGGTCTTGTCTTGTGCGTGGATCAGGGTGTAATTCATCCATAGACCTCCCAAACATTCTACGGGTTCAATCCGGCAGTGGCGGCTTTCTTGGCGTTTGTCACCCATCCAGGAGACCAGCCAATCTTCTGTCCGAGAACCAAATTCAATTGGGCTACATGTTCCTGGACATGCCGCATGTTATCCAATTGAAGTGCAGCGAAAGAAATTTCTCCCCAGGGAAAACTGCATAGTTGCCGGGCTTTTTCAGTGGTCAGACCCTCGATTGTCCATTGACATTTATTACGGGTATGCTCAAGATAAGCCTGTAGCTGATCCTTGCTATAGGGTCTCTCCGGAATAATTCCCGCCGGGTCCAACTCATCGAGCGTGAATGGCGCAGGGGGCACGAAGCCTTGGGTTGCGCCAGATAAGTATAGATCGAGCCAAAAAAGAGTGTGGTAGACAAGGTACCAAAACTCAGAAGCTCTCGGCAGCTGCGCATCATCCCAGAGCCGGATCTGCCACAGCTCATCGGGACAGGCGAGTAGGACGTTCTCCAGCATATCAATCGCGGCGCCAAACTGCTGTGCGACCGCCGTCTTCCATGCGTCTTCCATGCGGCATCTCCTGATAATTATTGCCCGTATTCGTTCCCAGAGGCTCTTTGATTCTATTCCTCAGGTCAAACATGTGCGTCACCATTCCATCAGCCGCCCATAACGGCGATTGCCAGCGACCCCCCTTGATTTTGACTGAGAACGGACAAAAAGCGGGTAAAATTATACCGTACCTGCGCGGGTAAGGGGCAATTCAGACCACCCCGCCACGCTGTTTTCTGACAACAACCGAGTAGATTCCCACAAGGAGGCTTTCCATGTTAGAGTATGTCACCGTCGGTGCTTGTTTGGTCGGCACGCTGATCTTCTTGTTCGTATTTCTGGTTCTTCGCTCGGTGCGCTTGCTCTACGAGTACGAGCGCGGCGTAGTCTTCCAATTTGGGCGCTATAAAAAAACCCGCGACCCGGGTGTAATCATCGTCTGGCCAATCATCCAATCCATGCGCAAGGTCGATATGCGCATCAAGACCGCCGATATCCCCCGCCAGGAGGTGATGACGAAGGACAATATCCCCATGCTGGTTAACGCGGTGGTCTATTTCAAGGTGGTCAAGCCCGAAGACGCCATCATCAAGATCGAAGACTACGTGTTTGCCGTCAAACAGTACACCCAGGCAGCCCTGCGGGATGTGATCGGCAATGCCGAGATGGACTTTGTGCTCACCGAGCGCGAGCAGGTGGCTGAGAGCATCCAAAAGATCGTCGATACCGAGACCATCGGCTGGGGGGTGGACGTCGAGGCAATCAAGATCCAGGAGGTCGAGCTGCCGGCGGAGATGAAGCGCGCCATGGCCAAGCAAGCCGAGGCCGAGCGCGAGCGGCGGGCGATGATCATCGCCTCGCAGGGCGAGCTGGCTTCCTCCGAGGCGCTGCGCCAGGCTGCCGAGAACCTGGCCCGCAGCCCGGGGGCGCTCCACCTGCGCACCCTGCAGACCATCCGGGATATCGCCGCCGACCCGTCCGAGAAGATCATCATGCTGCTGCCGTCCGAGATGGGCAAGATTGCCAGCCTGCTGGTGGATGACGAGAAGAAGTAGCCAAGAAACTGACCTTCCCGAAAGCTTTCGCCCAACATCAACCCGAAAGCTGCGAGCTTTCGGGTTGATAAAGGAGCGCCCCCCATGCTCGACCATAATATGCGTTACCTGCAGATTGCCTTTAACTACGACATCTCCCTGGTGCGCAAGGTGCTGCCCTCGATCCAGGCAAGCCCGCGCATCCTGATGGAGGCCGGCACGCCGTTTATCAAGCGCGAGGGCGTGGAGGGCATCCGCGCCATCCACCGCCTGTGGGATGGGCATATCGTCGCCGACCTGAAGACCCTGGACGGCGCTTTTTCCGAGGTGCGCATGGCACAGGGTGCCGGGGCGACGGCTGCCACCACCCTGGGCAGCGCCCCGGTGGAGACGCTGGATATCTTCGTCGCCGCCTGCGCCGA
>JBFYSV010000271.1:0-11232 GCA_041301185.1 Anaerolineae bacterium
TGTACACCTGAACCAGGTCTGCTCCTGCATCCAGCTTTTCATTGAAGTCAGCATAGCTCATCACCCCCCCGGCGGCGACCACCGGCAGCGTTCCTTGTAGATTGTCGACGATTCGCCGCAGGATCTGAGTGCTGCGGGCGCGCAAAGGTGCTCCGCTTAACCCGCCCGGCTCAGCTGCAGCCGGCGAGCGCAGGCTGTCCCGAGAAATGGTGGTATTGGTTGCGATCACCCCATCCACACTGCTGGAGAGCAGCACATCCAGGGCATCATCCAGCTCATGATCTTCCAGGTCTGGGGCTAGCTTCACCAGCAGGGGCGTGCGGTGCCCGTTCTCGACCGCCAGCCAACTCTGTTTGTCCACCAGCACGCCCAGCAGCTCGCTCAAAGCCTGGCGAGATTGCAAGCGCCGCAGGCCGGTCGTATTCGGCGAGCTGACATTGATCACCAGGTAATCTGCCAGACGAGCAAAGATCTGCATCAACTCCAGGTAATCGCGGGCGGCTTGCTCCAGCGGGGTGGCGGCATTCTTTCCCAGGTTCACCCCCAGAATCAAATTCGGTGGGCGCGCTCCCTGCAGCTGCTGGGCGACAAAACCTGCTCCCTGGCCAGGAAAGCCCATCCGGTTGATCAACGCCTGGTCTTCCGGCAAGCGAAACAGGCGCGGTTTTGGATTGCCAGATTGGGGCAGCAGGGTGACCGTGCCTACTTCAATATGGCTAAATCCCAGGCAAGCCAGCCCGCGCCAGCCCAAGCCATCCTTATCATAGCCAGCCGCCAGACCGACCGGGTTGGAAAATGATAATCCAAAAGCGTGGACGGGGCGCGGCGGGGCAGCGAACCACTTGCCCAAGATACCCTTTAACAAGTGGCTGCGCCCGGTGAACTGCATCAGGCGCAAGGAAAGCGCGTGGGCGTGTTCAGGATCCAGGCGGAATAGCAGCGGGCGGATCAGGTTATACATCCTGCGCCCTCAGAAATACCCGCACAGCGGCAATTTGTTCTTCTATAACTTTACCTGTGCTCTGCCAGTAGTCCAACAAACCTGACAAGGTGAAGACGGCGCTCAGGCGATAGCCTGCCTGAGAGAGCGCTTCGCTCGCCCCAGACTGCCGGTCGACCAGGACCACAATCTCTTCGACCTTCAAGCCAGCCGCACCCAGCTTGTCGATCGCCTCGAACTTGCTCCCGCCAGTCGTCGCCAGGTCATCGATCACCACCACCCGCTCTCCCGCTGAATATTCTCCCTCGATCTCGGCCGCGGTGCCATAGGCTTTGACTTCCTTGCGCGGATAAATCATAGGCCAGCCAGACTTCAGGCTGATGGCGGTGGCAATCGGGATGGCTGCATACGGCAAGGCAGCCAGCCTGTCGAAGGAAAGCCTGTCCAGGAGCGGCAGGTAAGCTTCCGCTACCATTGCCAGCAATTTCGGATGGCTTATCAAGCGCCGCAGGTCGATATAGATGGGAGATTGCAATCCCGACTTCAAGGTGAACAGACCAAAACGAATGCAGCCTGCTTCCAGGAGAGCATCAGCCAGGGGGTCGTCTCGCGCAGCGGGCTGGCTCCGTGAAGCGGACCTGCTCGCAACAATTTCCGCCCTCTGGCGGTTGATCGCCAGGCGCAATTCCTGGGCAGCCCGGCGGGGGTCTCCGGCGTGTGACAGGCTGCGCGAGACCGGCAGCAGCAAGCCCGATCCATCCAGACGCAATCCGGCCTGCAGGGCTGCCCGCAGGTCGCCGCCTTGGGCACCCACCCCTGGAGCCAGGATCCACAGGTCTGGAGCTACAGCCCTCACCCGGGCCAAGGCCTGCGGGTCAGTCGCCCCCACCACCAGACCCAGGTTATCATTTATATTCCATTCTTGCGCCAGGCGGGCTACTGCTTCGTACAATGTGACGCTTGCCCCAGCCTGGCTGGCTAAAGCCAGGTTTTGCAGGTCTGCCGAGCCGGGGTTAGAGGTCTTGCACAGCAGAAAGACACCCCGCTCAGGCTGCCTCAAGAAAGGCTCAATCGAGTCATACCCCAGGTAAGGATTGACCGTCATTGCGCCTGCCCTCAGGTAGCCAAAAGCCGCCTGAGCATACGCCTCGGCAGTGGAAGCGATATCACCCCGTTTGGCGTCCAATAAAACCGGAATGCCCGCCGGGATAGAAGCGATCACCTCTCTCAACACGGCAATCCCTTCGCCTCCCAGCGCCTCAAAAAAGGCGCTATTCGGCTTAAAGCAAGCTGCCTGGTCTGCCGTTGCCTGGATCAAGCGCAGGCAAAATTCCGCAGCAGCTTCTGGGGTGGCTGCCGGCAAATCCCGCGGGTGGGGGTCCAGCCCCACGCACAACAGGGATTGGGCTGCCTGGACCCGTTCCTGGAGGTGTTGGACAAATGAAACCATATCTCGCGCTAAGCCTTCCCCAGTACCATCGCCAGCAATGCCATGCGCACGTACAACCCGTACTCCATCTGGCGGAAATAGGCAGCCCGCGGGTCTGCGTCGAAATCCATGCTGATCTCGCCAACTCGCGGTAAAGGATGCATCACGATCATCTTCTCCTTTGCGGCCGCCATGATATCCGGTGTAATGATATAGGCATTCTTCACGCTATCGTATTCATCCAGATCGGTAAAGCGTTCCTTCTGGACGCGGGTGATGTACAGCACATCCGTCTGGGGGAGCACTTCGGCAAGAGTCTCGTGCTCGGCTTGCTGAATGCCCTTCTGGTGGATTTCTTCCAGGATCTCAGGCGGCATGCGTAAAATAGCGGGTGAAACGTAATGCAGGCGCACATTGAACATCGATAACAGCCGCGCCAGGGAATGGACCGTGCGCCCGTATTTCAAATCTCCCAGCATAGTCACGGTCAGCCCCTCGACCTCGCCCAACTCCTCGCGGATCGTGAACAGATCTAACAACGCCTGGGTGGGGTGCTCCCCGACCCCATCGCCGGCGTTGATGATCGGCTTGCGCGCATATTGGGCTGCCAGGGCAGAAGCGCCAACCTCCGGATGGCGCAAAACGATGACATCGGCATAGCACTCCAGCGTGCGTACGGTGTCTGGCAGGGATTCGCCCTTGGAGACCGATGAATAGCGTACCTCGTTGATCGGGATCACGCTGCCGCCCAGCCGCTCCATTGCAGACGTAAAAGAAGATGAAGTGCGCGTGGACGGCTCGTAGAACAGGTTGACCAGGATCTTGCCTTTTAGCAGATCGAACGTGCCCACTCGGGATACCATCTCACGCATCTCGTGAGCCACACCAAAGATGTACTCCAGGTCTGCTCGGCTGAACTGTTTCACAGACAGGATGTCTTTGCCGTAAAAAGGCGCAGTCCTTTGGTCGCCAAACGGCAGGTAGGGGTTTTCACTGCGGATCGGGGGGATATATGTAGCCATCATTTTCTCCTTTGGTTTGAATATATTGTCAGCACCGATTAGCTCGTAACAGACCTGAGATCCATTCCATATCCCCGAGGCGCCAGTACCTGATCATCACGGAATGCTTCCAAGCCGCGCAGCACCACCCGCCGTACCCGTCCCCGCACCCTCCAGCCTTCAAATGGCGTCCAGGCGCAGCGGGTGTGGGTCTGGCTGGCATGGATCTCCCAGGCTGCGTCTTCATCCACCTCCACCCAGGTATCGGGTTGTTCCGGCAATTGAAAGATACGCCGGGGATTGGTGACCATCCGCGCGATCAGGTCATCGAGCGACAGCCGGTTTTCGTGAACAGCAGTCAACAGGAGAGGCAGAGCCGTTTCCAGCCCGGGAAATCCCGGCGGCGGATTCTGCCCATCTTTCTCTGCCAGGGTGTGCGGGGCGTGATCGGTAGCAAAACAATCGATCACATCCAGGTTCTCCCACAGCGCATCTCGATCCGCCGGTGTAGCCAGCCGCGGCCGGACCTCACCTCGCCCTACCCCCAGGGATGGGATCTCCTCCTGGGTTAAAAACAGGTGGTGCGGGCAGACTTCGCAGGTAACCCGCAAACCCTTCTCTTTGGCCGCGCGGATCAATACTATCTCCTCACGCAGGGAGACATGCGCCAGGTGGATCGACCGGTCATACAGGGCTGCCATCAAGATGACCGCCGCCAGGGTGCGGCTTTCTGCATGGGCTACGATGGGCATCTGGCGCGGCCAATGGGTAAAGTGCCCCATCCACGACTCCATACGATCCAAGCGAAGCGGTCCGTATGTCTGGTCTAGGTACATTTTCAATCCTGCGGTACGCTGTGCCAATCGATAGGCCGTATCCAGGTTATCGGCGCCAGCCCCCAGGTATTGGGCATAATCACAGCGGGCTTTTCCCCTGGCAGCCTGCAAAGCAAGATCTAAGCTGTCTTCGCCGGTCACCGGGGGTTGGGTGTTGGGCATTGCCAGAACCGCAGTGAAACCGCCTGCCAGGGCAGCCGCGCTGCCGCTATCCCAATCTTCCTTGTGGGTAGCCCCTGGCTCTCGCAGGTGGACATGCGGGTCGATCAGACCTGGTAAGACAATCATGTTTCTCTCCCGGTTTGTTTAGCCTGGCGATTGACAAAAAAATAGAGCCCTGAAGGCTCTATTTGCCGGTAAAAAAATCGCCCGATGGAGCGAGAGCTCCCGGGCGATCTAATAACATTTTTGTGTGTAGTAGTCTTACCATATCGGACGAATTTTACAAGGAATCTGGTACCTGTCAAGGTATTTCAGGAATTTTAAGACTGGATTGAATATCTAATCAGGAATCTATCTGGTTCTGCTTCTTACCCTTATCCCGGTTTTGATACCATATAGCGAATCCAACGATCAGCACAAACAAACCTACGGTCAGGATTATTCCACCCCAACCGCTCAGCCAACTCGGCTCGATATCTGGTTCAGCAGGCGCTTCGGGTTGGAAAATGACCGGATTTTCGGCTAGGGTTAGAACAAATGCGGTCAGATCTTCCACGTCTTGCTCAGCCAGCGGACCACCACTTGCCTGGCTCCAGGCCGGCATGGGTGAGCCCGTAACGCCGTTGGCGATAATATTTTTCACTGCCAGATCCGGTCGAATCGAGGAAAAACTTTTCGCCAGGGCAGCCCCAACCCGCCCCTCGCCATCCGCGCCGTGGCAGACGGCGCAATTTTGGTCAAACAGGGCTGCTCCCCGGTTGGGATCGCCCTCCACGTCCGGTATGCGGGTGATCACCGGGCGGGGGGCAAAGGTGGGCGTCGGCGCAATATAGCGCGGTCCACCAGTCTCCCAGGTCAGGATATATGCCACCAGGGCATCGATTTCCTGGCTATCGAGCGGACCGCCATTCTCCTGGCTCCAAGCCAGCATAGGGGTACCGCTGATACCGTTCTCGATGGTTGCCCGGACACGCAGATCGGGGCGGATAGAAGGCCAGTTCTTTGCCAGGCTGGCGCCCACCCGTCCTTCACCATCCTCCCCGTGGCAAACTGCGCAATTTTCAGCATACAGCCGGGCACCCAGGTCAATCTGGGTTTGATCTTGGGCTGCCACCCTGCCAGTGCCCAGGAACCAAAAGCAGAGCAATGCCAGCATGACCAACCCAATATTGCGAAGATAGCGCAAGGCTGGCATGATCACCTCATTTAATCGTCAACAGGTAGGCAATCAAGTCAGCAGCATCCTGTGCTGTCAGGGTGGAGCCGTAATTGGCGGGCATCAGATTCTCGGCATAACCCTCGACGACGTACACATTCGTCTGGACAATCGACTCGAGCAGGTACTGCTCGGCATCGGCAGCATTGCCGGTGTAATCCGGCTGGCTGAAGCGAGTCTCTGCCCGCTCTCCGATGCCGGGGACTCCCGCACTGGGCGGCCAGGCCGGTCCTGTGGCAGTGCTCACATGGCACCCCACGCAGCCCTGAGCGTTTGCCAGCGTCTCGCCATTCACCGGGTCGCCCTCGGGTAGCTCGACGGTGATATCGGTGCCAACCGGCGGACCCGCCATCACAGGCGCCTGGCCCCGGTCGGGCGCAGTTGACTCCCAATTCATGACAAACTCGGCGATATAGCGGATCTGATCCTCTCTCAATGGACCGCCATAATCATCAGACCAGGCGGGCATTGCCGGGATGCCCTGACCGGCATACTGCTCAGGGCGGGTCGAGTTGAGCCGTCCACTGGCTACGGTAGCAACGATGTAATCTTCTGTTGACCCGCTCCAACCCACATCATCAATCCGCTCATCAAAGAAATAACGGTCGTTGAGCGGCGGGCATAACCCCGGCACGCCTTCGCCTTGCTTCCCATGACAGCCGGAGCAGTTATTATCAAAGAGCTCAGCGCCAACCTCTATGGATTGAGCTTGCTGGATGTGGACAAACTCCTCCATGCGCTGCTCCTCTTGCAAACCATAGACGATCACAAGGACGCCCGTTATCAGTACCAGCAGCACTCCCAGTGCAATTTCGATATTAACCCGTGACATAGCTTAGATTGCCCTCCACTCCTCGTGATTTCATCCCCGTTCCCGGTCACGGTGCAAGAAATAATGCTTTTCTAAAGTCTGTCGTTCACCACTAACAGGATCATCCCAGCTGATTCGCAGGGTAGCCTTTTTCAATCCTTCCTGCCAATCCTCGATCACCATCACCGCGTCTGCGTTGGGTAATTTCTGGTAGTTCTCAAGCTCTTCGTTGGTGGCAGCGTAGTTGATCCGTTCGGCAAAATCCTTGAACACACCTGTCAAAGCCGGACAACCATAATCCAGGTTGGGACACAAATCGCGCGGGATTTCATCGCTTACTTCAAATACCCCGGTTTGGAGCTGGTCGAAGGGGACAGAACGCAAAGGTCCCACTCCTTCTTCTGGAGCTATATCCTGGATAATCCGGGTTGCAATGGGGGTCTCAATGCCGTATTGCGGCAGACCCATATAGCTCAGAACGATCAGAATCGCCACAAAGAAAATGCCCACCCCCACGGCAATCGGTCGTTTATAAATGCTGCGGTATGGATTGCGGTCTATATAAGGAAGACCAACCAGAAGCAGCACGAGCACTGTAGGGATAACGAGACCCATCAGGATTTTATCGCCCAGCTTGAGCATGCCTTGTAACCACCAGAAATACCAGGGCGCTTTGGTGTCAAGGGGCGTCACCTGAGGATTGGCAACATTCTCAAGTGGCGCTCCATAACCGAAAAAGATTGTAGCTGCCAGCAATATGAATAAGCCCAAGGCAGTCAGGAAGACTTCGTGGGTCAGTAGATCTGGGATGAAATCAATTCTCTGCTTAGCTGCTTTCTTTACCTCTGGAGAGACATTGCCTTCTTCTATATTTGCCGGTAAGGAGATCCCGTGCTCGCGGGATACTTTATAGTAGTGGATGCTGATCACCAGAACGGCTGCCAGGGGAAGTAAGACAACATGCAGCAGGTAGAAGCGCAACAAACCACCTGCACCAATATCGGGGGCGCCGCGGGCGATCAGGTTGATTTGCTCACCCACCAGGGGCGCGGCTTCGAACATGCTGGTGCCGATGGTTACCGCCCAAAATGCCAACTGATCCCAGGGGAGCAGATAGCCGCTAAAACTCAGCACCAGGGTGATGCCCAATAACACCACCCCCGTCAGCCAGGTAAAGGAGCGTTCTTTTTTATATGACCCGGTCAAGAACGTTCGCAGCATGTGCAGTGCAGTGAAAATCACCATCGCTTCTGCCCCCAGGCGGTGGATATCACGCAGCAGCTTGCCGTAAGGCACATTACTCATCAGATTCAGGATCGAGGTGTACGCCTCTGCCGGGGAGGGGGTGTAGTAGATCATCAAGATCAAGCCGGTGAACAGCTCCACAAAGAAGAAAAATGCCGTGAAAAAGCCCAGCCGGAACGTGTGGCTTAATATTGTTGAGCCTTTTTCGTAGTAGCGCGGCCGGATATGGAACAAGAAACTGGTCGTGTGGACGCGGTAACGCGGGTTGGGTTTCTCGGTGGGCGGATCGCCGCGCAGGATCGCACGCAGCTCGTTCAGGCCAAGCCCAGCGGTGATGATCCGCACCCGGTTATCTACCGCTTCGCCCGCTTTCTTGCGCATATCTTGAAGATCAAGGGATTTGTTCATAGATCATCCTGGAATTGAGTGCTTGTTTTCGATTTTGAGTGTTCAACAAAAGTAGATCAGGCGTGAGGTTCCCCTCTGACACGCTGACCGGTATCCACCTGGATAATCGCAGCCGGGTTATCCGGGACGGGCATCGGCTGGCCATCACTGGCTTCAGCCAGGACTTCCCCTGTCTCGGGATCAACCACCTGCACTACGAAGCGATCCAAACTGCGCGGGGCAGGTCCGGTAATATAAATGCCGTCTTTCTCAAATTCAGAGCCGTGACAGGGACAGATGAACTTGTCTTCCTGATCGTTCCAGTTGTACAGGCACCCCAGATGAGTGCAAACCTTGTAAATCGCCAGCACTCCCTGATCGGTATTCGAGAGCCAGAACTTTACCTTGGGATAATTGGTAGGCGGGGCATCCGACGCTGGCAGATCTGCGACCGACCCAACCGGGATGACGCCACCGAACTCCCCCGCCTTGAAGCGCGGCATGGCAAAAAAATAGGTCATCCCCCCCATGCTGACGGTTAGAAAACCCAAGGATGCCAGCCAGGCAAAATTCAAAAACTCGCGCCGGTTAATGGGCTTTTTTTCTACGCCTGACTCTTCAGGTTTTGCTGCCATACACTACCTCTCCTTAGCACTATATCGGACAATTAATGTGTTATTAACCTTTCGAGAATTGTATCACGACGATCCGGGCTTAACAAGATAATTCAGACGTATAATGCCATGTTTTACCATGAGAGTTTACCAAAAAATGCACCCGCTGTCATACGCCTGAAAAATCAAATCGTGTGATTTTACACAGACCAAAAGGGTGATCCAACAATCACCCTCCTGACAAGAATTCTGCCCTGCGCGGCGCCTTATGGTATGATCAGCCCGACGGCAAAAGCACCGATTCGAAACGAATTCAACACGGAGGGTCCAATGTCACTGGGAGAGATTCACGGGCGTCTGGGTTATACAGCGATGTATTTTATGATCTTGATGGCCGTATGGGGATTATGGCGGTTTTTCCGCAAACAAAGCGTGGATAGCAATTACTGGGGGGCGCTGGCAATCGGCGAGATATTGATCCTTGCCCAAGGGTTACTGGGGGGGTATCTATGGATCATCGGGGAACGCCCCGGGCGTTCCATTCACATTCTGTACGGGATTGTCACCGCGCTGGTGATCCCGGGCGTGTATGCTTACACCAAAGGCGACGAGCAGCGCCGGGCGATCCTGATCTACGGCGTATCCTTGCTGTTCTCAGCGGCGTTGATCTTCAGGGCGATCACCACCGCGGGTTAGGATACGATTATTGGTAGGGGCGGGGCAAAAGAATTCTGAAAAATCCGGCGAGTCGTCTCTTGCCCCGCCCTACTGCGACCATCCAGGCTCAACAGAATATATTGAAATCCAATGTCATCCTATGATCCCCAACGGCACCACCGGCGGTCCATCCGGATGAAGGGATACGATTACACCCAGCCGGGGGCGTATTTTGTGACCGTGGTAGCGTACGGGCGACAGATAATATTCGGTGATGTGATTGATGGGGTTCTGCAATTAAATGAATTTGGGTTTCTTGTTGAGACTGAATGGCGGCGATTGTGGCAACGGTTCGATTGGGTTGTCACTGACGAAATCATTGTCATGCCTAATCACGTGCATGGGATTTTGTTCATCGTTTATCACGACACCGTAGGGGCGGGGCAAAAGAATTCTGACCAATCTGGCGAGTCGTCTCTTGCCCCGCCCCTACAGAATTCGCCAGGTTCGTTGGGTGCAATCATACGGGCGTATAAATCAACCACAACACGTTTAATCAACGGCCTGCGCCATACCCCCGGCGTCCCGGTCTGGCAGCGCAATTATTACGAGCACATCGTCCGGGATGAAAAAGAAATGGACGCCATCCGGCAATACATCCAAAATAACCCTGCGCAATGGGAGCTGGATCAGGAAAACCCACTGGCGAACTAGAGCAGCCGCGTAATTACCTGATCTGCCGGTAAAATTCTCTTGCCGGGCGCGCAGAATTACCCTATAATAATTCTACAAAGCAAGGGGACTGATGACGACTCCCGAAGCGCGTGCCCGACAAAATATTGATGCCCTGCTCACCGCCTGTGGATGGGTGGTGCAGGACCGCCCCAATACGAACCTGCACGTCGGGCGCGGGGTGGCTGTGCGCGAGTTCCCCCTGGAGACCGGTATCGCCGATTACCTGTTGTTCGTAGATAGGAAAGCCGCCGGAATCCTGGAAGCCAAGGCGGAGGGAATCCCCCTGGCAGGTGTGGCGGAGCAAGCCGGGGGGTACGCGGTCGGGCTGCCGGCAAATATCCCGCATGTGGCCCTGCCGCTACCCTTCCTGTACGAGAGCACCGGGTGGAGACCTTCTTCCGGGATAACCGCGACCCGCAGCCGCGCTCGCGGCGGGTTTTCGCCTTCCACCGCCCGGAGACCCTAGCGGAGTGGCTCAGCCAGCCGGACACGCTGCGCCTCCGGCTGAGAGCCATGCCCGAGAATCATCCCCTCATCAGCGACAACCTGTGGTCTGCCCAGGTGGAAGCCATCCGCAACCTGGAACGCTCCTTCGCCGACGATTGCCCGCGCGCCCTGATTCAGATGGCGACCGGCAGCGGCAAGACCTTCACCGCGGTCAACTTTGCCTACCGGCTGGTCAAGCACGCCAAAGCGCGGCGGGTGCTGTTCCTGGTGGACCGCAATAACCTGGGCAAGCAGACTTACAAGGAGTTTGACCAGTTCGTCACCCCCGACGACGGGCGCAAATTCAGCGAGCTGTACAACGTGCAGCACCTGCAATCCAACCTGCTGGACGATGTCAGCAAGGTGCATATCACCACCATCCAGCGCCTGTACTCCATGCTGCGCGGCGAGGCAGAGTTTGACCCGGCGAGCGAAGAGGTCTCGCTATGGGAAGCGGAGGGCGCACTGGCGGAGCAAGCCGAGAAGGAAGTGCACTATAACCCGCGCATCCCGATTGAGTATTACGATTTCGTCATCACCGACGAGTGCCACCGTTCCATCTATACCCTGTGGCGGCAGGTGCTGGAATACTTCGACGCGACTCTCATCGGCTTGACTGCCACCCCCAGCAAGCAGACCTTCGGCTTCTTCCAGCAGAACCTGGTGATGGAGTACCCGCGCCAGCGGGCGGTGGCAGACGGGGTCAATGTGGA
>JBFYSV010000273.1:0-15166 GCA_041301185.1 Anaerolineae bacterium
AATGTTTATCCTCGGTGCTCAACCAGGAATCGCGGAGAGAGCCGCCCACTCCCTCACAAATCAGCACTCATACTTGAATATTGCCGGCACACATCATGGCTACTTTGATAAATCCGCCGAAAGCAGTGATAACATACGTGTAATTCAGCTATTGAATTCTCTCCAGATTGATATACTGGTATTGGGACTAGGAACTCCGCTCCAGGAAAAGTGGATCATGGAAAACTGGTCGCGTCTTAACTGCCGGGTGGTGCTCCCGGTGGGTGCGGCATTAGATTACCTGGCAGGTGAGGCATGGCGAGCGCCGCTCTGGATCACCGATCATGGATTCGAATGGCTGGGAAGGCTGATATCAAGCCCGAAACGGTTTTGGAAGCGCTACCTGATCGGTATCCCAAATTTCTTCGTACATGTGATTCGACAAAGATTGCGACACACATGGGATAACCGCTTCAGCCCTCCTCACTTGCCAATCACCCTCCCGGACGAAGTCTCGCGGGACGAGACCTCGGGATCGCCGACGTAGTAAACATTCCCGCTGCTATATACCAACAAATCCTGCAAGGAAATGACCGTGATGACGGAAGTCTAGATATGCTTGGACTATGGCATGAAATGATAAAAAAAACCATCGGGGGGTTTAGAGTGGCGAGAGTGGGATTTGAACCCACGACCAAGGGCTTATGAGTCCCCTGCTCTACCGCTGAGCTACCTCGCCAGTACCAGCACTGTAGTAATATACAAGCGGGGCAGATGTTACTACGCTCGCTCGATTTTGTCAACCAACCTTTTGCCGAACTCGGTCAAAGCCTGGTAATACGGCTTGATGCTGGGAATAAAATGGCGCTCTGATCTGGTATGTGGGTTTAAACCAGTCTGTCCCCAAACAATTGCCTGCCCACCTGGCGCGAATCGTGCGCTGGTGCCTGGCAATTTACGCCCTAATCGCGGGCTTTCTCCAGATAGATCGTTTACCACCTGGATGAGGGTTTGTAAATAAGGATTGGTGAGATCGCAAGCTATCCCGTTCTCCATTGCAAGAACTCTTAGCTCGAGTTTCTGAGCCACGCAATATCCGTCCAGCTCAGCTTTTAGTGGCATGAGGTTATCCTGTGGAATAGGTCGCACCTCAACACCCAGCACACCTGTATCGGGAGAGATATTGAAGATTCCAGGCGTTCCAACCTGGATGAACGGGTACTTTACCTGAGACTGCCACCCATCTGAACTGTGTAAAGTCAGGTACTTTTCAAGGATGGAATGGATATCCGCTTTGGTTGCCAGGATAGCTTCAGTTAGATCCCTGCTTGCTCCCCGAACACCCGGATGGCTCCGCTCACCATATCCGGCAATATCAAAACGCATTAACCCTCGGTTCTCGATGCAGATCTCCCCCCACAACTCATCTCCATGCTCGCCGGTGCGCTCACCTGCGATGAGCAGTTCTGGATGGTAATTGTTCTCATCCGCCAGCAAGCGAAGCAAATGCGGCGTGCCCATCGCATCCGTTTCGCCATTCTCTTCATTGCCAACCAGGAGTAGATTGATGGGTGGGTATGGAGGACCTTGATCCAGCATCTCCTTCATCCAAACCAGATAGGTCGCAACGACCGTCTTCATATCGGCGGAACCGCGTCCCCATAAATAATCACCCTCGATGACCGGCTCGAATTGACTATCATCTGGCTCCGGGGCGACCACATCGAAATGCCCTGCAAGCATCACCGGAGCGTGTGCTTGATCCGGAAAACCAATTAACAAAGCAGGGTATTTATCCTGATAGAAATAACGGACTTCCAGTCTTCGATAGCGAGAATAATCATAGATCCACGTCGCTGCACGGCGGACTTCGTTCAAGCGCTCGTCAGGACAGGCTGTAACCGAAGGAATCCGGATCAATTGACTTGCCAAAGCAATCACTTCTTGGGTCGTATCCGCATACGGGATTTCAACGAACGTTTCCATGCGCGGATGGAAACGGATAGGCACTCCTGGATCGGCATGGACGCTTTCACGGGCATACTGCAGGTATTCGCTAATCTTGGTCGAATCACCACCTAGCATTGGATAATTTTCAGCAATATATTCAACATCATGGAGAACATCAATCTCCCGTTTTTGCATCATCTCGCGCAAGGTATCTACGGGGATAATCCTGTTGTCACCCAGCTCATGTTTCAGTTGAGTGCGTATTAATTCGGCTGTATTCGGAGCTCCCCGAGCCATATCGACAAGCGGTTGTAGATCTTGCCAGCATTTCAGGATCTCTGCCATCGGGCGGATTTCCTCCAAAGTCCATAAGAGAAAATCTCGCATCTTGACAGGCTTGCCGGTAAAGGGGTGTTCTATTTCAGATCGCAATCCGGAACGAGCAGCCCGGTCTTCATTGCGCCGAGCCCGGGCAATATCCTCACGATCATAACGGAAAGCTCGCCCAAATTGCGTATCCGCATAAAAGCAGAGCATGAGGAGATATTTCATGGTCAAATTGGCGACATCGATCTCTAGACTATGGCCTCCATCGTCCGTGCGGACTTCGACCCGCGACATAGGCAGGTTGATCCGGGCAAGCAGATTTTGTTTTTCGATTTGGTCGGCAATCCCCTCAAGCTCGGGAGAGGCATCCAGCGCATACAGGCCGCGTTGATACAAGCGATCCAATTGTTCGCTGGTAATCGCGATCAGTCTCTCAACAGGCTCAGCAAATGATCGCGCTCGAACCGGCGTCCAGTTATTATTTCCGAAACGGATTCCCCTTCTTACCAATTCATTCGAAAGCTGCAAATAATCACTATACGAACGATAAAGGTTGGGCAGGTCAATATTATCTGGATTGGGGAACGTCAGGTTGCGGACCGAATCAAAATCTGTCAAAACAACAACCGGTCGATCTTCGGATATCCCCGCCTGTAAGGGTGTTGACGCGCTGGTGGCAATAAAGAGAGCAGCAAATGCTCGCATCAGGCGTGTAGCGGTTATGTAATAATTGGATTTGTAATCGTCGAAATGGGCATTGCTGCGTTCCATCGCTGAAAGGTGCATAAAGTCCCATGCCAGTAACGGTTCAGGCAATGACAGATTGGCGTGTGTCCCGGCGGTTGCTAGCGACTCACCATATAAATCCACACAATGCTCAAGGTACCGCCGCTTGGCTAAATGCCACGAATCCGGGATGGAGTTGTGCTCGATAGGTGTCTGATACAGCAAATTACCATGGTAGACGTACAGTTTCATCTCAAACTGGCGACCAATTTTGTTTAAAGCATTGATTAATGTCGCTTCCATCAACCGGGCTTCAAATATCGTCCCCCTAGGTTGGTAATATGGACGAGTAGCCCATTCAATCATCCAATGAAATACTTCCAGCTGGCTGTACTCACGGAGCCAGGACGAAAGAGCCTCGCTCCTGAGATAATCTACAAAAGACCGCTGGTTAAGTCCAGTGCCTACTCTTAGCAGAGGCCTTAATTGCTCATCCAGCAAATTCCATTCCAGTTCAAACCCGCATAAACCAGCAGATGGTTTCTCTTTGACTGCTTCGTCCAGGGCAAGCTGGTATTTCTCAGCAAATTGGTTAAGGTTATTCATAACCGCATCTCCACATCAGCTTTACTCCAGCGAAGAGAGACCTTCAACAAGACGATCTAGCGCTCCGAGCGTCTTTTCGGGGGGAGTCGCGTAGGAGAAACGGATCCAATCACCACCATGTGAAGAAAAGAATGCCCCAGGGACAACTGCCAGGCCATGCTCTTCAGCCAGGTACTGTCCCATTGGCTCGCTATCCTTCCAGCCCGCGGATTGAAGCCAATTCCCAATATGGATAAAAGCATAATAGCCTTTTCCGAGGATATACCGAAATCCGTTTCGATCCAAATATTCTTTGAGAACCAGGCGGCTTGCATTGGTTGGCTCAACAATAGTCCGGCATGCCTCAGAATATCCTGCTTCATACGCAGCCATTGCTACCGCAAGAGAATAGTACGGTGGTATAACTGCGTGTGAAGCCCTGGCGGTAATATAGCTAATTACTGCTTCGTCGGCGATTAGGTGACAGTTACGAATATTCGAAGCACCCAGGCTCTTGGTGATTCCATCCAGAAATAGGAGCTTCCTCCTCTCGTCAGGATCAAACAGTCTCAAGAAAGCGTTCAAGTCCATCGGACTTTCATCCGTGACGTAGTGATACATCCAATCGAACAGCACAAAACTGACACCCGCCTGTAATGCAACCCGAGCCAGGAAAGCCTGTTGCGCAGGAGGAATGGTTAACCCCGTCGGATTATCTGGGCACGTGACCACCAATCCGGCTATTTTCCTATCATTACGGTAGGCGAAATCCACACAGGCGAGCAACCCCTCTTCGGTGTAGACCCAACCATCTTCCGGGCTACCCGGTGCATAGAGCACGTTAGCGCCTAATCCATAAGGCCCCCAATTATAAGATATCCAGGGCACCCTGGAGACAATGAACGCGTCTCCTTGCCGGCCATGACCAAGGGCAAGCATCGCCGAATAGGCTTTCACAAGCGCATCTCGCCCGCCAACCGTTGCCAGTACATTTGCCGGCGTGTAGCCCAGGCCACTTTCCATCTTCCAATATTTTTCGAACACTGTGAAGCGGTAATCATCGCTGCCATAAGGCATATCATAGGCTGTGCCATGCTCTACCTGTAACTGGGCAGCCCTTTCCAGGATGAGTTTGGGGACACCTGGCAGGCTTGCCCCGCCATCGCCCTGGGAGGCATCGAAGACCTGGTTTCCGGGATTTTTCTGGAGGTACACCTTCAAAGATTTATTGATCAAGAACATTCTAGATGGAGGGATTGCCATCATTTGCCCGATGTGGTCGCTTACCGGTACCAGGTGTTGCGCAGGAACTGCGAATATTGGCTCATCATGCGAATATTTTTGTTCCATCGAAGTCTCCTGATCTATAAAAACACGCTCCGTTGATCGGAGCGTGTTTGGTGATTGTGTATCTAGCTGCATTCACAAACCATGCACACCCTTAGCAAGCTCAACGTAGGGTCACATACTCCTCCGAACGATGTAGTTTGCCAGGTCTACCAGAGCGTCTCTTTCCTCGCAAGCGACCATGCGGGATAGGATTTCCAAACCGCAGTCAACATAAGTGCGCGCCTCGTCCAAAGATCGCTCAATTGCTTCGCTATTCCGAATAGAGGACACCAACTTGTTCATTCGCTCGTCTGAATATGCCTTGCCAGAGAGCACCCAGCTGACATCCGGGTCGTCGGGGTTTGATTCAAAATAATATAACGCCGGTAAAGTGATTAATCCTTGCCGTAGATCACTGCCCACTGGTTTGCCAACCGTGGTTTGCTCACCCGTAAAATCTAACACATCGTCCACAATTTGGAAAGCCATACCGATATCGTATCCAAATAAGCGAACTTCTTCGACCAAAAATTCGTCCACCGGGCTGAGCAATGCCGCTGCCGCCGTCGATAGCTCAAACATGGAAGCAGTTTTGGCATGAATTCGTTGCAGATAATCTTCCTTGCTCGCCAGGCCCTTGCTGGTGAACATCTGCGTAATCTCGCCATTTACAATGGTTGCAAGGGTTTCGGCAAATAACCGCATCACCGGCACAGAGTCTGTTTCTGCAGCCAGTTTGGCTGCCCTGGCAAAGATAAAGTCACCTGTGAGCACAGTTGCCGCAGGCGACCACTGGGCATTGAGGGTTGTGATGCCTCGCCGTAACAACGATCCATCGATCAAGTCATCATGGACGAGGGTCGCAGTATGGAGAAGCTCTATCGACGCACCCAGGGTGATCAGACGTTTTTGATCTCCCCCCAGCATACTGCCGGTCAATAATGCCACCGCGGGACGGATGCGCTTTCCCCCAGAGTAGAGCAAATGCTCCATAGCCGCGCCTAAATCCGGATGGTGCTGATCCGCCTGGGCGAGCATGACGGCATCAACCTCAAGTAATCGCTCCTGGATTGGCTGAAGAAAAGTAACTTGAATCAAAGAGTATCTCACCAATTAAATAGCGTGTTGGCATTGACACGAATAGCTTCGGTCAAAGCATTAATTGTCATTCCGCGTACATCTGCCAGCTTTTCAGCAATAAATTGCACATACGCAGGCTCATTACGAGCCCCTCGTCTTGGATGAGGGGCTAAGAATGGCGCATCGGTCTCTGTTAAAATTCTTTCCATAGGCAGAATGCCTGCAATTTTTCGAAGCTCATCTGCCTTGCGATAGGTTACGGGTCCAGTAAAACCTATAAAAAAACCGAGGGAAATCACCTTGCTGGCTGAAGCGAGATCTGCTGAAAACGAGTGCAAAACACCAGGCGCATGGACCAGGGGTGAATCGATGTTTACCAGACTGTCTCTCCACTCTGCTAGAATTTTTATTATATCTCCTGTGGCATCCCGATTGTGAATCACAACCGGCAATTGTAACTCTGCTGCCAGCCTTAACTGCTCTATAAATATTTGTTGCTGCAGATCTCTTGGTGCCCGATCCCGGTAATAATCCAAACCGATCTCCCCAATAGCAACTACCTTTGGGTGTTTGGCAAGCTCGGATAATTCTCGCAAGGTATCAGAATTCCAGGTTAGCGCATCGTTCGGATGAATGCCCACAGCCGCAAAAACACCGGGGTATTTCTCTGCCAGGGAGGTGGCTGATAGACTGGACTTGACATCGACTCCGGGGTTCAAAATCCTTATTATACCGGCATTCTCAGCGCGCTCAATGACTGCCTCTCGATCCGAATCAAATAGATCAAAATCGAGATGACAATGGGTATCAATTAAATCTATCACTTCTCCAGTCCTGCTACCCTCAACCCATCTGCCAGAATCGCTTGGACTCGATCTTGGTGAGTTGTTTCTGTATAGACACGCAGGATGGGCTCTGTGCCCGAGAAGCGAACGAGCAGCCAACCTCCATCTTCCAGATTGAACTTGTACCCATCGGTCGTATCAAGACCCGTCACGGCTAGCCCACCCAGGGTGGCAGGATTCGCAGTCAATATTTTTTGCTCCCTGCTCTTCCGATCACCGCTAAACACTGTATCGATACGATCGTAATAATGGGCACCAACTTTTTCAAATAATACATCGATCAATTCGGACGGTTTCTTTTCTAGCTGTACCATCATGTCGAGTATGTAGAGCCCCGCAAGGATGCCATCTCTCTCCGGTACATGCCCATGAAACGCATACCCGCCCGATTCTTCTCCACCAATCATAGCGTCAGTTTCCAACATTTTGGGGGAGATGTACTTAAATCCCACGCCGGTATCATAGACTGGTACCTGGTATTTCTTGCCCAGCTTGTTGAGCATGGTTGTAGTGGAGAGAGTTTTAACAATCGGGCCTCTGAGTCCCTTGACCTCGAGGAGATAATAAGCCAGGAGAGCATATACCCGCAATTGGTCAATGAATTGACCTTTCTCATCCCCGACCCCTAAGCGGTCTGCATCGCCATCGGTGATAATCAGGACATCGGCTTTTTGTTCCAAGGTGGCAGACAAACCAACATCCACATTCGGGGGGATTGGCTCAGGCCGGCTCATCTCAGGAAAAATGGGATTGCGCATGTTGTGGATCTCGCTTATTTTTGTCTTTCCCCCCTTCAGCAAGCGGGGGAACCAACCAGCGCCGTTTCCCCACATCGGATCGACCAGGATATTCAACCCTGCCCGCTTGATTGGCTCCAGGTTGATGAGACTCTTGATTTGACTAATGTACTCTGGTGCAGGATCAAAGTTGACAATTCTACCCTGTTCGATTGCTTCGGAAATCAGGGTTTGCTTGACTTCATCTAGTGAGAGTGGGATTTTCGCCTCGATCTGTTTTAATCCATCTGGAGCGATCGCTCCACCAAACTCATTACGCACTTTGAATCCATTATCGACCGGTGGGTTATGAGAAGCGGTTATATTAACTGCTCCAACGGCATGTTTATTGACTACCGAATATGAAATTACTGGAGTTGGGGTTGCCTCCTGGGTCAAATAAACCCGTAATCCATTGGCTGCCAATACTTCTGAGACGGCAGCCGCAAAATATTCCGAGAGAAAGCGCCTATCATAGCCGACAACTACCCACTCATCCCGGCATCCTTGATCCAACAAATAATCCGCAAAACCCTGAGCGCACCGACGGACGTTATCGAAGGTATATTCATGTGCAATGCGACCACGCCAACCATCGGTGCCAAATTTAATCGCCTGAGCCATCAAACCTCCCTTATAAGTGAGAAGAATAACAAAGGTATTATATCAAGGGATAAGTACTGGGTATAAAGAGATTTAGCATATGTTAATTCATATAGGAGGTACGCACTTGAATGGGAAATTTGTTTTCCCCGAACAGCGTAAGTCCTATGATATTCCAAAATATTGCTGTTGATTTTTTACCTGAATTGTCGTATAAATACAATTCATTCTGACCTGGACACCCTTCGTTCTTTGCTACCTTGATAAGAATAGGACAGACGCAGCTAGAAGGCTTAATGGATTGTTTTGGCGGGCAAACCCACTTCCCACTTGAACTGCGTAACTTCTGACGAACTTAAACCCATTACTCTGAGAGTACTAATGATGAATTTTGTCTACTTATCCCCGCATTTTCCCCCTAATTATTTTCGCTTTTGCGTTCACCTCAGGAATCTTGGGGCGAATGTTTTGGGTCTGGCAGATGAGCCATACGATTTGCTCCATCCCGACTTAAGAAACGCGCTAACCGAGTACTATTGGATCAACGACCTTCACAACTATGACGAGCTTATACGCGCCCTGGGTTACTTCACCCACAGGTATGGCAAGATCGACCGCATCGATTCCCATAACGAATACTGGCTGGAGACTGAAGCCCAACTTCGCACAGATTTCAATATCCCCGGGCCAGAGAGCGATGATATCGTTATCGTTAAGCGTAAATCGCTAATGAAGCAAACCTATATTAAAGCGGGTGTACCAGTTGCCAGAGGAAAAGTAGTCCAATCCCTTGGAGAAGCCAGACGCCTGATTAAGAGTACTGGCTACCCGGTTGTCGCCAAGCCCGATATCGGTGTGGGAGCTGCAAAAACCTATAAGATTCACTCTCCATCTGAGCTCGAGAATTTCTTCGAGGTTAAACCACCGGTTGATTACATCATGGAAGAGTTTGTCAACGGGGTGATCTGCTCATTTGATGGGCTGGCTGATCGGGACGGCAATCCCGTCTTCTACACAGCCCACCAGTACAGCCAGGGGATCATGGAAACGGTTAACCAGGATATGGATGTATATTATTACTCTTTACGGGAGATTCCTCCCGACCTGGAAGAAGCCGGACGCAAAGTTCTCAAAGCCTTCAATGTGCGGGAGCGATTTTTCCATTTCGAGTTCTTCCGCGATCATGAGGACCGGATCGTTGCCCTGGAAGTTAACATGCGCCCACCGGGCGGCATGACAACGGATATGTTTAACTATGCGAATGATATCGATATTTATCGGGAATGGGCGCATGTCATCATCCACAATCGCTTTACGAGCGAATATTCTCGAAAATACCACTGCGCTTATATTGGGCGAAAGATGAACCGCCCATATCGCCACACCCATGAGCAAGTTATTGCCTCATTGGGTGAAAAAGTAGTCCATCACGAGAATGTCAGCGGCATCTTTAGCGCAGCCCTCGGGAATTATGGTTATTTGGTTCGGTCACCAGATATGGAAGAGATCTATAAGATGGCGGATTATATCCAGGCAGTCAATTCTTGAGATATATCAGACAATCACACACCAATCTACGAGGCTGCCGATGAACATCGAGTATCACAAATGGTACAGTCCCCATCTGGGACAGGATATGGAGCTAAAAGTCTACGGGTGGTATGGAAAACCCATGCTGGTGTTTCCTGCCCAGGGCGGGCGTTTCTTTGAATTCGAGGATTTCAAGATGATTGACGCGATCAGCGAGTTCATCGAGGCTGGAAAAATCAAAGTTTTCACGGTTGACAGCATCGATAACCAATCATGGGCGAATTGGGATATCCACCCTGCCGATCGAGCCTGGCGTCACGAGGACTTCGACAGGTATATCACCCAGGAAGTAGCCCCTTTCATTAAGAATTCTTGCCAGCAGAGTGAGCAAAAGTGCATTGTCACCGGGGTCAGCATGGGGGCTTACCATGCCGGTAATTTCTTCTTTCGCCATCCCGATATTTTCGACACCGTAATTGCAATCAGCGGGTTATTTCAATTGCAAATGTTCATCGGAGATTACGTCGATGAGAACGTGTACTTGAATTCCCCATTGCATTACCTGCCCCACCTGGACGACCCCTGGTTTCTTGAGCAATACCGCAACAGCCGGATCATCGTATGTGTTGGGCAGGGAGCCTGGGAAGATGCCATGATCGCCGATGCAAACTCGCTACGTACCATACTTGATTCAAAAAGTATCCCGCACTGGATCGACTACTGGGGAAATGATGTGAACCATGATTGGCCCTGGTGGCGGAAGATGCTTCCTTACTTTCTTTCCAAACTGGAACTCTGAGTCATCTGATGCTGAGCATTCAAGCTGCAGGCTGATAGGCTTACGATATAATCAATTCTATGGAACTTCAAAGAATTTATTTGGATTATGCTGCAACCACGCCAGTAGATCAGCGAGTACTGGAGACCATGCTGCCATATTTCAGCGAGCATTATGGCAACCCGTCATCTATCCATACTTTTGGCCAGGAAGCAGAATCGGCTATGGAAAACGCTCGCGAGACCGTTGCGCAGATCTTGAATTGCCAACCGAAGGAAATTATCTTCACTTCTTGCGGGTCAGAAAGCGATAACCTTGCCTTGCGCGGGGCAGCCTTTGCCGCCCGCCAGACCAGGAACGCCAACCACCTCCTGATCACACCGGTGGAGCATCATGCAGTCTCCAGAACAGCAGAACAGCTTGCTGAGCGACACGGCTTCGTTCTGGAGTACATTCCAGTTGACCAATACGGGCAGGTTCAACCAGACGAGTTCCGCCGCTGCCTGCGTGATGACACCGCCCTTGTTTCGGTCATCTATGCGAATAACGAGATCGGCACCATTAATCCAATTGCTAGTATTGGAGAAATTTGCCGGGATAGGGGGATTCCCTTTCACACGGATGGCGTACAGGCGGCTGCTTACCTGCCGATCGATGTGAACCAGCTCAACGTGGATTTAATGGCGATTGGGGCTCATAAATTTTATGGACCAAAAGGGATAGGGGCGCTTTATGTGCGTGATGGGACGCCTCTCATACCAACCCAAACCGGTGGGGGGCAAGAATACGGGATACGAGCTGGCACATCCAACACTCCCTACATTGTTGGTCTGGCAGAAGCTCTGCGCCTGGCAAATGAAGATCGCCAGCAACGAACCAGCCATGTCCAGCCCCTTCGAGATCTGCTTATCGAACATACTTTAGCTCAGATCCCCGATTCGCAGCTTACCGGTCATCCACAGCAACGCATGCCTAACCACGCCAGCTTTGTTTTCAAGGGGGTGGATGGAAATGCTCTCTTGATGATGCTGGATGTCGAAGGTTTCGCCTGCTCATCCGGGTCAGCCTGTAAAACAGGCAGCCCGGAACCTTCCGATGTTCTCACCTCACTCGGCTATTCAAATGAATGGGCGCTTGGCTCCTTACGGGTCACGCTGGGGATACAGACGAAGCCTGAAGAGATTGATACTTTCAACCGCCATCTTCCCGGTGCAGTTCAACGCATCCGTCAGTTAATCGGTTAGGAAAAGAGAAGCAGACCATGCGCGTCGTTGTTGCCATGAGTGGCGGAGTAGACAGCTCGGTTGCTGCTGCGCTGCTCAAAGAACAGGGATACGAAGTCATCGGGATGATGCTCAGGCTATGGAGCGAACCTGGCAAGGAAGGCTCTAATCGTTGCTGCACCCCCGACGCGATGGAGATGGCAAAAAGGGTAGCTGGCAGATTAAAGATACCATTTTACGCAATCGATGTCCGCGAAGTATTTTATGACACGGTGGTGAAGTATTTTATCGATGGCTACACCCAAGGGATCACACCCAATCCTTGTTTAGTCTGTAATCGGACCATTCGTTTTCACATCCTGCTTGAGCGGGCTTTAGCGTTTGGTGCTGAATATTTAGCCACGGGTCATTATGCCCGCCTTCGCCGGGACGATCTATCTGGGATAGTCCAGCTATTGCGGGGAATCGACACCCACAAAGACCAATCGTATGTGCTTCATGTCCTGAACCAGCAACAGCTCTCCCGTGTTCTCTTTCCCGTGGGAACATTGACTAAAAGTGAGGTACGTGAAGTCGCCCGGCGGATCAATCTGCCAATCTCGGACCGGCCTGACAGCCAGGATTTATGCTTCCTGGCGGGGGATGACTATCGGAACTTCCTTGAACGCCACATTCCCCAGAACCTGGAAGTGGGTAATATTGTCAATCTTGATGGTGTTTCCCTCGGCACACACCGCGGACTGGCCTACTACACCATTGGTCAACGAAAAGGGCTTGGGATTACCTCAAAATATCCAATCTACGTACTTAAGAAAGAGCTGGAGAGCAACACCCTGGTTGTCGGTGAAGAAGGTTATTTAGGGCAGCGACAGCTTTATACAGTTAACAACAACTGGATAAGTGGAAAACAGCCTGAGGGAAGTTTTCGCGTCCAGGTAAAGATACGCTATAAAGCCCGAGAGGCATGGGCGACAGTCAGACCGCTCGGTGATTATCAGACCGAAGTGATATTCGACGAACCTCAAAGGGATATAACACCAGGACAAGCCGCAGTCTATTATGATGACGAAATGGTCCTGGGGGGTGGCATCATCGCGATAGACAAGGAGTAACCAGACCAATGACTTTACCAACGCTAATCATCGGTTTGCTCGTTTCAACTCTGTATGGAGCCGCATTTCATTTGTGGCGCGGGGGCAATATCTGGCGTTTAATCCTCTACCTGGTGCTGGGTTGGTCCGGATTTTGGCTGGGTCAATTCCTGGGAGATCGAATGGGATGGACTTTCGCCAGCCTGGGTTCATTGCATCTCGGAATGGCAACCCTCATGAGCGCTATCTTTTTATTCGGTGGGTATTGGCTCAGCCTGGTTGAGGTCGAGAGAAAAAAATAAAATCCCATCGCTCCTGGCTTTAGCGATGGGATTGTTCAATTCAGTTCATGCTTAATTCATTACCACAACGTTAGCAGCCTGTAAACCTTTCGAGCCTTGCTCGATGTTGAACTCAACAGCCTGTCCTTCGTGCAGTGTCCGGTATCCTTCAGTTTGGATCGCCGAAAAGTGTACAAAGACATCCGGTCCGCCTTGGCGCTCGATGAAACCATAGCCCTTGCTGGCGTTGAACCATTTGACTGTTCCTGTAATTCTTTCACTCATTTCTTTTATTTCTCCTTGCTCAACATAAATCAAGATTGGATGTCGGCGCTCGCGTAATCCTACATCGTCGTTTTGGATCGCTGCTAAAGCCAGGTAATAAAAATGGTCTGAAACAGTGCACCCGTTCAGACCAGCTCCATAAGACTTGCAGGCAGAACACACGTGCCACCTTACTGCGACAAAGTTTATCAGGCTGGTTATAAATCGTCAAGGGATTTTGAAACGATGCTGCCGGAAATTCCACGTTTTCTTCCCGGCACTCGTGGTAAGATATTGCGTTAGCCAGAACCAAATTGATTAGGAACTCATTTTCGGGAAGGTTGGTGTATCGTGGTCAAAATAGAATCTCTCCTTTCAGCCCGCCTGTTCTTGCAACCCCAGCTTATTGATGAAAAAATCTACTTTATCAGCAATCTCAGCGGACAATTGAGCCTGTATGCGATGGATTATGGTGGCAGTGTACCGGAGCCTTTACTGCCCCCAAATATTGCCCTGCAAAATCCACACTTGATCGGGGGCAAGTCCTTTTGTGTCTTCCCAAAACTTAAGGAAATCCTGGTAATGATCGACCGGGATGGGGATGAGAATTACCAGCCCATGATCATCTCAGATCAAGGTGGTTTTCCAGAACCGACATTTGGGAACCTCTTATCTGAATACCGTGTACACTTAATCAATTGCGATCGTGATAAAAATTTGGTTTATCTGCTTGCCGAATCACGGCACGATCAGATCTCAATTGCCTATCAGGGTAATTTGACTACTGGTGAATTGTTAAAGCTGGCGGAAAGTCCTTGGAACTCTGTTCCGGAGGCGGCAAACAGCGATCACACCAAAGTAATCATTATCGACGGATATTCCTCAGGGGATACTGTGCTTTATCAGTGGAGCCAGGAAACAGGCGAACTCACCCTGCTTCACGGTACACCCATCGAGTTCCGAGATGAAAACCAGCAGGTTGCTTTGAGCAACTTTGGCTCTCCTCAATACACTCCTAACGATCAAGAGGTCCTGATCGCTACTGCCCTTTTCGACGATTCTTTAGGCGTGGGCTTGGTAAACCCGGATAAGCCTGGGGAGATAAAACCCGTATCCATAGAAGGCGTTACACATTCTGGCGTAGGAGAGTTTGAGGCGATAACCCATCTCTATGATAACCGCTATTCATTGAAATACAATATCGATGGGTGCTCGTGGCTCTATGAGGGCACGTATGATCCAGCAAATCTGAGGATCAACATCGAGTTTGTTATCTGCGGACAGGGATACCTGACGAATGGGGTCTTAGAAGCTGCCAGCTACGATGAAGCGGGAGACCGTTTTATCCTTGCTTTTTCAACCGCCACCTCACCCACCCAGATTTATTCTGTCGAAGGACCAGACCGGTCGATTGTCCTACGCCATACGAACGAGAGGATCTTAGGCATTCCTTCCGAGTGGTTATCGGAAGGAGAGGATGCTTCCTTTCAATCATTTGATGGAATCCGCATCTCGGCGCGGCTCTACCTACCTTCACTCGCGTTGGATTACAAGAACCCCAGACCGCTCGTATATTACATCCATGGCGGTCCACAAGGTCAGGAACGCCCTGATTTTGCCTGGTTTTCGATGCCACTGATCCAGTTTTTAACCCTGAATGGATTTGCTGTATTTGTTCCAAATGTCCGTGGGAGCACTGGCTATGGATTGAGCTTCACCAAACAGGTCGATCGGGATTGGGGAGGCAAAGATCGCCTGGACCATGTGTATGCCATGCGCGAATTCCTGGCAAAAGATCC
>JBFYSV010000274.1:0-2979 GCA_041301185.1 Anaerolineae bacterium
TGGGGATTCTCTGCTCTGGTTGAGTACCATGACCAATCGTTGCTCTTTGATACTGGCGGCGATGGTCAGATATTGATTGAAAATATGCGGATCTTAGGAATTGATCCTACTCTCATCGAGAGGGTAGTGCTTTCCCATGCCCATGGCGATCATACAGGTGGATTGAGCGCAATTTTCGCTTCTGGGGCGCGTCCGGTGGTCTATTTGCTTCCCTCCTTCTCGAATGTGTTTAAGCAACAGGTGGCTGAGATAACTGAAGTGATCGAAGTTACACCGGGTCTATCGATTGCCCAAAATATATATACGACGGGTGAAATGAGACATGGCGTCCCTGAGCAAGCCCTGGTCATCCAGAGCGATCAAGGGTTGGTCATCATTACAGGGTGCGCCCATCCCGGGATTGTTGAGATTGTGGATCGGTCTCGTACATTGTTTGATGATAGAGTGCGTCTGGTGATGGGCGGCTTCCACCTGGGTAGTAAGAGTGAGGCTGAGATCGAAGCGATCCTGGAGGATTTCCGACGGCTGGGAGTGGAACAGGTAGCTCCATGTCATTGCATTGGAGAAGGCGCGATGGCCATGTTTGCGGCTGAGTATGGAGAGGATTATATCCAGGCAGGGGTCGGCGAAGAGATTATTTTGAATGGAGGTGATAATTAACTTAAATCCTTTTGCCTATGCTGAGATTGCCGCCGGTTATGAAACCTGGTACCAGACTACTGGACGCCGGTCTGCCAAACAAGAGAAGGCTCTTTTGCGAAGGCTTCTAACGAATTTTCCAGCGGCACGCACCATTTTAGAGGTGGGTTGCGGAACGGGATATTTCACGCGTTGGTTTGGTGAGATTGGAATGCGGGCTCTGGGGCTGGATCTATCTTGGACAATGCTTGAGCAAGCCAGGAGGCATGGAAAGTTAGCTCTCCTGCAAGGAGATGCGCTAATACTTCCGTTTCCTTCAGGGTCTGTTGATCTGGTAGCCTTGATCACGACATTGGAGTTTCTCGCCGATCCTCTTGATGCCCTAGCTGAGGCACTGCGCGTTGCCCGGCAGGGGCTAATCCTTGGAGTTTTAAATGCAAACAGTTGTTTGGCAGTGCAGTACAAACGAAGGGGTGGGCCGATCTGGGAAACGGCCCGTTTCTTTACCCCGGCTGAACTGAAACATATGATCCGTCAAGTTGCGGGAGTAAATGTGAGAATTGTCTGGCGCACAACACTCTGGTCATTCTGGTCTGGTGCGCTGCCACTCCCCTGGGGCGGGTTCATTGGTATGTCAGTGAAAATTTAGGCGGATTGTGGGAGGAAACATGGCTGGTATATCAGCTCAGGTCAGCTTGTATCCATTGGGACAGGAGGATCTATCGCAAGCCATTGACGAGGTACTGCGCATCTTCCGGGAATTTGCTCTGGAGGTAACCCCGGGTTCAATGAGCACGCTACTTGTTGGCGAGGAAGAGAAAGTCTTCTCTGCTCTACAAAGTGCCTTCCGGCTCGCTGCTGTGCAAGGTCGGGTGGTGATGGTGGTGACTTTTTCCAATGCCTGTCCTTTACTCTGATCTGGGTTAGGGAACCAGGAGAATAGGTAAAGGAGGAAGCTGGTATATGTCCGTTGATTCTATGTTTAAACCGTTTAAATTGGGGAACCTGACCCTGCCCAACCGGATTGTGATGACTGCGGTTAAGTTGGGTTATGCGACCGAAAAGGGGGAAGTAACCGACCGGCATGTCGGCTTTTATATTCGCCGCGTTCAAGGAAGGGTGGGCTTGATCACCAGCGAGCCGATGTACGTGATGCGGAACGGTCGAGAGCTTCCCACTCAGTTGGGAATTTACACGGATGAACTGCTACCTGGTTTGAGGCGTTTGACGAAGAGCGTACATGCATTGGGTGGGCTGATTATGGCGCACATTAATCATGCCGGTCGGGTAGCCAACCCCCAATTGGTCCCTCCTGGAGAGCTGGTCTCAGCTTCTGCGGTGCATTGTCCTGCCAACCAGGTTGTTCCCCGCCCGCTGAACGGTGACGAGATAGCGGAGGTAGTCGCTGCATTTGGTGCAGCAGCCCGTCGCGCCCGGCAGGCAGGTTTTGATGCCATTGAGATCCCTTTCAGCCATGGTTATCTAATTCACCAGTTCTTATCACCTCATACCAATCTTCGGGATGATCAATACGGAGGAGTTTTTGAAAACCGGTTTCGTTTCGGGAGGGAAGTGATAGAAACAGTGCGCCAACAGGCTGGAGGCGAAATTCCAATCCTTGTGCGTATCAATGCCCTTGACTATGTTGAAGGTGGCTTGACAATTGAAGATGCAGTTCAGATCGTCCATCAACTTGAGCAGCTTGGAGTAAATGCCATTAGTGTCAGCTCTGGCACAATGTGCGAATCGGTGCCTTACTGCCTTTATCCCAGTGGTACGCCTAAAGCTCATCTGCTCCCCATGGCAGCCCGCATACGGAAATCTACAAGCCTGCCGGTGATGGTAGCCGGACGTATCCGCACCCCAGCGGTGGCACGCGAGGCTTTGGCTGCTGGACAGACTGATCTGATTGGGTTAGCTCGCCCCTTTTTAGCTGATCCCGATTGGGTGCGAAAGACAGAAATCGGGGATGAAGATGCTATCTTGTTGTGTGCAGCCTGTCACCAGGGCTGCCTGGCGCAATTGCGCAAAGGATTGGGCACAAGTTGTATCTTTAACCCTCAGACGGGGCACGAAGCTGAGTTACACATTATCCCAACTGTAAAACCGCGACGGGTTATTGTCGTTGGCGGTGGTCCAGCTGGCCTGGAAGCGGCTTATATTGCAGCACAAAGAGGACATCAGGTATCGCTTTATGAGCAGGAGGACTGGTTGGGTGGACAATTTCACCTGGCTTCACGGGCACCATACAAGGAGGAATTCCTTGATGTGATTCGGTATCTATCCCTGATGGTGGACCGCGCGGGCGTTGATATACACCTGGGTGTTCAGATCACACCA
>JBFYSV010000275.1:0-5645 GCA_041301185.1 Anaerolineae bacterium
TGGTGGCAGAAGGCACAACCGTCCAGGCTGGAACGCTGTTGGGCTGGATCGGTGAGCCAGGCGAGGTAATCCCATCCGAGACGGAGCAAAGAGAAGAACCAGCACAAGCTGAGGCAACTCCCGCAACATCCGCGGCTGCAGTAGCTGTACCGCCTCCGCTCGTGGAAGCGGGGCGAGAACGCGACCTGGGCTTCATCTCGCCAGTCGTGGCTCGAATTGCTAGCGAGCACCGGGTTGATCTTTCTCGCGTGCCTGGCACAGGCCAGGCAGGCAGGATTACTAAGAAAGACATCCTGGCATATATTGAGCAGCGTGAGAAAGGTCCCCTGGTTGCCCAGATAAAGGAGGCGCCTGCCAGCGTGGCTTCCGCAGCAGTCAGTCTACCACCTGCACCGCCAACCAGCCCAGTGGTTGTGGGTCAAGCCGGGAATCTTCTACCACTCACCCCGGTGCGCCGGGCAATTGCCGATCACATGCTGCTGAGCAGGCGCACATCCCCGCACGTGACGACCGTGATGGAGGTTGACCTGAGCCAGGTGGTTGCCCACCGCCAGGCAAACAAAGCTGATTATGCCCGGGATGGGGTCAACCTGACTTTTACCGCCTATTTTGCCTCAGCAACCGCTACCGCATTGAGGGCATACCCGATTGTGAACTCCTCCTGGGCGGATGAAGGCATCCGCCTGCACCCGCAGATCAACATTGGCATGGCGACCTCGTTGGGCGAAGACGGGCTGATTGTCCCAGTCATCAAAGGCGCAGACAGCCTGTCGCTCCTTGGCCTGGCACGGGCAATCAACGACCTGGCTAACCGCGCCCGTCTCAAAAAGCTCCAGCCAGACGAAGTGAAAGGCGGCACGTTCACCATCACCAATCACGGCACCAGTGGATCGCTGTTCGCCATGCCGATTATCAACCAGCCGCAATGCGCAATCTTGGGAATTGGCGCCATTCAGAAACGGGTGGTCGTGATCAGCGACGAAAGCCTGGGGGATAGCATTGCCATCCGCCCGATGGTCTACCTGAGCCTGACTTTCGATCACCGCATCCTGGACGGCGCCCTGGCTGATTACTTCCTGGGTAAAGTGGTAGAATCTTTGAAAAACTGGGGCTAAATCCAAAGAGGAGCAATCATGAGCGAGTATGACGTAATTGTGATCGGCGCGGGACCAGGCGGCTATGTGTGCGCAATCCGCGCTGCTCAACTGGGCTTGAAGACAGCGATAATCGATAAACAATGGCTGGGGGGAGTTTGCCTGAACGTAGGCTGTATCCCATCGAAATCGTTACTCAAGAACGCAGATGTCGCCCGCACTCTGCGCGAGGGTGGCAAAGAATTCGGGTTCAGCTTCGAAAACCTGAATCTGGATTTCAGCGTTGCCGTAAAACGCAGCCGCCAGGTTTCAAACCGGCTGACCAAAGGCGTCGGCTTCTTGATGAAGAAGAACAATGTCGATGTGTACATGGGCACTGCCCGCTTGGTTGCCAAAGATACCGTCAGCGTAACCGATGGAGAAGGAAAGACTCAAGAGTTAAAAGCCAAAAATATTGTCATCGCCACAGGGGCAAGCGCGATCGTTCCAAAAGGTTGGAACGTGGATGGCGAGAAGGTGGTCTCCTATTGGGAAGCTATCTTGCAAGAGAAGCTGCCTGCTTCGGTGATCGTGGTCGGGTCCGGGGCAATTGGCGTGGAATTTTCTACGGTATGGAATTCTTACGGCAGCGAGGTCACCATTGTAGAAATGCTGCCCCGGTTGGTCCCCCTGGAAGATGAAGAAGTCAGCGCCGAGCTGGAGAAAGCGCTCAAAAAGCGCGGCATCCGCAGCCTGACCAACCACAAGGTTGAGTCCATCGCAACCACCGAGATGGGTGTCACGGTGACTGTATCCAGCGCAGAGGGCCAGAAAACCCTTGAAGCTGAGCAGGCTTTGATTGCCATCGGGTTCACCCCCAACAGCAAAAGTATCGGACTGGAAGAAGTTGGGGTTAAGCTCTCTGAGCGCGGCATGGTTGAGATCGATGAACGCATGGCAACCAATATCCCGGGCATCTGGGCGATTGGGGATGTGACCGGCAAGCTGATGCTCGCCCACGTGGGGTCAGCACAGGGGATTATCTGCGCCGAGAATATTGCCGGCGTTGAAACCATCACTCTGGATTACGAGATGATGCCCCGCGCCACATACTGCCAGCCCCAAATTGCCTCTTTTGGCCTGACCGAGGCACAAGCCAGGGAGCGCGGCTATGAGGTGACGGTAGGACGTTTCCCCTTCCAGGCGAACGGCAAAGCTCTGGGCCTGGGTGAGGGCAGCGGGTGGGTCAAGCTGATCACAGACGCCAAATATGGCGAGATTCTAGGCGCGCACCTGATCGGACCCGAGGTCACCGAGCTGTTACCCGAGCTGACTCTGGCTCAGATGATGGAGCTCACCCCGGCCGAGATTGCCCGGAATGTCCATGCTCACCCCACCCTTAGCGAAGCCTTGATGGAGGCAGCCCATTCGGCCGAGGGACACGCTATTCACACGTGACCTGTGAAAAGCTCTCAAAACAGGGGCTGATCGAGTGGCAGAAAATCACAGCAGGCTGCTAAAAAAAGCGCGGCACGCCTTCAAAACGGGCGAGCGTGGCCGCGCAGCCTACCTGATTAACCGTATCCTTAAAGAGGACTTCCATCACCGCGGCACGTGGAAGCTGCTCTATCACGAATATGGCAGCGGCCAATCCTTCCAGGAGTTCCAGCGCGAGTTCACCCAGCAGTACTACCCAGAAAAGTTGGAACTGCTACAAGTTGAAGCCAGTCCTGCCGCGCGACGAACATTGTGGAGCAGGATCTTTAGCTCGCACAAGCAACCGCTGGACAATGCTCCTGCCGATATCCCCATACCGCCAGACATATTGCCAGAGAAAACACCGCCGCAACGCTCATTCGCCGGCGATACCCCCACCCAGCCCGCCAGTAAAAAACAGGAGGTGCCAGCAGCACCGGCTCCCAGGACTACCCGCAAGCTTCCACCTACCCCTGAGCCGGCAAAACCACCCGCCCAGGTCGGTGAGGTCAAGTCCAAAGAGCCTCAGGAGGGCGAGGTACCACGCCCCACAACCACAGGTTGGGGAGATCGACCCGGGATAATCCGTGTCCTGGTCGTAGATGACACCCCTCAAACCCGGGAGACGATCATCCGCTCGCTGAGCTTTCAACCCGAGATTGAGGTGATTGCGTCTGCTGAGAACGGCCTGCGGGCAGTAGAGCTATCCCGCCAGACCAGGCCGGATGTGGTCCTGATGGATATCAACATGCCGGATATGGATGGCATCACAGCAACCGCCCGGATTCTCACCGAAGTCCCTTACGCTCAGGTTGTTATTCTAACCGTACAGGATGACCCGGATTATATGCGCAAGGCGATGATGGCAGGCGCGCACGATTTTCTCACCAAGCCGCCTGCACTTGACGATTTAATCACCGCCGTTCAGCAAGCCGGAAAAGTTGCCCTCCAGGAAAAGCGGAAGGCATCCCAAACCCATTTCGCCACATCCAGGCATAGCCCTGCCATGTCGTCGCGTGGCAAAATCATCTCGGTCTACAGTCCCAAAGGTGGTATCGGTTGTTCCATGATTGCGGTTAACCTGGCTGCAACGCTTCATAATGAAGAGACCAATACTGTTCTGGTGGACGCCAACCTTCAATTTGGGGATATTGCCGATCTTTTCAATTTGCAAAGCAAACATTCTTTGGTGGACCTATCGCTACGAGCCGGAGACCTGGATTTCCAGGTTATCGAGGAGACCCTGGTGGCGCACCCATCCGGAATCCGCATACTGGCTGCACCCGGCCCCGAGCAGGCAGACCAGATTAACACCGAGCTGTTCGTTGATGTGCTGGAATATCTGCGTGACCTGTACCCTTATGTGCTGGTGAACACCACCAGCCAGTTATCCGAGATCACAATCGCCACGCTGGAAATCAGCGATTTGCTCATCCTGATCGCCAGCCAGGATATCCCCACAGTCGCCCGGGTGCGCAAGTTCATCGATACCCTGCAATTATTGTCAATCAGCCCTGAACGAGTATTGGTAGTCTTAAATCAGTTCGATAAACGATCTGATCTAACCCAGGAAGTCATCGAGAAGAGCATCAAGCATACCATCCAGGTAACCATCCCGAAGGATGTTCGAGTGGTTGCTCCGTCGGTCAACCGTGGTCTGCCATTTATGCTTAAAAGCGATCTGAAGCCGCAGCCTGTCTCACGGGCAATTCTCAACCTGGCAGAGAATGTGCGCCAGGAGCTGATTAAGATCGCAGAGATGTTAGAAGTCTCCGATTCAGAGCCTGCCCGGCCTCGCCAGACCTAGCTCCCGGTAGATCGTTTCCGCTCTACTCATCACCAAAGCATGTTCGGCTCGCTCCAAAACCAGGCGCAGGTTTTGCTCCCGGGCGGATTGGCGCAACTCAGGCTGCTGGTAGGCGTTCGCAATCGCGTCTGCCAGCTGCTGCGGGCTAGCCGGATCAAACAAGAGACCATTCACTCCGGGTACGATCCACTCGCGAATAGATTCGAGATCCCCAGCCACAGGGAAACAGCCGCAAGCCATGGCTTCCAACAATGTATTAGGAGTGCCATCATGCTCGCTAGGCGAGACGACAACCTGCGCCTGGCGGAATAGCTCGGCCATTTGGGGGCGGGTCTGGCGGCGCAAAAGCTCGACCCCCTGGTTAAGATTCAGCTCCTCCAACCAGCGTCTGGCTTGCGGCTCGTCAAGCATCGCCGGACAGGTAAACTCAATTTGGGGATAATACTGGCGGACAAGCGGGATTGAGCGGAAGAATGTGTCGTTGCGCACATACGAGCGAATGCCGCGCGGATTAACCACCCGAAAACGCTCCTGCCCGCCCGGAGTCGCTGTCGGATCAATTGCCGGATAAAACAGATCCGTTTGGATGCCCCCGGCGCCGGGCAGCACGAACGCCAGCCGGTCTTGTGCAAAACCCCATTGTCTCGCCAGCCTCACATCTCGCTGGCAATCAGCATGGAGCGCATCGGCCCGGTGAAGAGCTTTGCGAGTGTAGCGACCCATCCAGGGGGTGGCTGGGGCATGGAGCGTAAAATCGTTGCCCCAGACCGAGACAATCAGGGGAATCGATGGCAGATCGTCCAGCGCACCGGCTGCCAGCATCCCCTCGAACGGGATGCGCATGGCGTGGATCAGGTCTGGCTTCAGGTGAAGAATGTGTTGTTTGAGCTTGCGCGCAGCCGCAGGGATCGTCAGCGGCGCAAGCCAACGGCGAACGCTGGTACGCGTCCTTACAGGCAGCAACTTCCGCAATTCACTTTCACTCGTTGATTGGGAATCTCCCGCCGGACCAGCCTGGCCTGCCCCGCTATATGCCACTGGAATAATCGTCAAAGATGCCAGTTCGAGCTGGGGAGTGCAGGCAAATGTGGACACCAGGTGAACCTGATAACCGGTAGCCACAAAATACTCGATCCAGTTCAAGGCGATGGGGGAGCGCCCATCAGCAATAAAGAGCAACTTAATCACCGGACCAACTCATTCCGCAATAGAGATGCTGGCAACTTCAGTAACAAAACCAACCACCATCGCTTCAATATTGAACTCATCCCGCACAATACGCAGCGATT
>JBFYSV010000276.1:0-2709 GCA_041301185.1 Anaerolineae bacterium
CGGTGCGCAAGCAAAAAGTGACCGAAGCGGCTCGGGAAATGCTAGCGCTCCACCATATTTCGGATATTTCCCTGTTAGAAGTCTTCCTGTGTGATGACACGGTCAAACCGGCTGATTTTGACGCGATGTGCCCGGATACCGGAGATTCGCCCCGCAAGCTGGCGTATGTCAAGGCTGTGCAAGAAGCACCGATTTTCTTCTTGCATATATTCGGCTTAGAAAATGTGCCACTCACCACCAATGCGGTAGGGGAAGCTGCCACAGTTGATCTGGTATTGGTGATCGATACATCCGAGTCGATGGCTTCGGATATTGATTGCGGCGGAGATGGCTCGTGCACGCCGGGCTACGATCCTAATAATTTCAATCCATCGGCATGCAACCTGGCAAATAATTGCTACCCGCTCCGTCAGGCAAAAGACGCTGCCAAGGCACTGATTGCTCGTTTGCTCCCGGGCTACGATCAGGTGGCGATTGTTCACTATGATTACCGGGCGCACCATATTTTCGGTCTCGATTCGGACATTATGGCGGCGATTGGGGCTGTTGATACAATTCACGTTCACGATGATGCTCCGGCAGCGCTGCTCGAATGGTCGAAACCCAGTCCCATGGGTGGCTACCAGACATTCAATCCGATTTACCCAGACGACCGGGACGGCAATGGTCAGGATGCCGACCCTGGAGCTCCCTGCACGGATTTGATCGATTTTCGTACAGCTGCCGCGGGAAGAGATCTTTGGGATGATACGACAGGTGAGCCGTGCGACGATGACACCATCCGGGATGCGTATGACTGGAATGGCGACGGGGATTATACCAATGACCATGCAGAGGGGTCCTCGAAGTCTCGCGAGCAGAATTCGCAAGTCTCCACCTGTATTGGTTGTGGACTAAGGTTGGGGGCTGAAGTCCTGCGGAATGGCGGGCGTATGGATAGCGTGTGGGTGATGGTGTTTCTCTCTGACGGAATTGCCAATCTCAGCGATGATAGCACCTCCAATCCAGATATCCCTGGTGGGTATGAATACGGTTTTTGCGGAGATGATCCATCGTCCAGTTTTTGGGGATCGTTTTGCATCGATCGTAACCTGGGCGGCTCTGCCGGTCGCTTTTGCCTGGACAGCCCGTCGAGTGAGTGCCCTCCGGGGTCAACCTCAACCACCAATAGCGGTCCGTACAGTGTTGAAGATTATGCTCTGGATATGATCGATGCTGCAGCGCTGCTCGAATCATCCAATCCGGACGAGCCGCTTGGAGAAGATATGGTGATCTATAGCATTGCCCTGGGCGCTGCCAGCGCCCAGCCGCAGGTGCTGCGTTATATGGCAAATCTGGGTGAAGATGGCAGCCGGTTAAATGATAGCTGCGCTTCTGAACCTCCCACTTCAAATTGTGGCAATTATTATTATGCGCCGACAGGAGCTTACCTGGACCAGATCTTCGAGAGCGTGGCATCACGCATCTTCACCAAGATCAGCAGGTAAAGCTCAGGGAAGGTACTATGAACCACTCACGAACCCATTCTCCTACGAAAGCCCAGGCAATGCTTGAATTTGCCCTGGCATTACCTGTATTACTGTTGCTTCTCTTTGGAATCATTGAGTTTGGGCGTCTGGTTCAGGCATGGCTGGCTGTGCAAAACTCCGCCCGATTTGGAGTGCGATATGCAATCACTGGTGAATTGGATCCGGGTTATTGCGAGCTGGCGGCTTCTACGCTTGGCTATGAGGAAGCGGATACGTTTGGCACCAGCCCGGCAGCGTACGACTGCAAAGTCCAGCGTGCGTATTGCCAATCCCTGCCCGAGGATGAGCAGGAAGATTGTGATGCCAGCCAGCTTACTTCTGAGCTGGAAGATTGGGCACGCTTGCCGTCTATTCGCGAATCGGCGAGGGCTGGGGTGGCTGGCGCATCAGTCATCGATGATTACTCTGTCTCGGGAGATTATCTTACTTATTTGATCAGCCACGACCTGTTGCATTTGGGAAATCCCGCTCTCAACAGCTACTACCATGTCACCATCTGCAGCAACCGGGATGGTGATGGAAATGGCGTGAGTGATTTTGGGCGCGATGTTTCCACCGAGCCAGAAACGTGCGTGGATATGGCTGCCAGCCCGGATGTCTACATGGATGATGCCGGCGGCCCGGGAGACCGGGTGCGTGTGACAGTGACCTATATGCATCCCATGATCTTGCCGTTGATCAATAATATCTGGCCGCAGGTTCCCCTGGTTGCTTGGCGGGAAGGCATCGTTGAAAAGTTCCGTGTCTCGCGCATCTCTGGTGTGGGCGGGGTGATCCCGGATGTGCCCACTCCGACACCCCTGCCGACCAATACAGCGACCGCGACCCCCGTGCCAACGGATACTCCTACGCCGATTCCCACGGATACCCCTACACCAACCGATACACCCACACCAACGAATACTGCCACGCCAACTGCTACGCCAACGCCATCCTGTGATGATCTGCAAACCGATAGCCCGCTGTATTTTAGCGATGATGACATCCGGATTCCACTGACGAACCTCAGTGGTGTTTGGCCAATCACGATCAATCAAATTTCTACATTATGGGATGAGCTAGAAGGGCAGACAGGAGGGCCCTGGCATGATGAGGTGGATCCTCTGCCCGTGGCACAGTATTTTGATCTATATACCTGGCGAGGATCGACGATACTCAATGTCAGCCCCAATGTTTATCT
>JBFYSV010000279.1:0-9208 GCA_041301185.1 Anaerolineae bacterium
AAGGTTAACTGGCGGGCGAGTAGAAATGATCTTCTACACGATATCGCCAGGGAATGCTTTTCCAGGGTTCTGGCACATTATTTAAACCCACACGCGGCCCAATGGTCACGCTGGAATCGGGAATCAGTTGGCCGTGTTCCACAAAGATTTGCGCCGGTGCAATGCAAAGATCGATGCCATTCAACTCACCATGGATGCCAAATGCCTGGCAAAGCTTGGCAGGGCCGTTGGTCCAAAGATGGGGCGGCTGTCCTGCGCGGCGAGCGGCAATGGTCTCTTGTCCCTCGATTGGGATGACCGCACGGATGAGCACTGCCGCCGGGAAGCCGATTTCTTCGGTGACAAAATTAAGCATCCAGTGCATGCCATAAGTGAAGTAGATATAAGCGTGCCCCGGGGGGCCATACATCACCCGGGTGCGGGGCGTCAGACCGGCGCGGGCATGGCAGCCCAGATCTTCTTCGCCCCGATAGGCTTCCGTTTCGACGATGGTCCCGGACAGGCGCCGATCGCCATCCATACGCACCAATCGGGCTCCGAGCAGCTGGCGCGCCACCTGGCTGGTAGGCTGGGTGAAAAAATCACGCTCGAGTTTCCTGGATTCTGGCATGGGGATATTGTACAATGGGAAATGAGATAAATGGAGGGCATTATGAACCTGAGATCTGAATTGGGTTTGACTTTTGACGACGTGCTGCTCGTGCCCCGGCGCTCCAGGATTCGCAGCCGGCAGTCGGTGAATACCGCGACCTGGTTGGTCCTCGGCGTGCGTATGGCAATCCCGGTGATCAGCGCCAACATGGACACGGTTACGGAAGCCCCCATGGCAATCGCCATGGCGCAGGCTGGGGGCATCGGAGTCATTCATCGTTTCATGCCCATTGAGCGCCAGGCTGAGGCGGTGCGGCGCGTCAAGCGCTCGGAGAGCTTTGTGGTCGAAAACCCGATTACGATCTCGCCTGACACGATCCTGTCAGAAGCCAGGCAGCGGATGGCTGAGGCGGACATCGGCGGCCTGGTTGTGGCGGATGAGGACGGTCGCCTGCTAGGCCTGCTCACCCGGCGGGATATCCTGCTGGCGCCGAGCGGATCGATGCTGGTGCAGGAGGTGATGACGCCCCGTAAGTGCCTGATCGTCGCTCCGGCTGATGAGCCGCTGGACGCTGCCCGGCTGGCTCTCCACGAGCATCGTATCGAGAAGCTGCCTCTGGTAAATGACCAGGATCATGTCGTGGGCTTGATCACTGCACAAGATATCGTCAAGCTGCAGGAGCATCCCAACGCGACCAAAGATGTAAAAGGCCGCTTGCGGGTGGGTGTAGCAGTGGGTGTGCGCAGTCCTGACCTGGACCGCGCCAGGGCATGCATCGAGGCCGGGGCTGACGTGCTGGTCGTGGATATTGCTCACGGGCATGCCGAGCATGTGATCGATATGGTCCGCCATCTGAAAGAAGCCTTTCCGAAGATCCCGGTGATTGCCGGGAACGTGGCTACGCCGCAGGGCGTGCGTGACCTGGCTCAGGCGGGAGCCGATGCGGTCAAAGTAGGTGTGGGGGCGGGGTCGATCTGCACCACCCGCATTGTTACCGGCTACGGGGTACCCCAGTTCACTGCCATTGTCGAGTGCGCCCAGGCGGGGAGGGAGCTGGGGGTGCCGATCATTGCAGATGGAGGTATCCGCACGTCCGGAGATATGACCAAAGCCCTGGCAGGGGGAGCCAGCAGCGTGATGCTGGGCAGCGCGCTGGCTGGTACGGAAGAGAGCCCTGGCCCGGCTGTTGTGCGTGGCGGGCGGCGCTACAAGATTGTGCGGGGTATGGCTTCGCTCACCGCCAACGTAGCCCGCAAAGAGATCGAAAACCTGGGGGAGGTCGATCCAGACGAATGGGAAGCTATCGTACCCGAGGGTGTGGAGGCGGTGGTTCCCTACCGCGGCGAGGTGGCAGATATCCTATACCAGATGGTCGGCGGTCTGCGATCGGGGATGAGCTATGCGGGGGCCGCGACCGTTGAAGAGCTATGGCAGAATGCCGAGTTTATTCGCATCACCCCTGCCGGGCAGAAAGAATCGGGCGCTCATGATGTGAGCGTGATCTAAACGCGCTTGTCTGCCAGACGGCTGCGCCTGCAAGGAAATTTTCTGGCTAAGATGTATGTCAGGGGAGAGGCCGGGTAGGGATGTCTTTGCTGAAGCGGGCATCCCGCTCCAGGGTCAGGCGCAGACCCTCGGCCAGAGAGATGCGCGGCTGGTAGCCCAATTTCTCGCGCGCCAGGGTCAGATCGGCGCACATGCGAGAGACGCCCGGATCGGTGCGGGAATGGGTGATCATCTCTGCTTTGCTTTGAGTGGTCTCCAGGACCAGGCGTACCAGCTCGCGGGTGCTGGTTTCGTTGCCACTGCCGACGTTGATCACCGCGTGGTTGAGACCCGGCGCAGTAGCGGCAGCCAGCATGCACCGCAGGACATCGTCGATAAAAACGTAATCCCTGGTCTGGGAGCCTGAGCCATGCACCACCAGTGTGCCGCCGCGTACTGCCTGGCGCAGGAAGAAAGGGATAACCGGGGGGTGAGAGGCGGGCAGGTGCTGCCCTGGACCGTAGGCATTGAAGACCCGCAGGCTGACCGTTTCAATATTCCACAAATCGCCAATCGTTCGGACATAATATTCGGCTGCCAGCTTGGATACCGCGTAGGGTGAGTGCGGGTTGGGGGTAGCGCTCTCGCGCAGGGGCTGCTCGCCCTGGTCGCCGTAGACTGCCCCAGACGAGATCAGCACCACCCTGCGCACGCCAACATCACGCATGGCTTCCATCAAGCTGACTGTGCCGCCAACATTAACCGCGTTGTACTCGCGCGGGTAGAGCACCGATTCAGGCACCGATACCCGCGCAGCCAGGTGAAAGACGCAATCCACCTCCTGGAGCAAAGTCCACAGTTTGGGGCGGTCGTTGACATCGCCTCGGGTGAAGAGCACGTCAGGGGAGAGTGCTTGTGGGTCGCCAGTGGATAGATCGTCCAGGCCGCGCACCTCATGCCCTTCGCGCGCCAGGCGATTTGCCAGGGCAGACCCCAGGAATCCGGCTGCGCCGGTGATGAGAAAATTCATGGTGAAATGGATTGCATGGGCAGGATTTTCGCCATTATAGCACGAGAGGCAAACTCTAAGACAGCCTTAATCCCCGGCGATTGACACCCAATTGTGGCGGGATTATGATCGTTGAGATGCGATTCAACACCTATTTTGCACTACGCCTGGTCAAGGTTGCTGCTTTAACGCTGGTGGCTGCCCTGTTGCTGGGCGCCAGCACAATTCCGCCGGGAGACAAGATCGAACGGGTGCGTGCCAACACCCGAGGGATTGAGTTTGACTATGTCTCCTGGGGGATTGACGCGTTGAGCCTCAAGCTCAAGCAGCTTGCCTCTGGCAGCAACGATTATCTGCCTGAAGCTTCCCGCCGCCAGCTTGTGCTGGACTACCTGGAGCTGGTTGTGGAGATCCAGCGCGATGAAAGCATTCTGAATGGCATCTACGCTGATCCAAATATTGGTGACCCGCAGGCAGCCTCTGCTGAGCTGCGCGCCGCGCTCGATGACCTGTATGCTCAGAAAGAAGACCTTGCGCCTGTGGCAGAGTCTGTCTTGCAGGCTCAGGTATCGCAGATTGTATCTGAGCTTGGATTGGGGCTGGCAGGCCAGCCTGTGCCGCCGGTGTTGTACCATACGACCCCACTGCCGCTGGCGCTGATCGTCTCGCCGCGGGATGCCATCCGTCAGGATACGAATATTTCCATTTCCCCCGAGCTCACCCTGGAAGAGCGCGTGGCACTCGAAGATCAGGTGGACAGTTCGTTGGATGTTTCATCCCTGGTGGTAAATGTCGGCGGTATCGGCATGTACCCTACCATGGTGATGCAAACCAGCGATCTAAACTGGTTGAGCGAGGTGGTGGCTCACGAGTGGGTGCATAATTTTCTGACCCTGCGCCCTTTGGGTATGAATTATTTAACCAGCCCAGAGCTGCGCACCATGAACGAGACCGCTGCCTCCATTGCCGGAGTGGAGATCGGGCAGGCTTTGATGGAGCGTTTTTATCCCGAGCTGCTGCCTCCGCCTGCGCCGGAAATTCCACCCCCCCCTGCCCAAGACAGCCCATCCGATGAGCCCCCACCTTTTGACTTTCGAGCTGAGATGCGCGAGACGCGGGTGACTGTTGACCAGCTCCTGGCAGAAGGTCAAATTGAGGAGGCCGAAGCCTATATGGAAGCACGACGGGCATTTCTCTGGGAAAACGGCTACCGCATCCGCAAGCTCAATCAGGCTTATTTTGCCTTTTACGGTGCCTACGCCGACCAACCCGGCGGAGCTGCCGGTGAGGACCCGGTGGGAGAAGCTGTGCGCCGGCTGCGCGCTGAAAGCCCGTCGCTGGCGGATTTTATCAAGCGTATCTCCTGGATGTCTTCATTTGAGCAGCTCCAACGCGCCGCCAGCAGCCAGTCGTAAGCCCTTATCGGATAATCCAGGCAAGGCCTACCATTCTCTGGCTATGAGTTAATTGCTCCGGTCAATGGGGGCATCTTCCATAGAGATCGGATCTTCAACCGGCTCGATATGGGTGACAATGTTTGAGTTTGGGACCGCGCCGCGCACCTCGTGTTCAACCTGTTCAGCCAATTTATGACCTTGCCGGACGGTCCAGTTTCCTGGAACCAGAAGATGTACGACCAAGAATTTCCGCGCTGCTGCCTGGCGAGAACGCAGGGCGTGGTAGCGGATACCCCCGGCCTGGTAGGAATCTAGGATTGACTTGACCGAAGCCAACTCTTCGGCTGGTATAGACGCATCCATCAGACCACGTCCTGAACGAACAAGCAGCCGGTAGCCGGTGAATAGAATGTTGACTGCCACTAAAAGTGCGATAATGGGATCCAGGCGCTCATAGCCGGTCAACCAAACCAGGGAGATTCCTACAAGCACCCCTGCAGTGGTCCATACATCGGTCATCAGATGGCGACCATCTGCTTCTAGAGTAATCGAATTGTGGCGCTTTCCTGCGCTGATTAATACCAACGATACCCCAAGATTAATCAGCGAAGCGGCAAGGGAGATTATCAATCCCAAGCCAACCTGCTCCAGCGGCACCGGGTTGAGCAAACGCGGCAATGCGCTCAAGATAATACTGACTGCAGCAAGTAAAATCATGCCGCCTTCGAAACCACTGGCGAAATACTCCACCTTAGAGAAGCCGAAGGTGAACTCGTCGTTTGCGGGGCGCGTGACTATCCTGAGTGCGATTAAGGCAACAATTGCGCTTGCAAGGTTCACGGTCGACTCTAAAGCATCGGAGAGCAGGCCTATCGAACCGGTCAGGAAATAAGCCGCTGCTTTCATGACAATCGTAATCAATGCAGCTGCGATGGACAGCCAGGCATAGCGGGTTAAGGATCTCGGATGTTGCGAAGTGTTTTCCATAAAGCATCATTATACTCAAGGTGGATAGTATTCTAGAAACGAAGTAGGCGGAACAGATCAACCGCACAGATTTTCATTCAACTCTTATTCACCTTGGGTTTGGTTCGCTGATACAATTGTGGCGGTTTCTTGATCGGGTAACCACATCCTAAGTCACCGACCCGGTCAATGTGGAGTTATTATGCACAAAACATTATTGTTTATCCTGCTATTGGCAGCATTGGTGCTGGCAGCCTGCCAGTCAGCGACCCCAACGCCTGCACAGACGTCGGCTGTTGAGGCGGCCCCGGTAGCGCAGGCTGCAACCCTCACGGAGCTTAGCAAGGGGACCTCTACCCCCGAACAGTCTGGTGAAACTGCCCCGACAGGTAGTGTGCCAGCGAGCGAGGACTCGCCAGGTTGCGTGGTACAAAGCCCCTTTCCAACCCCCGGTCCGACCGAACAGTCACTGTACCCACCGCCTGGGGAGAGAGACTGGATCAAAGGACCAGATTCTGCCACGGTGACTTTCACTGAATATAGCGATTTTCAGTGACCGGGTTGCGCAAGCCTTGCGCCCGTGCTGGCGCAAATTCAGAACGATTACCCTGAAGACCTACGCATTGTCTACCGCCATTTCCCCCTGGTAAGCATCCACGATAAAGCCACCCTGTCTGCGCAGGCTGCTGAAGCCGCCGGAAGACAGGGTCAATTCTGGGAGATGCACGACCTGCTCTTTGAGCACCAGGCGGAGTGGGCGCAAATGAGCGTGGAGGATTTCCAGGCCTGGCTGATCGAGCAGGCTGAGGCATTGGGGCTCGATAGCGAGCGTTTCTCTGCTGACCTGGTCAGCGAGGAGAATGTGGATTACGTCCAGGAAACGTGGGACCGGGGGGTGGAGATCAACCTGCCCGGCACACCTTTCCTGCTGATCGATGGGCAGATCTGGTCGCAAAGCCTGCCAATGAGCCCGGAGAATATCCGCGCCATCGTCGAGCTGAAATTGCTTGAAGAGAAACAATTCACCACCTGCCCGCCGATGACCATCGACCCATCCAGGCAATATATCGCTACCCTGGAAACCGAAAAGGGCGATATTGTGATCGAGCTCTACCCCGATAAAGCCCCGATTGCGGTCAATAATTTTATCTTCCTGGCAGAAAACGACTGGTACGACGGGGTGACCTTCCACCGGGTGCTCGCTGACTTTGTCGCCCAGGGAGGCGATCCCAGCGGTACTGGCTTCGGCGGGCCGGGGTACGCTTTTGTCAACGAGACTTCCGATCTGACGTTTGATGAGCCGGGTGTTCTGGCGATGGCAAACTCTGGACCTGATTCGAACGGCAGCCAGTTCTTTATTACCTATACCCCGGCTGAGCAGCTGAACGGCGGCTATACCATCTTTGGTCAGGTGATCTCCGGTTTGGATGTCGCCGAGAGCCTGACCCCGCGCGATCCTTCCCAGTCGGTGAACCTCGCTCCGGGTGATATGATCCTGAATGTCACCATCGAGGAGAAGTAGCCGACGGGGGGAAAAGAATGACTGCATTGATCATCCCCACTGAGCCTGAGGTCCCTGAACCGGTACCTCCTCAGGCTGTGCAATGGTCCTCGGTTATACAGTTTGGGCTGAGCGCCCTGGCGATATTTATCTTATGGTCGCTGGCGTTCTCCGCTCTGCTGTTTGGTTTAAGCGCGCGCCTGGGCAGCCTGGGGGGAATCTCGTTGGGGGCTGCCGATGACTTGCAGCTTTTCCTGGTAGCAGGAGGCCTGGCTTTTTGCGGGCTATTGCTGCTTCCCTCTGCCGGGTATTCGCTGAGGCGCCTGATGGGCCGGCCTGTCCAACAATCGCCAGCGATCTTTCGCCGGTTAAGGCCAACGCTTTTGATCTTCTTGTTTCCCCTGCTGGTTGGAGCGGGGTACTTGGTTTCCCAGAACTCGGCGATTAGCTGGCTATTGCTGCCGCCGATCCATGTCCTGGCGGTCAGCCTGCCGATCTTATGGCTGGCATACCTGGCAGTGCGCGACTTGCCACTGGGCTCTCCTCAGCGTGCCTGGGGCTCATTTGCCAGCGGGCTGGCCCTATCTCCCCTGCTGATCCTGGTGGCTGAGCTGGTCGCCCTCCTGGTGGGACTGGGAGCCTGGATTTTCGTCGTTGTAATGCGCCCGGAGCTGTTGGAGACCGTCAATGACCTGGCTGAGCGCTTGAGCTCAGCGGCGTCATCTCCAGAGATTGTCCTGCGGATCTTGCAGCCGGTGGTGAGCAATCCCCTGGTGATCTTCACCGTGCTGGTTTTTGGGGCGGTGATTGTCCCGTTGATCGAAGAAGCGCTGAAACCGCTGGGTGTCTGGTTGCTGGCGGGTCGAAAGCTGGACCCGGCCGAGGGGTTTGCCCTGGGGGCTCTGAGCGGAACCGGCTATGCCCTGATCGAGAGCTTGTTATTAGCCAGTAATAGCCAGGATTGGGCGTTTGTTATCTTTGCCCGGATCGGTACCAGCGCCATGCATATCCTGACTGCCGGGATGATGGGTTGGGCGCTGGCGTCTGCCTGGCAAAGCGGGCGCTACGCTCGCCTGGGGGCGACTTACTTGGTGGCGGTGCTGCTGCACGGGCTGTGGAACGGGCTGACCCTGAGCAACGTTTTTGCCGGTATGATGGAGGCACCTGCTTCCGGTTCGGGGCTTTTCATGCAGATTGGTGAGATCGCCCCATATATCCTGGGCGGGTTGGCTGGCGCATCCTTGCTTACAATTTTATGGGTGAACCGGGCGTTGCTGCGCTCGACGAATAAAGACAGGGAAAATGTGTAGTATAATCCCGCAACTACCAAAACTCAGAAGGGGATTGAATGGAAATCATCTCAAATCTTGTTGACCTTTTCCTCCACCTGGATCAGCACCTCAATGAAATCATCCAGACCTATGGAGTGTGGACCTACGCAATACTGTTTTCGATCATTTTCATGGAGACAGGTTTGGTTGTTACACCATTCCTGCCCGGCGATTCGCTGCTCTTTGCCGCCGGCACCTTTGCTGGGATGGGTTCGCTGAACGTATGGATACTTTTCATCTCGCTCTCTTTTGCTGCGATTTTAGGTGACACAGTTAACTACTGGATCGGTCATTACATTGGACCGCGGGCATTTAGTGGCAATATTCGCTTCCTAAAGAAGGAACATCTGGAGCGCACCCACGCGTTTTATGAGAAGCACGGGGGCAAAACCATTATCCTGGCGCGTTTCATCCCCATTATTCGTACTTTTGCCCCTTTCGTAGCCGGCATCGGCGCGATGTCTTACGGGCATTTCATCTCTTATAACATAATCGGCGGCGTGCTTTGGGTCGGAATCTTTGTATTCTTTGGGTACTTCTTCGGCAACCTGCCGTTCGTGCAAGAGCATTTCTCCCTGGTGGTGATAGCAATCATCCTGATCTCGGTGCTGCCGGGGGTGTACGAGTTCCTCAAGGAGCGCTCGTTGGCTAAGAGCAAGGCCAAGGCAGAACCAGAACTGACAGAGTAATAAAATCGGGCGGTTCAACCGCCCGATTTTTGATTAAGGTTCCAATCGTAGATGCCCTTCGGCGTCTGCCTCGATCTGCCCTCGATCCCATAGCATGGGGTGGTACTCGATCATTCTCCACGGGTCAGCCATATCAATATAATGGGGATGGTAAGCATGACCGGATTGCCCGGTGGTGATGATCGATAACGAGTTGCTGAAATTTTGCAGGTCAACGATCATTCGCTCGGAGGGCATT
>JBFYSV010000280.1:0-4498 GCA_041301185.1 Anaerolineae bacterium
GATGACGGCGCTTCTATCACGGGGGTCTTGCAAGACGGCCTGACTTACCTGGGCGATACCTCCGGCCTGCCGCACAGCGGCGACGGCACGCCCGGCAGCCCGCTGGTCTGGCAGCTCCCAGCGCCTTTCCAGCCCAGCTCGTACCAGACTCGCTTCGAGGTCTTCGTCCAGGTGGACGCTGCCCAAGACGAGACGGTTGCCGCCGATTTTGAGATCGGCAGCAATATGGCCTACTACCAGAGCGACCAGGGGGCGCGCTACAGCCACTGGGAGGACCAGGTGGTGGCTTACACACCCGATCTCTCGCTCGGTAAATCGGCCTGGACCGGCGACCCCGTGCCTGGCTCCAGCTTTGTATATGCCGTCAACGTTTGCAACTATAACGAAAATGCCGCCGGCAGCCTGCCGGTCACCCTGACCGATACCCTGCCGCTCTCCACCACCCTGCAAGACTGGTGGGGGCAGCACCTGGGCTGGGAGGTGGTCTCCAGCGGCGCTCACGAGCTGGTGGTCACCCGCCCGAGCGCTCCCGGTGGCTGGTGCGGCGAGGTCTACCTGCAGGTGGGCCTGGATGCAGACGCCTGGCCGGATATGCCCCTCCTCAACACTGCTACGGTTACCACCAGCGGGGATGTCAGCCCGGAAAACAACACCGCCACTTATGAGCATGCGGTCGGCTGGCCGCATGAAAACCTGACGGTAAGGAAGGACTGGGTGAGTGGCCAGTTTGTGTCGGGCGGCGAGATCAATTACTCCTTCAACTTTTCCAATCAAGGCAACCAGCCGGCAGACCAGGTGGTGGTGACCAGCACCCTGCCGGAGCACACCTCCTTCGTGCGGGCTTCTGCCGGGACGCCCTACGGCGAAGTGGACTACCCGCCCGACGTAGTCACCGAGGATTACCTGGTGTGGGATGCCGGTCCGATGGCTAACGGCGCCTGGCAAAACGTGCAGGTGATCTTGCAGATTGATGATGATGCCCCGGCGGGAACCCTGCTCACCCATACGGTGGAGATCAATCGCCTGCCGGTGGAAGACCGTTACGATGATAACCGAATCACCTGGGTGGACCCGCTCAATGACTATGGGCCAAACCTGTGGGTGAACAAGCAAAACTACCAATGGGAAGGCGAGGGCCGGCTGTGGTACGAGATCCGCATTGCGAACCGTGGCACCACTCCGCTGGACGACGTCTGGATCACTGACACCTACCCCGAAGGGACAACCCTGGCGGATTGGTGGGTGAACCACGGGCCGTGGATCACCGCCACGGAAGATATCGATAACCGGCAGCTTGCCTTCTGGGTGGACTGGCTCAACCCCGGCGAGACCGCCAGCGTCGGCTTCCACCTGGACGTGGACGGCGATCTGGTCGGGCAGCAGGGATTGCTCTTCCCCAACCAGGTGGACGCCCCGCTGGAAGGGGACGTTTATCCGGAGGATAACTACGACCAGGTGACGGCGATGACCGGGCCGGACGTGTTCATCGAGAAGTGGCTGACCCAGGGCGAGCCCAAACCGGGCGAGCAGATCACCTTCCGGGTGCGCTTTGGCAACGCCAACCAATCGCCGTGGGATAGTAACTGGAGCTACGGCAGCCACATCACCGAGACCCTGCCGGCAGGTATGACTTTTATCACTTCCACCTGGATCACTGACGATCCCTGGGTTCCGGAGCTGGTCGACGGCAATACCATCGTGTGGGGTGCGTGGACGATGTGGAGCAATTCGTCTTACGAGTTCAACCTGACTGTCCAGCTCGACGAGGACGTGCAAGGCGGCGAGGTGCTCATTAACACGATCGAGGCTTACGGCGACAGCCCCACCGACGTGGAGCCGAACTGGGAGAACAACGTCTTCGAGCTGCCGGTGACCGTGCTGGCGCCCGCGTTCGAGGTCAGCAAGACCTTCCAGAGCAGCCAGGTGGCGGGCATGCCGCTGCGTTATGACCTGAGCCTGGCGAACGTTGGCAGCTTGCCCGCCACGGACGTGGTCCTGGTGGACACGCTCCCAGAGGCCGTGACCTTCGGCGGCTCGGATGGCAGCTTTGCAGCCGGGGAGGTGAGCTGGGATATCGCCAGCCTGGACGCAGGGGCCACAATCACCGGCTGGATCACCGGCAGCCTGACCTGCCAGACAGGGATAGAGGTGGTTAACCAGGAGTACGGCGTGGCAAGCAGCGCCGAAGGGGTGACCGCGATGGACGGCGCGCCGGTGGGCTTCACCACCCTGGCGCCGGATATCCAGGCCACCTTCCAGGCCTCGGCGGTCGCCGTCCGGCCTGGGCAGGTTGTCGTTTTCACTGCCACCGCGACCACGGACGGCACCCCGCTAAGCTACGCCTGGGACTTTGGCGATGAGGCGACCGGCAACGGTAGCACAGCCGAGCATGCCTACTCTGCTCCTGGCAGCTACCCGGTGCAGCTGCTGGTGACGGATGAGTGCGGCTTCACCGCCAGCTACACCCTGACGGTCCTGGTAAACCCGAGTGCGGTCTACCTGCCCTTGCTTCCGCAGACGTACACGGTTGGGCCGTAGAGACGTAGCATGCTATGTCTCTACATCGTTACATCGCCACGTAGGGCAGGATTCTATCCTGCCGCCGTACCCCCGGGATAGAATCCCGGGCTACGGATGAATGTCGCAGAGCCGCCCCGCCGGGGCGGCTCTGTATTTCTGCCGCTCTATATTTTGTGATCAAAGATTTAACCGCAACATCACCTACGTACTAAGAAAAAACCGAAAATAAAACCTTCACGCCAACAGAATGCCTGCCACCAGCGGTAGCAATACGAGCAGCGCCAGCAGCGGACTGCCGCGGCGCGTGCTGTTATGTGCATCCCAATCGAACAAGAATATCGCCAGGGAGACCGCCAGCACCCCGGTGGCTGCTAGCACGAGCGCCGAGACCTGCGGATCCAGGATGGTTTCTTTCCCGAAAGCCAGCCCCAACATGGCTTCGATGGCGTAGGTGGTGGGCAGCAACCCGGAAATAGGTCGGATCGATTCGGGGATGAATGACAGTGGCATCATCAACCCGCTCAGCAACATGGAGGGCAGGAAGATGAGCTGTGACCACAGCACCGTAGAGCGTGAGTTCTTGGAGACCACTCCAATCAGCATACCCAGTCCGCCGTAGGTAAAGGCGATCAACAGAGTCAACAGGATGAAAATGCCCCAGGATTGAGGCGTCTCTCCCTTGAAGAGCGGCGCGGCGGTGACGGCGATGATCAGCGACACGATCAGGGCATGGATGGCGGTGCTCAGGGCAGGAATGGACAGGATGGATGGCGCCGGCACGCCGTTGATCTTGAAGCTGCGGTAGATGCCCGCCTCGCGTGACTCCACCAGCGGTCCCGGCAATCCCAGCAACGTCGCTACCATCACGGACACAATAACCATGGAGGGGATGAGAGTCTCTTTGAAGCTGGGGTTGATCTGCACCATCACCAACCCCATCATGGCGTAAAAACCCAACGGGAATAGGTAATTCATCAGCATCAGGGTGGGGTTGCGCAGCCCAGTTTTGAACTCGAATGAGAAGTGGTGTGCAAATGCGTTCATTTTCTACTCTCCTGCCTGGGTGATCTCCAGGAAACGCTCTTCCAGGGAGGGTCGCTCAACGCGTAGGTCAATGAGCTTATCGTCTGAGTTGTTGACGTAATCCAGCAAAGCGATGACGGTGGGACCAGGGTCAGTGGTGAAGTAGATGGCGTAGTCATCTTTGATGGCTTGCCGGGCGACCCCCACGAAGTGTGTGCCGTTGTTGTGCAATTTAGACAGCTCGGTGCGGATGGAAACCTTGGTGTAGCCGGAGCCGGTGGCGGTCAGGTCGGTGGGCGAGCCGACCGCGACGATTTGCCCTTTCAGCAAGATCGCAACCCGGTCGGTCATTTTCTCGGCCTCTGCCATATCGTGGGTCGCCAGCAGGATGGCGGTGCCCTGGTTTTTCAGCTCTTGCATGAGGGCGTGCAGTTCGGCCCGCGAGCCCACATCCAGCCCGGCGGTGGGCTCATCCAGGATCACGACAGGCGGCTGGTGGGCAACCGCTAGCGCCAGCGCCAGGCGGCGCTGCAGCCCGGTGGAAAGCTCGTTGAAGCGGCTGCGCCGTTTATCCCCAAGACCCAGGCGGTCGAGCAGGTCGTAGCGCGGGGCAACGCCGTGGTAGGCGCAGAAGAAGCGCATGGCTTCCTCCACGGTCATCTCAGCCGGCAGGCCGGAGGATTGTAGCTGGACACCGATCAGGTTGTTCAGTTTGCGCGGCTCCTTGGTGGGGTTGACTCCCATCACATCCAGCATCCCGCCATCGGGTTGGCGGATACCCTCCAGGCACTCCAGGGTGCTGGTCTTGCCAGCGCCGTTGGGACCCAGTAATCCAAAGATCTCGCCCTTGTGGACTTCGATGCTGATTCCGGAGACGGCGACCACCTTGCCATACACCTTGCGGAAATCGCTCACGGATAGGACTTTCTCGTTCACGGGGTGTCTCCTTTCTGCA
>JBFYSV010000281.1:0-8243 GCA_041301185.1 Anaerolineae bacterium
AGCAGACCTGCTCCCCAGGCGGTGATAAATCCCTGCCTGGGCCAGCATGACCAGCGCCACCCATCCACCCACCCCGCGCCACAGGCGTGTATCCAGTTTCAGCATCTTATCACCGCGCCGCGCCTGGAGTACTCTGCCCAACACATCATCTTCAGTCAATACGGGGTCTAACCCGAGCACGTTATCACCTTTGGTGCGCAGGGTATGTTTCCCCTCATTGGACTGAACGCGCAGAACCCGGTGGGCGATTAAGCCATCCTGGCGTTGGAAGACCACGATGTCACCGCGCCGGATTTGCCATTTACCATGCGCCACCAGCAGCTGGTCTACCTCACGCAAGAGTGGCAGCATGCTGCTGCCGCGCACCGGGATCCAATGCGCCTCCCCGGCCTGCCCCCACAGGTCTATTCCGGCTTTCAAGATATCCGGAGGAATCAGGCGATCTGGGGTGTTGGTCAAAGATTCACCCTGCTAACCGATCTTGATGAGGAGTTATTGTTTCCCCCCCGCTCCACTCCACCCTGACCTGGGTGCCGCCTGCCGGGCGAGTGCTGATCTCCAGCTCTGCGCCAATCTGATCAGCGCGCTCGCGCATGATGCCCAACCCCAGGTGGTCAATTGGGGCAGTCTCCAGCTCAAAGCCGCGCCCATCATCACGGATAACCATCCTCACCCGCCCATCCTGGCAGTTCAGGCTCATCTCTACCTGGCTGGCCTGGGCATGTTTGGCGATATTGTTCATCGCCTCCTGGGCAATCCGGTAAAATGCGATCTTGATATCCGCCGGCAGATCGCACTCAATATCCATCGAACAGTCCACCTGTACCAGGGCACGCCCGCTGAACGAATCACACAGATGGCGGAATAACTCGGTGACCTCGGCCTCCATCAGCGCGGTCGGGCGCAATTCCAGCAATAATGTGCGCATCTCAGCCAGCGCGCCGCGGGTTAGCTGGCGCAACTCATCCAGCCTTCGCTTGCCCTCTTCAGGGTTTTTCTCCCACAAGCGGTTCAATACCTCAGCGATCAAGCTGGCAGAAAACAAGGACTGGGTCACCGCATCGTGGAGCTCGCGTGCCAGGCGCTGGCGCTCCTCTACTGTCGCCAAATATTGAGCCTGCTCGTAAAGCTGCGCGTTTTCTATCGCCAGTGAAGCCCGCTGTGCCAGGGCAATCAGCAGGCGCTGCTCGGTTTCCCCAAATGCCCGAGGCCGGTGGTAGTTAACATTGAACACCCCGAAGATCTGCCCGCCGGTCTTGATCGGCACATGCATAAAGGAGCGGATACCTTCTGGGTCGGTGATGCGCTCGGATATGTGGGGGGCATCCCAGGTATCTTCGACGATTGCCGGTTCGCCAGTGACGACCACCTGTCCCACCAGACCTTCTCCGGGATCGAAACTCATCCGTTCTAATGTTTCCGGGCTGAAACCGTTGGCAGCTCGTACTACCAGGCGCCCTGCGCTACGATCCCAAACCAGGATAGCACTTTTATCCGCTTGCAAAACATCCAGGGCAACATTGACCAACGCTTGTAGAACCTGCTCCAGCTCCAGGTGGCGGTATAGCTCCTCGTCTGCCCGGTAGAGCGACTCCAGCTCGTAGGTGCGCTCAGCAACCCGCTGCTCCAATTGCGAATAAGAATCGCGCAATTGCCGCGCCATCAGGCTGAATTGCTCGGCAAGCTCTTCAATCTCATCATTGGTTTTGGCAGTGATGGTTTGATCGAAATTGCCCTGGGCAACCTCCTGGGCAGCGATGATCAGCTCGTTGATCGGCTTGGTGATCCGCCGCACACCGAACGCAACCACTATCACCGGAATTACAATCCCTAGCGCAATCAAAATAAATAAAAACTGGCGATATCCCTGGCTAGCACTGGTCAATGCCGCCCAGGTTTCCTCGGTCACCAGCCCCCAGTTGGTGCCCGGCACGGGCGCATAACCGGCGACGATATCCGTGCCTTCCACATCCCGGGTGCGGCTGGCGCCCGCCTGACCAGTAAGCAAGCTTTGTACCGCAGATTGGCTGGAGAAATCCGTCCCGATTCGCTCTGGGTCGGGGTGATAGATCACCCTTCCCTTCCCGTCAACCAGATAAATCCTGCCGCTCTCCACCAGTCGCTGCTTGACAATCCCGCCGTAGAAGGCGCTTACCGAGCTGGCGCCTGTGCGGAACATCCCCACTAAGACCCCCTGCAGCTCACCCTGATCGCCAAAAATAGGCGCCGCAACGGCGATCACATCGCTATCCTGCGGTCCATCGGGGAGGATATCGGAATACACAGCCTGAGGCGAGCGCACGATTTGGCCAAAATAAGCCCTGCCGGACCAATCTTCGCCAAGTATTTCCTGCCGTTCTGGCAAGGTAGCCACAACTTCACCGTGCTGGTCCAGCACGACCACCCCGCCATCAAAGACTACCAGCCGGTTTGATTCATCTGACAAGGCCTGCTTCTTCGCGTCGCCATTCCCCCGGCGCAAGCCAGCCGCCCGAGTAACCTCGGTCAGGATTTGCGCGTTGTTGTTCAACTCGTTAGCCAGCTGGCTTGCAGAAAGACGGGTTAACTGCGTATCACGCTCAATCACCAGGTCTTCAGCAGCTGCCTGGTACGCCAAAAACGTGACGATTAATACCCCCAGTAAAATCAGGACCGTCGGGATAAATGACCAGGCTATGATCTTAAGTGCCAACCCCCGCCGGCGGGTTTTCCGTTCAACCATTCAGTTCAGACCTTCTGCTGGGCTTCCTGAACCTGGAGACTAACTTCTTGCATTATATCTACCTGAGCCTGTCCCAGGATGAATATCTTGTCCCATGCAGCGTAGACCAGCCGCTTGGCATCCGCCATGTTCGGGAAAACCTCGGCAGTGACGGAGTAACCCTTCAGGTGACCGTCGGCAAAAGCTGCTATATCCAGGTCTTCGGTCTGGGCAGGAAACTCATTTCGGATGAATTGCTCCCAATCTTTGAGCAGAGACGCCCGCGCCGGCTGCAGGAAATTTGCCCGCGCCATGGCACGACCATAATCTTTGCTGATCAGGAATTTTAATAACTCCCAGGAAGCATCCGGATAGCGGGTGCCGATATAAATCCCGTATCCGTCTGTGGTTGCCAGGGTAACTCTACGAACCGGACCCGCCGGAAATGGAGCAACACCAACCCGAAATTTTGCCTCGGTCAGAATGTCTTTCAATGCCCAGGACCCGTCTTCAATCATCGCAACCCTTTCTGCCACAAATGCCTGACGGGTATTCATATTGTTAACGTCTAGCGGCGAAGCCATCACCCGGTCATCCCAAATGCGCGCCCGGATCCACTCCATCGCAGCCAATGCCTGGGGTTCTGCCATGCGGCTGACGGCAGGATCATCTTCATCGACAAACCGCCCGCCCCACCCATTGACATGCACCTGGATCCGCTCCCAGGAAATATCCAACATGCTGCCCCATAGATCGGTCTCGCCGTCTCCATCCCGATCAGTGGTCACGCTGCGCATTTTTTCCAGGTAATCATCCAGGGTCCACTCGCTGGCTGGATACTCTACTCCAAGCTCGTCAAACAAATCTTTGTTGTAATACACTGCCAGGGCGCCATGATACTTGGGCAAACCGTACTGGCGTCCATCCCGGGTGAAGAACGAGTTGTACTGCGCCGGATCCCAATCAGCGATCGCTTCCGCATCCAGATCAGCCTCCACGTAAGGCCGCAGATCAAGCGTCTGCCCCTCCTGAGCCAGGATTGGGTAAAAAGAGCAACACGCAGAAAAGACATCCGGTGAGGTGCCAGCTTTCATGTCGACCAGCAAGGATTCCTCGACATCCACCGGGTCGGGCACATAGAAGACGCGAATCTCCGGGTACTCCTGGTGGAACTTTGCCAACATCTCCTGAGCCATAGGTGGGAACCACTCGGTACGCCAATCCTGGTAGACGAGCTGGGTTGCCTCTTGCGGCGTGGGGGTTAATAATCCGCCAACTGAGCCGCATGCCTGTAAGGCTGTTCCGGCTGCCGTGATACCTGCCAGCCGTAGAAAGCCCCGCCTGGAGAGTATTCTTTGGTTTAGCTGAAGGAAATCTTTTTCTGGCATAGCCATCCTCCGTAAGAATAAAGTATAACGAGGACTGGCTTAAACACAAGAGGGAAATCAATTATCTCGATTTCCCTCTTGCCAAGAATGGTCAGGCTATATCGTTCCTGCACAGATCACGAATAATCTTCACCAAAGTTTCCGGGGGGTCAGTCTTGTTGATCAGGATATCTGCCTGGCAGTTCTTTTCCATGCGGTGCAGTTCTGGACGGCTGGTGAGCGCAATCACTTTTACCCTGGGGCATAATGCTCGGATATCCAGCAGGATATTTGGCAGCGATTGGCCACTCTGTTTTTTGCTTTGCATAGTTAACCCGGCTAGCTCAGCGTCCAATAAAATGACATCCGGGCATATACGGGAGGCCTGCGAGAGCAGGCTATCCCCATCCGCCACTTCAGTAACGACGCAATCGTTTTTCTCCTGTTCAAGCAGAAAACGAAGCGCCGAACGAACCCCAGACTGATCGTCCGCAATGAGAACCTTCATATGCCGGTCGAGTATAAATCAAAACCTCCCCCGGCACACCCTGCACCTGGGGAGGTTTTTTGCTATCCTCAGGATTAGATTCTACCCCGGTCATTTGACCAGGTTGTTTCGCAACGCCAGCGCAACTGCCTCTGTACGGCTGGACACGCCCAGCTTGGAAAGAACACTGCTTACATGGAACTTAACCGTCGAGCGGCTGACCACCAACCGTTCGGCAATCTGGTTATTGCTCAACCCCTCTACCAGCAAAGCCAGCACCTCTTGCTCCCGCTCAGTCAAATCCGCGCCTGGGTTGGCTGGTTCCCGGCTGGCCTGGATCAACGCCTGGGCAGCTTCCACCGCCAGGGTTGGACGACCGACAAATGCAGAACGGATCGCATTTGCCAGATCTTCCGCAGAAACATTCTTCAATAGGTAACCAATTGCTCCTGCCTGTAATGCTCCCTGTACCAATTCCTGTTCCTTGAAGCTGGTCAATGCAATCACCTGAATCTTCGGGCATTTTTTGCGGATTGCACGCGTTGCCGCTGCGCCGTCCATACCCGGCATAATCAGATCCATTAAGATCACATCTGGATTCAGCTTATCGCATAGTTGTACGGCCTCCTCGCCCCCGCTGGCCTCTCCAACCAGCTCCAGGTCTTCGTAAGCCAGCAAAAAAGCACTCAAACCACTCCGAACGACAGTATGATCATCCACCAGCATGACTCGAATTGGCTCGTTTGTTTGCATCAGCTATCTCCTGCAGGTAACACTGCCAGCCCGCCCTGCCATCTCCAGATTAAGTGCAGCCTTGAACTCTCAGCAGAAGCATTATACTAAATTTCGATGGGACTTACACAATTGGAGGGAGGGTGGATGTGTATATTTGTCTTAGCGAACGATGATCGATGTCTGGTTACCACTGGGATTGGATGTTACCGTTTGCTCACCCCTGACCAGTAATCCATGATAATTCTTCTCGTCTGCCACCACTTGCCAGCCGCTCAATACAAAGGGCACTGGTCCATCGGCTGCCATCCACTCCCCGTTATACTTACGTGCAATATGGACGTGTTTTCCGGTGGCTCTGCCGCCTTCGCATGACGGGTGTCCCAGGACATCATCTAAATCCACCTGGCTGTTTGCCCGGATTAATTCACTCTCAGCCAGGTGGTAATACAGAAGCACCCAGCCGGTTTGCTCGTACCCATCCCCGTCCAGGTCCAGCACAACTGCATTCCTCTCCGCCCGGACAACCACCCCTGGTGCAGCCGCCCTGGCCCACCAGCTCGATACCGCGCAAGCCGCGCCTCCTGAAACAGGGGAAAAATCTATCGCCCCTCGCGGGGTACCCGAATCCCAGGCGGCATGCGGTCCAGCCGTAAAACTCCAGCGCTCCCCAGCCTGAAAGGGGAATTCCAGCACCGGCTGTGACAAGCCATCTGGGATGAGAGCCCCTGAGAAAGCATCTCTTTCCCAGGGATCGCCGAACATCTGCGAATAGAGAACCGGAAATCCGGCTGGAGCGTACAGCACAGACTGCCAATCTTCCTGCCGGTAAAACATCGCCATCAGGTGCTGGAGAGCAGCTGTTCCCGGATTTATATTTGGATTGAGCCGGGCCATTTTCTGGTCGGAGAACTTTACTGTCAGGCGGCTGCCCTGGCGCCAGCCATAGTAACCCACATTGAGTTGGGTGGCAATAATCTGCAGCTCCTCATATAACCCGCTCCTGCCCGGGATATAGAATCCAAATGGATATTCCGCCCGCTCAGGATCAGCCGGAAATCCATACACCCAACCTGAGCGATATTCCAGGAGAGCCAACAACAAACGGGGGTTAATGGAAGCCTGGCTGGCAACCCGCCGGATGAGCTCAATACCGCTGACTGTCTCATCATCGATTTCCTGGCTATACACGCTGAGGTACCCGCCTGCCTCCTGAACAAACGAGTCGAGATCAAAGTCAACTGAGGTCGGCGAATAAACCACCTCGCTGTCCGGCAGAAGCCGCGCCGAGGGCAACAATTCACCCAGATCCCAGGGGATGTACAGCGTGTACCCGGCAGGGAGATAACCACTCTCCGGTAGGGCTTGCCCGGAGACTACCTGACCAACCTGAACCCCAAATCGAGCGGAAAGCGCATCCAGGGTATCCCCAGATTGGAGTGTATAGGTGAACAAACCGCTATTATCAGGACTGCCACTAACGGAAGTCGCATCAACCGGCAAGGGTGTAGTATCTGGATAGGCGGTACCTGGGATGGGTGACACCTCAACCGGACCGCTACCCGGGTAGACCTGGGTGGCTTCAACTCCCGAGCTGGAGGGCACAGCCTGCATCGTCTGGCGCAGCGCCTCGCTACCTGTTCCAGGAGCAACCGGCTTGGGCTTTGGGAAATTGCACGCCAGCCATGGGAGCGCCCACATAAGGGCCAATATGTAAATCCACCTGGGCATCTTCAGCACGGGTTGATTTTACCAAAGAAGCCCAGTCGCGCCTTTCATGATAAATTGAAGTGGCTGCGATACCAGGCGATGGTCTCACGCACCGCGTCTATATGCGGGGTAGCATGATCGCCAAATGCGCGGGTAAATTTGCTGTGGTCGACCACAAACGGCTTATCAAACTCGTACATCATCTCAACCGACTCGCGCGCCTCTGGGATGAATAGCCCGCCGATCGACATCATCAGCTTTCCCATCCCACTCATCCTTGGCGGCTTGCCAATTTGATCAAAGAATAAGGTCATTAACTCGCCTTGGGTCAGGGTGGGCGGGTTGGGAACATGCCAGGCCTGCCCCAACGCCTCCTCACGCTCGCCTAGGATGACTAAAGCCCTGCCGAAATCTTCAATATAGGTGTATGTATGGGGCAAATCCAGCTTACCAACCAGAGATGCGGGCTTGCCTTGTAAGGCGGGCAGGATCGCCCTCTCACCAAGAGTCGAAACCAGCACACCGGGACCATAGAAATCTGAGCCGCGCCCCAGAGCGGCACGCACTTTGCCGCTCTGGTGGGCTGCCAGGACCGCCTCAGCCAGCGCCGCCCGGGTTTTGCCTTTACGGGTGTGCGCTGCATAGGGTAAGCCCTCGTGTATCAGCCCAGCCACCTCGCCGTACATATACAGATTATCCCCAACGATGAATTTTGCCCCCGCACTGGCAGCTCCCTCCAGGATGCTATTTTGTAGGGTTGGGAATTTCTCCTGCCATTCAGAATACTGGGGCTGGGCGCACTGGTACACCACACCTGCCCCCTGGCAGGCTTGACGGGTGAAATCCAGACTCAAGGCATCCCCTGCCACAACGCTCACCTCTGCCGGCACACCCTGGGGAGCTTTTCCACTGCGATTGACCATCTTGACGGGCTTGCCGCGCCGCACCAGCTCACGCATTACCGATAAACCCAGCGGACCTGTACCAAATATGACGTGGTATTGATTTTCAGACACGATGATTTGATTCCTTTGTGTATGTGTAAGTATGATTAACGAATTGCCGAGATTTCCAGGCTCTACGACCGCATGCCCAGGCGTTGGTGAAATGCATATATCTCATATTCATATAAAGCTCCTCCATCGCCGATCACCGGTTGCAAGTGGTGGAATAGCTCCAGCATCACCATCCCATGAATCCGCGACCACCCGCTCATCAAGAGGCAAACCAGCGCGTCCGGCAGATC
>JBFYSV010000282.1:0-3062 GCA_041301185.1 Anaerolineae bacterium
CGGGTGGGGCGCGGGGCGCAGCGCGCCTATGCTTACTTCTTCCGTCATGACAGGCGCCAACCTACCACCGAAGGTCGCCAGCGGCTGGAGACCATTGCCGAGAATGCTCAGCTCGGGGCGGGTTTTTCCATCGCCATGCGCGACCTGGAGATTCGTGGGGCCGGAGATTTGCTGGGAGTGCGCCAGCACGGGCATATTGCAGCAGTTGGTTTTAACCTTTACACCCAGCTCCTCAGCGAAGCCGTGCGCCGCCTGCGCTCACGCAGCGATCTTCCCTTCATGCCTTTGGCATCCGGTGTTAAAGAACTCTCTATACCAGTCAACGTGGACCTGCCGCTACCCTCCAATATTCCTGGCGACTATGTCAGCGACAAGGGGATGCGCCTGCGCATCTACCGCCGCATGGCAGATATCCGTACCCTGGGTGAAGTTGACTCGCTGGAAGAGGAATTCAAAGACCGTTTTGGTCCGCCTCCAGAACCAGTCCTTCACCTGTTGTTTCAATTGAAGATCAAGTTGCTGGCAGAGAAAGCCAACCTGGCTTCTGTAAGCACTGAGAACGGGCAGATGGTGTTGCGCTTCCCGGATGGCGAGATACCAGCCGATCTGCCGCCTCTAAACCCAGCAGCCCGCGTGGGCAAGACCGCACTGTGGATTCCCTACAAGGCATTACCCGACTGGCGCGCCACCTTGACTGATGTGCTCCAGCAGCTCGACCCCAATTTCGGAGAAAAGGGGTAACGCTCGGATGACAGGATTCTTGCCCCTGGGAGTGCCAATCAGCAAGCGCGTCTTCGATCTGGCGCTGACAGTGCCGGGCCTGGTGATACTGGCTCCATTGATGGCAGTTATCGCCCTGCTGGTGCGGATCAAACACGGCAAACCAGTGCTCTTTCGCCAGCAGCGTCCTGGTTACCGGGGAGAACCATTTTATGTGTACAAATTCCGCACCATGCGGGACCTGCGCGACGCGGCTGGGAATCTCCTGCCCGACGAGCAACGCCTGACCCAGTTGGGGCGTTTCTTGCGATCCAGCAGCCTGGACGAGCTACCCGAGTTGATCCATGTATTGCGCGGCCAGATGAGCCTGGTAGGCCCACGACCTTTGCTAATGCAGTACCTGGGCAGGTATTCGACGGAGCAGGCGCGTCGTCACGATGTTTTACCCGGTATCACGGGTTGGGCGCAGGTCAATGGGCGCAATGCCCTCACCTGGCAGGACAAGTTTCAACTGGATGTTTGGTATGTCGATCACTGGTCGCTGGCGCTAGATGGGCGCATCTTGCTGATGACACTTTGGAAAGTGGTGATCCGGGAAGGAATCAGCCAACCAGGACACGCCACCGCCGAAGAATTCTTGGGAAATGATGTCGAGGCTGGATCCGCGCCAGTATCGCCAGGAGGGGAGCAATCTTGAGTGCCTACGTTGGCGAGCTAGCCGCTCTGGTAACCTCCTTCCTGTTCGCCGTCACCTCCACCCAGTTCACCCTGGCTGGCAGGAAAGTCGGATCGCTGGTGCTCAACCGCACTCGGCTCATCCTGGCTGTTCTGCTTAATCTACTTGCTCACCTCGTTTTACGCCTGCCACTGCCAGCCAATATACCCAACGACCGCTGGTTCTGGTTGGGTCTTTCTGGGATTATCGGGCTGGTGATCGGGGATATCTTTCTATTCCAGGCATTTGTTTGGATCGGACCGCGGCTAACCATGTTGATGATGAGCCTGGCTCCAATCATTGCCAGCATCACAGCCTGGCTATTCCTGGGAGAGACCCTGACAGCGGGGCAGATTAGCGGCATCCTGGTTACCGTAGGTGGTATCGCCTGGGTCGTCTTGGACCATAACGGGCAGGCGAAAATAGACCAAGACAACAAGCGCATCTTCATGCTTGGAATTCTCTTTGGGCTGGGAGCTGCCACCGGGCAGGCGCTGGGATTGATCACCGCCAAGAAAGGCCTGTACGGAGATTTCCCCGCACTCAGCGGCACACTGGTACGGATGATGGTAGCGTTGGTTACGATGTGGGGGCTGACCTTGATCCAACGCCAGGTCAGGTTCACCTTTCAGCAGCTTGCCAGGAATCGCAAAGCGCTGTGGTTGATCCTGGGCGGGGCAATCACCGGTCCATTTTTAGGGGTCACATTTTCACTCGTCGCCATTCAGAACACCGAAGTAGGGGTTGCCAGTACGCTCATGGCTTTGCCTCCGGTAATTTTGCTGCCCATAAGCCGGATTGTGTTCAAGGAGCAATTCGGCTGGCAGGCTATTGTGGGTACGCTGATCGCAGTTTTAGGTGTAACCATGCTCTTTTTGCTGGGGTAACAACAAATGAAAGCCGATAACGCCAAGCATTTGCAGGTGATGTATCTCATCCGGCGCTTCGAAGAAACAGTGTTGGAGAATTTCTCAAAAGGGGTATTTAGCGGCACAACCCATACGTATCTGGGGCAGGAGGCTAACGCAGCAGGTATCCTGCACCATCTTCAATCTGGTGACATCGTGGTCAGCAATCATCGTTGCCACGGGCATTTCCTGGCTTACGGCGGCGAACCGCGTGCATTGTTTGGTGAGCTAATGGGCAAAGCAAGCGGTGTATGCGGTGGTCGGGGCGGGTCGCAACACCTGCACTGGCGCAATTTCTACTCCAATGGCATCCTGGGAGGTATGTTACCCGTGGCAACGGGAATGGCACTGGCTGAAAAATTGCGGGGTAACCCGGCAATAGTTGTGTCTTTCCTGGGGGATGGCGCACTGGGTGAAGGGGTGGCTTATGAATCTTTCAACATGGCAGCCTTATGGTGCGCGCCGGTTTTGTTCGTTGTGGAGCACAACCAAATTGCCCAAACAACGCCTAGCGCACTCGCCCTGGCGGGCAGTATCCCAGCGCGGTTCGCGGCATTTAGCATTCCAGTCACTGAGTTGGACAGCAGTGATGTCGTTGAAATTTCACGAATAGCGCGAGATTTATTGCTCGCAACCCGCGAGACATCCAGCCCCCGCGCCCTAATCCTGCACACCTGCCGGTTTGGACCCCATTCCAAAGGGGATGATACCCGCCCTCC
>JBFYSV010000284.1:0-18898 GCA_041301185.1 Anaerolineae bacterium
TACAGCGCCAGCAGGTTGACCGTCATCAGCGGGGTGAACCAGAGGAAGACCAGCCCGGCGGTATAAAGGGGATGGCGCACCCAGCGGTACAGCCCCCTTATCACCAGCCGGGAGTCACCGCCCTCAGCTGGTCGCTGCAACTGCTCTAACCCCAGGAAAGACCACACCCCGGTCTGCCACAGGCCAACCAGCAACGCCAGCAGCGCCAGCCCTTGAACCAACAGGGCCAGGTAGGACCAGGGAGACGGGATGCGATACAACGGGCTGTCCAGCAACAAAATGGGCAGCGCCAGCACCGGCAGCAGGCTTACCCCGGCGAACAGGTTATATGCCAGGCGGTAGCCGCGCCCAACCGAAGCGCCAAGCCAGCGCTGCGCCAGGGCTTTAGCGCCTTTAGTAGCTAATAACGAGTGCAGGATGCCGTATAGGGCAACCGCAAGCAGGATAATCCAGGGGGATATAACCATCTTCGCACCTTGGTTGGTTTCACCCCACTTTACGCACAAAATGGCGGGCCGGATTTATGCCAGCTCTCTCGGGCGCCAGACCTTTACCACCTTGCCTACCGGTTCATAGCCAATATCCGTCCAGCGATCGATCTGCAAGCTGATCTGCGCCAGGGCGGCGGTCGGCAATGGTTCCCACTCGTCGGTCAACGTAGCGATCAGCTCCTCCAGCCCCGGGTTATGCCCCACCACCATCACCGTTCCGTAACCAGCCGGTAAGTTGCGCAGGATCTCAATAAACGCATCCGGCTCAGCGGCGTACAGCGACTCGCTCCACAGGATTTCGCCGCCGTAGCCGCTCTCCTCCGCCACGTATTTCACCGTTTCCCGGGTACGTTTCGCCGTCGAGCTGATGATCAGGTCTGGCAGCAGGTCCTCGCTCCTCAAGAGCGCCCCGATGCGCGGCGCATCCTGCTTGCCGCGTTTGTTCAGCGGGCGATCATGATCGGAGAGATCGGTATCTTTCCAGCTGGATTTTGCATGGCGCAGCACGAGCAAGGTCTTCATCGCCACCTCTCCCATAACAAAGCGAAAATCACAAAACTCTGCGCCCTGCATGATGGTCTGGGTGCGGGTCAGGCGCACTTTGGGGTTAAATCCCTCAATCAAAGAAAAATCCCGGTTGCAGGATAGCAGCTCGCCCAGCTCGGGGATGCCCAGCAGGCGATACATCTCGGCATAGCGGCAGCGCTGCACATTGAATGAAAAGCGCTCGGGGGTCTGCTCCAGCACCTCGATCTGCATGGCATCGTTCTTCTTCCAGTCTTCCAACGAGGCGGCAAAATCTGCCAGGCTGTCCCCTCCCATCGCTGAGGCAATCTGCTCGCCCTGCTGGCGGGCGATGCGCACAACCGTCTGGCGCACGATCTCTAAAACCCGCTGGCGGTCGAACTCGTTGGTTAGCGCCGCCAGCACCGGCGCCAGCAGGCGAGCTTCGATCTCGCGGCGGGTGAGCACGCCGATCCCGTTCAGCTCGGCGGGTTCCGGGGGCAGGCTGAACGGTCCCTGCATGCCTAGCGCTCCCCGGTAATGTAATGCTCGAGTTGCTCGATGACAAACTTCTGCTCGGAGATGATCGCCTTGACCACATCGCCGATCGAGATCACCCCCACCAGGCGCTCGCCGTCCAGCACCGGCAGGTGGCGGATGTGCTTATCCGTCATCAGCGCCATGCACTCCTCAATGGTCTGCTCCGGGCGGACGTAAACCACCTTAGGGGTCATAATCTCGCTCACCCACGTATCTCGGGAGGATTTCCCTTGCAGGATCACCTTGCGGGCATAATCCCGCTCGGAGAAGATACCCACCAGCTTCTCTCCATCCAGGACCAGCAGGGCCCCGATATCCTTCTCTGCCATCATCTCCAGGGCCTCGTAGACCGAGATATCCGGGTGGATAGACCAGATCTCCCCGCCCTTAGACTGCAAACATTGTCTCACCGTGACCATGCCTCACCTCCTCACAGATACCAGCTAATCCAATCCTCTATTCACCAGCGTAGCCAGGAAGCTCGATCACACCCTCCTCCACCTGCACCACATGGTAGGGAACCCACGCTACGCCAAAGATTTCCACCAACACATCTTTCTTCAGCGGGCTGACCTTGATCTCGGCAATATCGTCAACGATCTCGCTCCACTTGTGGTTGACTTCCTCCTGCGCCTGGGCCAGCTCTTGCTCGATCTCGTCCATCTGCTTTTGATATTCCTCGATTGCCTCCTGCGACTCTTCCACGTCGGCTTTCGCCTTGCTGGTCATGCGCCGTTTGGTCAGCGAGGAAGACAGGCGGCGCTTGCGCCCGCCAAACAACCCGAGCAGGGTCTCGGCGTGGGTGCTGACCTCCTCCAGCTTACGCTGCGAAAGCTCCGACTCGTCCTCGCGCAGCTCGCGCTCCTCCTGGTTGATTTTTTGTTCCAGGCGCTCCAACTTGGTGGCGTAAGACTTTTCAAGCGCTTGTAGCTCGTCCTCCCGAGCCCGGCGGGCTGCTTCCGAGCAGCGGGTGCGAAAATCCGCCTGGGAGACATCCGGTCCGGCATAGACTTTCAGCTTTTCGTTTGCCCGTACCGTCACCTGGGCGCTGCGGTAAGCCCAATCCAGAAAATCCTTCTGCAATGCGCTGAGGATTTTGGCATCGCTCAAAGGGGCTTCCAGGGGGGCGTAGCGGGCGCGCGGATCAGGGCTATCATCCAGCGATTCAGGCGCCACAGCTTGCGCCGGGTAATTCTCCCAGCGCACCGCGCCCCGCCGGTCGGCATCCGCTACCAGGGCGGTGAGGCGAAGCTCGTAATCCAGGTCGTACCGGCGATCGAGGAAGCGGATATCCGTCTGGGCGAGCAGCACTGGGCGGTACAACAGCCCCAGGCTCTGCGCTTCCTGCGGGTAGGGACGACCAACAGCATTAAAAGCCTCGGTGAAGCTGAGATTGTTGGGCAAGAAATACTCGCCGCTACCAGCCGGCACAGACGGGCGGGTAACCGAACCCGCCTCAGAGAGGGATTGCCGGGCAAGCTGCGCGGCGGTTGTCGCCACAGCAGCGGCTGCCGTGGTTGGCTTCATGCTCGGCGTAGTCGCCGCCGGCGTAGTCGCCGTTGGGACAGGTGCTGCCGGGTGAGGTGGTTCACTTGGCACAGCCTCCGCCCCGGCTAACTGGTTCACCAGCGGGATTTGGGTACGGGTGAGCGGACCGGCAAGGTAATTCATCGCCCAGCGCGTTTGGAAGAGCAAGGGTTGCTTGGCGTGGACATTGTGCAGCAGGAAGACGCGTTTTCCCAGAGAGGAAATCATCCGGTCATACGCGCCCCGGTCGAGACCGCCTGCCATGGCGCTCTCCAGCCCGTCCAGCAGGCGCAGCTTGTCGCGTTCGGTCTGCAGCTTGCCGATAAACCAGGAACCGGCGTTGGATAGCGCTTTGTAATCCATGTCTACCGGGTTTTGGGTGACCAGCACCTGCCCCACCCCAAAGGCGCGCGCCTGCTTGAGCATGCGCAGCATGGGGTGCTTGGAAGGCGGGTTGCCAGTCGGCGGCATATAGCCAAAGATCTCATCGAAGTAGAGGATCGCCCGCAGGGATTGCGTTCCAGATTGGGAGCGCATCCAGGCTTCAACTGCTGAATACAGCAGGGTGACGAAAAACATGCGCTCCGTGTCGGTCAGGTGGGCAATGTAGAAGACACTGTGCCGCGGGCGACCGTCGGGGGCGTAGAGCAGGCTGGGGATATCCAGCGGCTGGCCCTCAATCCACACCTGGAAAGCGGGCGCTGCCAGGATGTTATTGAGCAACATCGCCAGGCTGAAGCGGTCCTTCTCAGGGAAGAAGGTGTTGACATCAAATACACCCAGCTTTGAGAAAGGCGGCGATTGGGTCTGCAGAATCAGCTCGCCCAGGTCTAGGTCTTTGCCCTGGCTCCAGGCGTGCTCGAAGATATTGGCTAGCAAGATGTGCTCGCGCGAGCGCACCGGGTCGATATCTTGCAAGCCGACCAGTCCCAGCAAGGCGGTGACTGTGCCGGAGATCTTCTCGCGCAGCATCTCGCGGTTGCTCTCCCAGGCGATATCCGGCGCCTTCAATGAGGCCAGGATGCTGACCGGGATGCCCGAGTCGGAGCCTGGCGTAAATACAGAAAAATGAACCGCTTCCTTCAGGGCGCTCAAGCGCTCCGGTCCAATCCCCCAATCCGCCAGGCCTTTTTGCCACGCGGCAGCGGCCTCCGCACCTGCCTGCTCCACACTCTTGCCATCCCGGCGGGCCTGGTCGGCGTTCACCCAGGGTTGGAAATCCGAGGCGGATAGATCGGGGAAATGCAGCAGGATGTTGGTGATATCACCCTTAGGGTCGATCATCAAGGCAGGGATGCCGTTGAGGGCGGCTTCCTCCATCATGCCGACGCACAGCCCGGTCTTGCCTGAGCCGGTCATACCGACCACCACCGCGTGAGTGGTCAGGTCAGCCGGGTCGTAAAGCAGAGGCTGGTCGGTAGTTTTAGTGGTCTTAGGATCAAACACCCGCCCCAAGTAAAAATTGCCTGCCATATCCATTGAAGGCCTCCCTTTTTTGCTATACTAGAGTTCCAACATCTAACTGTGATGCCTTATTTTAACGTAAGTCGGGCGAGAATTAGCCTGTTTTTATCAACTTTTTTACCGGTTCTGCGCCTCTGAGAACACCTTCTCGAACTCGCCCAGGTAAAGGGCAGCCAGCTGGGGATCGTACAAAACCAGGGTGTTCTCGTCATTGCGCTCTTCTGCGGAGCGACTGAAGTTAAACGAGCCGGTGACCACCGTCTTTCCATCGATGATCAGCACCTTGTGGTGCATGCTGTCGGGGTTGCCATCCAGGCGGACATCGATTCCCTCAGCCCGGAAGCGCTCGTAATCTGAGCCAGTGTTGCTCTCAACCTGACGGGTTTCCATCACTCCGGCGACCTCCACCCCGGCCTGGTGGCGCTCTAACAACGCTTCGGCAAGATCGTCAGAGGTGAATGAATACGCCAGGAAATAAACACTCTCTGCTGCACTCGAGACCAGCTCGACCATCTGCCGGGTGACCCCGTCATCGGGCGAGAAGTACACCTCCACCCGGACACCTTCCACCGAGAAAACCGGATGGGGTGTATTGGCGGGCGAGCCGGGACCGAACAGATCATCGACAAACATCTCTTCGAACTCGGTGGTATAGTCTTCTGCCAGGCGCGGCGAGCGCAGGCGGATCAGGTTGTTATTGTTGCGATATGCCTCACTAACGGTGTGGTTCATCGAACCCGTCCAGACTTCCGCCCGGTCGATCACAGCAAACTTGTTGTGCATTAATCCCTCCCGGCGGTCGCCCAGCACAGGGATACCTGCCTCGCGGATCTCCTGGATTTCTTTGCCTTCCAGGTAATCACTATCAACCACCAGGCGCACTGCCACACCGCGCCGGTGAGCGTCGATGAGGGCGTCTCGCAAGCTCCACAGGTCCAGGTCGAGGACGGCGACATCCACGCTCAAACGGGCTGCCTGGATCGCCTCTGCCAGGTGTTGTTCTGGACCGCCACGGTAGCCTCGCATCGCCGGGTCGCCCGGCTGGGTGAAGTACACACTGTACCAGTCTCTTTCAGGTGGCTCCGCCGGACCAGCGGTGGCTGTACCGGGTGGAAGAGACGAGCTACACCCTGCAAGTGCAAACATCCCCAGGCAGGCAAGCATGTAAAAATAATTCCGGAAGGCAACGGTCATATTTTTCAATGCCTGGGATTATAGCAGACTTGCTGATCGCATCCGACCAGCAGAAGCGTCGACAAATTCCCCCAGGCTTGCTAACAATACTGTTGAGAGACGCCGGTGAGAACTATGTTAGACTAATTTCGGGATGAAAGCGGATACTTCGAGCCGACCGCTGCTACACACGCCGGCAGGGGTGATAACAACTGTATCCACGCTGGGAATTATCGCATACTTAATCTGGATTTTTAGCGGTTATTTCCAAGAGAGCATCGATGCGCTGATTTCCGGGGGCGGGCTGGTCCTGCTCAACCTGCTGGCGGGTATCTTCGGCGTATACATCATTTCCCACAAGGGGTTTGGTAAAACCCTGCAGTGGGCTTGGTTTTTTATTACCCTGGGCGCCTGGTGCTATGTGATTGCCGAAGGGCTATGGGTATATTATGACCTTGCCCTGGGGATCGACCCCTTTCCCAGCCCGGCAGATTATTTTTATGTCCTGTATTATCCCCTGACCCTGATCGGGGTGCTTATCCTGCCGTTTGTCTTTGTCTCCCGGCAGGAGCGCACCATCCTGTGGCTCGATCTGGGCATCCTGCTGACGTTTTTCGGGATGGTGGTTTGGTATTACATCCTGGCATCCCCTGTATTCTCGATCGGCCAGACGATTAGCGAATATATTGCATTGTTCTACCCGGTGGGCGATTTTCTCATCCTGGCGGTCGTCATCGCTATGATGCAGCGTAATCTGACCAGAGTAGCCCGCTGGGTATTGGGGTTTATCGCGCTGGCTATGCTCTTCTCGGCAGTTGCGGATATCTCTTTTGCCCTGTTTGTGGGTCAGGATGCGCCTTATCCACTGGCTTACATGAATGCTCCCTGGATGTGCGCAGTGGTGGCGCAGCTGCTGGCAACCTCCCGTTTGATCGCCTCCGGTCCAGAAATATTGAACGATCCCCCGTCCCGCATCAGCCCTGCCGCCCAGATGTTCCGCCTGGCGCTGCCCTATCTTGCCATCGCCATTGGGTTAGCGCTTCTTGCCCGGATCATCAATACGACCTTCAGGCCGGATTCGCGGCTAAGCGTGGTCTTGTACGGGGCGTTTGGGCTGGTCGCCTTGGTGCTCTGGCGCCAGTACATAGTCTCTAAAGAAAACGTCCGCCTTTACCAGAAGATGCAGCGTATCGCCTGGACAGACAGCCTGACCTCAATCTATAACCGCCATTTTTTCAACGAGATTCTGCCCCGCGAGATGGAGCGCGCCAGCCGTTACGGCAACCAACTCTCCGTCCTGCTGCTGGATATCGATGGTTTCAAAAAATATAACGATACTTTCGGTCACCTCAAGGGGGATGTCGTCCTGAAAACGATCGCCCGCATTTTTTTATTGCAGCTGAGAAAATCGGATACAATTGCCCGGTTTGGAGGCGATGAATTTGTAGTCATCTTGCCAGAGACAAACCGGCACAGGGCAATCGCCATCGCCGACCGCATCCGGGACGCTGTGGCTGCCCAGACCTTTAATGATGTAAGGCTGAGCGTCAGCATCGGGGTGGCCTCGTTTCGCCCTGGGCTGACACCCGAACAGCTCCTGGACGAAGCCGACCAAGACATGTACCGCCGAAAGAACTCTAGCAAAAAGAATGATCAGCCGGATAGCGGAAAAACATCGGCAGAGATGACGATCAACTCGTTCCGCAATGAACTCTAATTTCCTGTTATATAATGGAGGCATCCCTCTTGACCGCACTGCGCGACACTTATCCTGTTGAAGTCGCTGGCGTCCGCCGCCACCTGCCGCTTTTCGAGGTAGCGCCGGGGCTGCGCATTGCTGTATTAAATATCCTGGGAGACACCGAGCTGGTCGAATCCTGCGCCCGCGCCCTGGCTCAGAAACTGGCAGAGCATGATTACGATATCCTGGTGACCGCTGAAGCCAAGAGCATCCCCCTGGCGCACGCCCTTTCTGTTCAAACCCAAAAACCGTATGTCGTTCTGCGCAAAGTCTACAAACCCTATATGGGGGTGGCGCTTTCCGCAGACACGCTATCGATCACCACCGGCGAGCCGCAGATGCTCTACCTGGATGAGAAGGATCACGAGCTGGTGCGCAACCGGCGGGCGATCTTACTGGACGATGTCATGAGCACCGGGTCCACCCTGGCAGGTATGCGCCTGTTAATGGAAAAGGCAGGCACCCAGGTGGTTGCCGAGGCTGCCATTTTTACCGAAGGCAACCAGGAGCAGTGGAACCGGGTAATCACCCTGGGGCACCTGCCGGTTTTCAAGGATTAGCAAAAATATCGGGCAAACAATCGGGTAGGTCCAGTTTCAGCAGCTCCCTGCCTGGGGCTGGTCTGGCCAGGCGATCACTACAATTGGGCGGCCGCGCAGGTGCGTCAGGAAGACCACGCGCTCAGCCTCCCCGCTCAAGCGCAGGTCTCGGATGAGCGTCTCGGGCTGCAATGGCGAGCCGCGTTTCTTGACGGTCAGCCTGCCAACATTCCGCTGGCGCAAATAGGCGCGCAGCTTCTTCAATCCAAACGGAAACCAGCTCTCCACCACCCACGCCCGGGCAAAAGGCGTGGGTTGGTATTGGTCTGCGGTCAGGTAGGCGATATCCGCATCGAGCTGGGCAGCTCCCAGGCTGGCGCCCAGCACCTGAACCAGCCCAGCCCGGAGGACAGATGGGTCGGGTTCGTAGATATATGCGCCAGGCTCGCGCAGGTCTAACCCACCCACCGGATCAGTGACCAGGCAGTTCGCCCCGGGTAGGACTGTCGCCCGCCGGGAGACTGTTCCCAGCGGTCCAAACCACAAGACAGCCTCTTTGAGCTCGCCATCCAGCGAGATGAACTCCACCTCTGCCGGGTAACCTGCCAGCTCGCGCAGATCCACACCGGGAGAGATCTTCACCCCAATCGCTGGGGTGTGCACCCGCCAGCTTTCCAATACCTTCAATGGAGGCTGGTAATCGCGCACTGAGTAGATACGCCGTCCCTGTCTGCGCCGGGCTGGGTCAAAGAACAGGGCGGTATTGTCTGGCAAACAGACCGGCAAGGGGGCTGCCAGGTCAGATTGCAGGAACGTCGCCCGTTCTCCCAAACCCAGCGCGCTCAGGTTGGCGCGCCCCAGCGCCAGGCGTAGCGGATCGCGGTCAACCCCGATGGTCGGTGCGACCTGGGCCAGCGCCAGCGTATCGCCTCCTATGGAGCAACCCAGGTCGAGCAGCAGGTCGAATGGGGTAAAGCGCCGGGCGCGGTATTCAGCCACCATCCAGGAAGAAGCCTGCTCCAAAGCTTCTCGCACCAGGTAAAGCTGGTTTGCGAATGGAAATTTTACGGCTGCTTCAGCGCGCAAGATCGCCACTTCCAGGGCAGCATGTGCCAGGTCTGGGGGAAACTTGCGGCTGAGTTCCTGGAAATGGCGCAGATAGTTCACTTCACGCGGCTCTAAGAGCATCGCGGCCTGTAGAGCTTGCTGCCCTGCTGGCGCCAGCAAGGCGTTGAGTTGGCTCACATCCATGGGTTAATTGTAGCATCCCCCGTTGCCAGAGGCGCGCAATGCCAGGGTTCTAAGCGGCGTCTTGACCAAGCATGATCCGGGCTGCTTTCCTGCCAATCTCCACTGCGAAATTGGTGCCGCGGTCCCAGGGATAGACCTGGCTCATGCTGGCAAAATACAAGCCGGAGATAGGGGTCTGGATGGGTGGGATGTTGCGGGAGTGGTTCAGCAGAGGCACGGGCTGGGCGTAAGCGGTTCGAAAGCACCAGGCGTTGCGCACCCACTCGGGCGTAAAGGCAGGGTTGAAGCGCGCCAGGGTGGGCAAGAATCTCTCCAGCAGCTCGTCTTTGCTCAGGCTGAAATACTCGTGATCGGTTTCCAGGTAATCGCCGGCATAGACAATATGGTCTCCCCCAAAATTCTCGGGGGATAGAAAGTTGGTATGCTCAACCAGGGCCAGGAATGGGAAGCCAGCCGACTTGGGCAGGTTGTACCAGTAATAGCCCTCCTGGGAGAGACGCTGCTTCAGCGCCAGCACCATCACCACCGCCCCCATGCTCTTCAGCTCCAGCAGCCCTTGCAGGTAATTGGCGGAAAGCGCCGGGGCCAGGCGAGCCAGTAAGCCGGGCGAGGTGGTCGCCAGGCATTGGTCGAATGGCTGCCATCCGGCAGTAGTCGCCAGTTGGATGGCACCGCCAGGCAAGCTTTCGATCTTCTCGATCGGGGTGGAAAGGCGGATATCCACTCCCATCTGGCGTAACCGCCCGGCAAACGCATCCGCAAAGGCCTGGAATCCACCCTGGAATGTGCCCAAACGCGTGGTGCGCGCCTTGAGCCGCGCCCACATCCAGGCCATATTGACCTGCCCGGCGTAACGCTCGCCGAACTTGCCGATCATCAGCGGTTGCCACATCAGCTCATATACCGCATCGCCAGCCCACTTGCGCATCCAGGCTTCCACCGTGCTGCGCTCCAGCGCCTGCCAGTTGGGTGTCAGGCGCAAGTAGAGACCTACCAGCCCGAAACGCAGCTTGTTCACCCCCCACCCCAAACCGGGGAATTTCAGCGCGGCAAGAATCGAATCAAACGGGTAGAATTTTCCCTGGTAATACATCACGGTGTACGGACGGGGGAATAGGACGCGGTCACTCCAACCCAGCTCATCGATCAACCCCAGGATATGCCGGTCGGTCTGAAACCAGTGGTGGTAATATTTTTCCACCGACCAATTCCAGTGCGGCTCTTTGAAGCCGGATGCCAACCCGCCGGCAAAATCGGTAGCTTCGAAAATTGTCACCTGATGACCGGCCCGAGCCAGATCATACGCTGCCGCCATGCCTGCCATGCCTGCGCCCAAGACAGCAACCTGTTTCAACGATCGACCTCCAGCTTTTCCATCCCCGGTTGATAATGGACGCCCTCGCGTAAGAAGTAATACGCCCCCAGGGCTGTTATTGGAACCCATAAGGCAATATGCAGCACAAGGGTGTAAGCTGCAGCAGTGGCTTTTGCCACGTTATAAGCAGTCAAAACGGCTATACCGGGTGCGTCGAAGGTGCCCACGTAGCCCGGAGCAGATGGTATGGTGGTGGCGAGATTGACAATGCCATTCATCAACATCAGGGCGAAGAAGCTGACCTCAAACGGGAAAGCATGCATCACGAACCAGTACTTCCACGTCTCCAGCAGCCAGATCACCACCGAGGTAAGGAAGACCATCAGTGCGTCCTTAGGAGAGCGCAGCGCCCCCAACCCACCCAGGAACTTATCCACCAGGCTTAAAACCTTATCTTGAAAACGGTGCGGCAACAGGCGTTTCACCAGGGATGAAGCCAGGCTGTAAGCACGCTGCGGGAACATGGCTGCCAGCAGAAAGACCAACAAAGCGCCAAAAAAGGCCACCGTGCCCCATAGAGCAACGGTCTGGATGCTGCCCACAAATCCCGAATCAGCTGTCAGGCGAGCCAACTCGGGCAGGTTGAGGAAAACGAACCCCAGCATCACCACCCCATCGAAAATGCGCTCTACAATAATGGTCGCCAGAGAGGTGGAGAATGGCACGCCTTCTTTGCTTTTTAGAAAGAGGGCTCGGAACACTTCGCCGGCCCGCGCCGGATAGATATTATTGCCCATGTAGCCAATGGCAACAATCGGGAACATCCGGCGGGTGGGGATTGATTTCACCGGGCGAATCAAATAATGCCAGCGCCAGGCGCGTACCCACACTGCCACAAAGTAGACTGCAACCCCAGGGAGCAACCAGATATAGTTAGCCCCCTGCAGGGCGGCTCCTAAATCCTTTACCCCCAGGCCGCGCAGTGCAAAATACAAAAACACAAGGCTGATTACCAGCCCAAGCCAAAATTGCCAGCGTTTTAAAGCACTCTTCATTTGGTTAAATTCGAACAAAACCCATCTCTACTCATTTAGAGCAACCGATCAGGCAGCCCGATTATAATACCATCATGCACAGGCGCCGTATAGTGGTCATCTTAATCTGTATGATCGTGATCGTCCTGGCAGGTCTGGCTTATCTATGGAGCCTGCCAAGGGTAATCGAAGTGGAACCTGCACAGGGCACTGATCCCGTCGCGACGGGCGCTCCGTTGGTCATCCACTTCTCTCGCCCCATGCAGGCAGACAGTGTCCTGGAGAAGCTGACCAGCGAGCCGCCCAGGAGCGGCGAGATCACCTGGGATGGGAACACCCTGATTTTTACACCTGAGCAGCCCTGGCCCAACGGTCAGGTGGTAAGCGTTCAGTTGGAGGCAGGCGCCAGGGCAGCGGACTTTCCCTTTGGCGCCACCCGCCAGGCGACAAGCTGGTCGTTCACCATCGGGCACCCCAGGATCGTTTATCTTTATCCAGCCGACGCCCCCGCCGAGCTCTACCTGCTGGACCCCAAAAACGGAGAAATCCAGCAGCTAAGCGACGCGCCAGGTACGATCCTGGATTACAGCGTCAATGCAACCGGTTCGGCAATTTACTATAACACCAGCCTGGGAGACGGCGGCAGTAGTATCTACCGCATGGACCGCCTGACAGGCGAAACCCAGCTCTTGCTCAGCTGCCCTGAAGCCCTCTGCCGCTACTCCCAGATCTCGCCGCAGGAGGATTACCTGGCTTACGAACGCACCGCCCTGGCAAGAGCAGGCGAAGCCAACAAGCCCCAGGTCTGGCTGATGTCGCTGATCGTCTCAGGTGGAGACGATGGCTCAATCGAGTTTGGGGAGCCATTCCTGGCAGCTGGCGACCATAAGACCCAGCAACCTCACTGGACGCCAACCGGACTGCTTACCTTCTACGATTACAATCGCTCAGAATTTGTTGTCCAGGTGCCCCAGGGCGAGGAGGTCGCTCGCTTCCCAAGCCAGACTGGTTTCCCCGGCGCATGGGATCCGGCAGGTCAAGAGTATGTCATCCCAGAGATCTATCTCAACGAGATCGCCGATCCCGAGATCCTGACTGACCTGGAGTCGGTGCCCAGCAGCCGGCTGCTCAAATACAACCTGGATGGAAGCATGCAAGACCTGACCCAGGTGGACTATGTAGAAGACAGCTCGCCAGCTTTTTCTCCGGACGGGGATAAACTGGCGTTTGCCCGCAAGTTTCTGGATATCACTCGCTGGACGCCTGGCAGGCAAATCTGGCTGATGAGTGCTGATGGTGAACAATCAGTCGCCATCACCCAGGAGCCATATTTCAACCATTATGACTTGGTGTGGAGCCCGGATGGCGCCCAGGTCGCCTACGTGCGCTTCAATAAAGATTCGCTCATCGACCCGCCTGAGTTGTGGTTGATGAGGGCGGATGGCAGCGGTGCGACCCGCCTGATCAGCGGCGGCTACTCCCCCCAATGGATCCCCTGACAAGCGGAGACCGGAGCGCAGCTTTCAGGATTTCTCTGCCTTTACAAAACATGGAAAAAATCGGGTAAAATCAGCGTATGAGCGAAAAAGAGAATCCCCAAAATGTGATTGACTCGTACCGCAAGCGCCAGCAGACGGCTCAAAAAGCGCCCTTAATCCTGGGCATTGCGGCAGTCCTGCTGGTGATTGGAGCGGCTGCACTTATCTTCTGGTTGCTCAGCGATGGGACCACCTCCATCTCTCTATTTGCGACCGCTACTGCCACCCCCACCGAGACGGCAACCCCTACCGCCACTGCCACTCAGACTGCCACCGCCACTCAGACTGCCACACCCACTGAAACTCCCACCGAGACGCTGACCCCAACCCCGAGCGGGCCTTTTACCTATGAGGTGGTGCAGGATGACACTATTTTCGGTATCGCTGAGCGTTTCAACGTCGATCCATTCCTGTTGATGTCTATCAATAACATCGACCCCGCTAACCCGGTGATCGACATCGGCGACCAGCTGACCATCCCAGGACCGGATACCGAGCTGCCCACAGAAACTCCCTTGCCGGATACGGTACGCCCGGGGACAAAGATCGAGTATTTCGTCAAACCTGGAGAAACGCTAGCGATTATCGCTGAGAAATTCTTGAGCACGATCGAATCGCTTCTCGAAGAAAACCAGTTGGAGAACCAGAACGAGATTTTCGTGGGCCAGAAGCTGATCGTGGTTGTCAGGCTGGTCACGCCGGTGCCGACCTCCTCGCCTGCACCGCCCACCGCAACCGGTGGAGCGCAGACCACTCTACCCACAGAGACGCTCACGCCAACTGTTACTCCTTAAATTACATCCTTCATTAATACCTTAAAGGCAGGCCGGTGAGAATCGCCTGCCTTTTTTATTATCAGTTTTCCTGCCGGTTCCGGTGGGGGAATCGCATACCGACCAGATTGACAAGTTGGTGGTTGGTATTATAATGAAAATGATTTTCATTATCTTTATGATCCAGAACTACAGGAATAGCCCATGAATAAATCCTTTTTCGCATTACTGGCCGGGCTGGTACTGGTTGCTCTGCTACTCACCGCATGCAGCAGCAGTAATCAAAGCAGCCTTCCACGATCTGGCAACCTTAAGGTTGTCGCCAGTACCAGCCTCATCGGAGATGTCGTTCGCAATGTCGGCGGCGAGGCGGTGGAGTTAACTGTTCTTATCCCCGCTGGCAGCGACCCGCATACATTCGAGCCGCGCCCCCAGGATATCGCTGCCCTGTCTGACGCCGATATCGTTTTCATCAACGGCCTGGACCTGGAGGAAGCGCTTGAGCCGGCTTTGGATGCCAACGTCAAAGGTATATTGGTAGAAGTATCCGACGGAATCGAGGTGCTTCCATTTCAGGATGAGCACGAGGCTGAAGCCGAAGAACAAGCCCCTGAGGAAGAAGATCACGCCCACGCAACTGGCGACCCACACACCTGGATGGATCCCAATAACGTCATCGTCTGGACCCAGAACATTGCCACTGCACTCTCCCAGACCGATCCCGCCAATGCCAGCAAATACCAGTCTAATGCCGATGCCTATATCGCTGAGCTGCGCCAGCTGGACGGCTGGATCCGCCAGCAGGTAGAGCAATTGCCTGCCAACCAGCGCAAGCTGGTCACTGACCACGCTGTATTCGCCTATTTCGCTGAGCAGTACGGGTTTGAGCAGGTAGGATTGATCGTTCCTGCCCTGAGCACCAATGCCGCTCCGTCGGCAAAAGAGCTTGCCGGGCTGGTAGATCAGATCCGCTCATCAGGGATACCTGCCATATTTGTCGGCACGACCGTCAATCCGGCGCTGTCTGAACAGGTAGCCAGCGATACCGGCGCAAAGCTGGTTTTTGTGTACACCGGCTCGCTTGGCGAAGCGGGTAGCCCGGTGGATAGTTATATCAAGTTCATGCGCAGTAATGTGTCTGCCATCGTGGATGCTCTAAAATGATTCCTCTCATGATCACGTTAGACAGTACAAAGGGTTAGGAAGATAAGATGTACCCGCATGCCAACCATAAAGAAGACCAACCTATTCTGGATATTCAAAAACTAAGTGTCCGCTACGATGGTCGCTACGCGCTGGATGGAATCACCTTTCACCTGCACCCTGGGGAACTCGTTGCCGTCGTTGGACCGAATGGTGCTGGCAAGAGCACCCTTTTTAAGGTGATCGCCGGCGTATTGCCCCTCACCAGCGGTCAGGTCAGTGTGTTTGGATCTGGTCCTCAGGCACATATCTGCATCGCCTATATTCCCCAACGCAACCAGGTAGACTGGCATTTCCCGGTCACTGTGGCAGATGTGGTCATGATGGGCCGCAGCGCCAAGCTGCGACCTTTCTCGTGGCCTAGCAAACGGGATTGGGAGCTAGTGCGCGAAGCCCTGGCGACCGTGGAAATGAGCGACCTGGCCGGACGGCAGATCAGCCAGCTCTCCGGAGGCCAGCAACAGCGCATGTTCATTGCCCGCGCCCTGGCGCAGGAAGCTGAGCTGATGCTGATGGATGAGCCGCTCTCTGGCCTGGACAATCCTGCTCAGGAGAGCCTGCTGTCCTTACTGGGGAAATTACAACAGAAAAAGGTCACAGTAATCGTTGCCACCCACGACCTGGAGCAGGCTGCCCGTTACTTTGACCGCATTTTATTGCTAAACCGGCGCCTGGTCGGTTTTGGTCCTGCCAGCCAGGTATTGCAGCCGGAAAAACTGCTCCTCGCCTACGGGGGCAGGATTCAACGGCTGGATACCGAGAGCGGCCTGCTGGCATTAGATGACAATTGTTGTGACGGAAGCGATGAGCCGCTATGAACATCCTGCTTGATTGGCTGGTGGAACCCCTCTCTTATGCATTTATGCAGCGCGGCTTGATCGCGGCTGTGCTGGTGGGAATCGTCTGTGCGGTTGTCGGCACGTATGTGGTGCTGCGCGGCATGGCTTTCTTCGGGGATGCCCTGGCGCATGCCATCCTGCCCGGCGTGGCGCTGGGTTACCTGGTCAACGAAGGGGCGCGCGAGCCGTTATTCTGGTGGGCGCTGGGCACATCGATCGTCTCTGCCCTGGGCATTGGAGCAATCAGCAAGAAGGCTCAGATCAAGGAGGATACCGCCATTGGGATCATCTTTGCCGGCATGTTCGCCCTGGGGATCGCGCTGATCTCGACCGTGCGCAGCTACGCCGTCGATTTAAGCCATTTCCTGTTCGGCGATGTGCTGGCGGTATCGGCGCAAAACCTGTGGATCACCGCCATCTTCAGCGGGCTGGTGATCTTCACCATCTTTGCGTTTTACAAAGAATTCCTGACCCTCTCGTTTGACCCGGTGCTGGCGACCACCCTGCGCATGCCGGTCGGCTTGTTGAATAACTTGCTCCTGGTGCTGATCGCGGTGACGATTGCCGTTTCACTACAGACCGTTGGAGTAGCCTTGATGGTCGCCATGCTGGTCACGCCAGCTGCCACCGCCTACCTGCTCACCCGCCGTTTGCCGTATATGATGGCACTCGCAGCCGCTTTGGCTTCTCTCGCCGGTGTCATCGGTCTCTATCTTTCGTACTATCTGAGCATAGCCTCTGGCGCCGCAATTGTGCTGACCAGCACGGCGATCTTCGCCCTGGCATGGGCAGGGCGCACCCTGATCCAGACTTATCAGCAACGCTCACTGGCAGCAACATGAGATGAACGAGATTGAATCGCAACGCAGAACAGATGAATGGCTAGATCGCCTGCAAGCCAACGGCTACCGGCTCACCGAACCGCGCCGGGCGGTGGTTGAGACGATTGCCGCCAGCCAATACGTGCTCAGCCCGTTCGATGTATTCGAGCAGGCCCGCCGCCGCTATCCCAAGCTGGGATTGGTGACCGTCTACCGCACCATCGAAAAGCTGGAGGAGCTTGAGCTGGTGCAGCGCGTCCACCAGCCTTCGGGCTGCCAGGCTTTCGTCGCCGCTTGCAAGGGTCACCAGCATCTGCTGATCTGCCAGCGGTGTGGGCGGGTGGAATTCTTTAGCGGGGATAGTGAGCGCATGGAGCCGTTGATCGCCGAGGTGGGGCGAGAGAGCGGCTTCCAGATCGAGGAGCACTGGTTGCAGCTATTTGGCCAGTGTGAGAGCTGCCAGCAAGCTAAACAGTCGCGGGCGGTATAACCCAGCCTTGTTAAGCCATACAACTTTATAGTATAATGTCTGGCAGGAGATTGAAATGGAGAAGACAAAATTCACCATTCGTATCGAAACTGAGGCCCTCGAGCGCGCCAAACGCTATGCCAGACAGCACGGCACTTCAGTCACCCGCCTGGTGAGCGAATTCTTTCGCTCCCTGGACAAGGAAAAGATAGCTTTATCGGATACCCCCATCCTGGATGAGCTTTCCGGAACGCTCGCCTCTGAGACGTCGCTCGAAGATTACCACAAGCATCTGGAGTCAAAATATCTTGAAAAGGGATAAGCCGATCCGTGCCCTCTTTGACGTCAATGTAATCCTGGATGTCCTCGCATACCGCCAGCCCTTTTACCAGGATTCGTCTGAGCTTTGGAGTTTAGCAGAGCGCGGGCAAATCGAGGGACTGCTGGCGGCTCACAGCGTCACCACAATATTCTACCTTTATGCCCGGCAGACTTCTCGCCAGGCTGCTTCATTGTCAATCGGCAAACTGTTGAAGGTCTTTCAGGTGGCTACTATCGATCAACCGGTAATTGAGGCTGCTCTCCAGTACGGGTGGGTGGACTTCGAAGACGCCGTCCAGATGGCCGCGGCAAAAGCTGCAGAATGTGATTATCTGGTCACCCGTAATCCACAAGATTTTAAACCCACAGATATCGAAACTATCCAGCCGGCAGATTTTTTGGCAATCATCAGAGGCAAAAGCTAACCTGCGGATTCTCAAAAACTATTTCGGTGTTGGTCAGGGCGCAGTGTCCATACTGGTCAGCCAGTAGCGACCGTCTGCCTGTCTCAGCCCCACCAGCAGGCTCTTTTGGCGCACCCAGCCATCCGGGGTTAGCTCGCCGCTCCCAGTAACCCAATCCGTGTATTTGGGTACAACCGGGCGCACCGCGAAGACAACCTCGGCAAGCCAATCCACACCCAGCTCGCTTGCCCGTTCCGGCTGGCTCTCGTCTACGGATATCGATTTTATCTCATAGACACCGATGCGAGCGGAGTTGGGCAAAACCGGGGAGACGGAATAATCCAGCCATTGCTCGAACAGCTGGCGGGTGATCTCTTCCTGGGATAAGCCTGCCAGGTCTGCCTCGGGCAGATTGGCGATATACGCAGGCTGCCACCCTTGCATGCCCAGCGGCTGGCTGGCGAGGCGCACCCGCTCCAGCACCTCGGCGGCTTCGTCCGAGGCGGCGACAAACACTCTGCCATCCCGGTTGACATGGGTAGGTATCAGGTCAAAACCGGCATAACGGTCGCCTTCATAATAGACTTTCAAGATCACCCCTTGCTGGTGATCGCGCAGACCCTGGTCGAAAACGAAATTGCCCAGCCCGTAAAACACGGGCACGCCATCGATCTCTTGTATAGCCTGCACCACATGGGTGTGGTTGCCCACCACCAGGTCGGCTCCGGCGTCCACCAGCTGCTGGGCGAGATCGCGCTGGATATAGTTAGGCCAGGGGACGTCTTCAGGTCCCCAGTGCGGCATGGCGATGACCACGTCCGAGACCTGGGGAGCGGCGGCGATTGCCGCCTTCAGGTTCTCAGGGTTGAGCACCGCGATGCCCGGCGTATCCTCCCCGGCAAAAGCTGTTTGCTCGATCTGTCCCAGGGAGACGATCCCAAAGCGCACCCC
>JBFYSV010000286.1:0-13506 GCA_041301185.1 Anaerolineae bacterium
GGGGTATGCTCACAGCCTGCAATCGGTGCTGGATGAAGGCGCATACCTGTATAAGGGCTATGCCTTTGCCAGCGGGCAATACCAGATCTACCAGGATTATGGCTTCTGGAGCAACCACATGCCGCTGGCTTTCTACATCCCCGGCGGCATCCAAACCCTGTTTGGCCCCGGCCTGGACACAGGCCGCTATTTTGCCATCTTCCTGGGCGCTTTGATGCTGCTTGGCGTGTGGATCGTTGTCCGCCGCCTGGGAGGCCCCTGGTGGGCGGCACTGGTCTTGTGGGGAATCGCCATCAATCCCGCTCTCGTCAAGATGTATAGCACCGCCATCACCCAGGTGCTGATCGCCTGCATGCTGGTCTGGGTGCTGGTCCTAACCCTGGGCAAAGACCGCCCGCTGTGGCAGCTCGCCTTGGGCGCGATCCTGGCAGCCGCCATGTGGATGACGCGCATCAACGTTTTTCCTGTGCTGCCTATCTTGCTGCTCTATATCCTCTGGCAAAACGGGCGCAAAGCCGCCCTGATCGCCGTCCTGGCGGGGGGGATAACCCTGGTGGCGCTGCATGCGCCCTTCTGGCCCGGCATCCTGCGCATGTACGCTTACTGGCTGCCGGATAGCCTGACGCCATTCCTTGCCGCCTGGCAGCCGCCGGCTGCCAGCCTCTACTGGGATCCTGAGATCAGCTTGAGCACCCGCCTGAACAGCTTTTTCCGGACTTTCCGCTTCCATTTCGTCTCGCTGGCGGCAGTCATCACCACCTGGATCCTGTGGCCCAAAAGGTCGAGCTGGAAATCAGAATCTCATTACCGGGCGGCGGTTTTCCTATCGGTGCTGTTTGCGGCTCTGTTTGCCATCCATTTTTGGGCGACGATGAGCAAAAACTACTGCGCCTATTGCCTGGAGGGCTACACCGCCTTTTTTGCAGCCCTGGGCTGGATGCTGTTGGTGCTGCTCATTGCCAGCTGGCCCAGATTAACCTCCGGCTGGCGTCAGGCGCTGGCTGTCATTGGCATCCTGGTGGTCGCCAGCGGGGTGGGCTTCAGCACATTCGAGGACATTGGTCGTGCCATCTTAAGCATCGAATTCCCCTCCCTGGGGCAGCCCTCTATCCAGGTCTTGTTAGAAAACAAATTCCAGGTCAGCCCTCCGCGCGGCCAATTCCTGGTGGCATTTGCTTCCGGGGTGATCGCCGGGATATTGATCTTGCTGATTGCTGCCGTACCCGCTTGGATCGGCTACCGGCGCACCGGGCACTCCCGCTATGGGGTCTGGGCGCTGGTCTCCCTGCTGGTGGCTGGCGTGCTGCTCACCCCCACCCCGGTCCTGGGGCTGGGCTACCGCTCCTTTGACTGCGGTGGCGACGTGCTTGCCTCCTACCGAGCTGCCGGAGAGCACCTTGCCCGGCTGATCCCGCCCGGCTCGCAGGTGTACTGGAAAGGCGGGCTATCCGTTGCCCCTCTGTTGTACATTCCGGGAGTCAAGATCTACCCCTCCCAGGTGAACGGGGACTACTCCTACCGCCTGGACGGCGACCCAGATGCCCTGGAACGGTATGGTTTCTGGAATCACCGGCTGGCAGACGGGTGGCTGGACGAAGCCGACTTCGTCCTGGTGGAAGAGCGCTATTACCGCAAGTGGTTCAAAGATTGGGTGAATCAGGATCGATTTGTTGAGCTGCCGCCTACCGATGATTTGCTCGCCTGCCGGGATAGCTCAGCCATCCGTGTCTTCCAGCGCATTCGCTGAGGTTTGGCACCCCCACTCAGCCGCTTATCCCTCATCCAAGGCCATCGACATCCACACCAGCGTCTGGTGCTGGCTAAATCCCGCGGCCTGGATCGCCTCGACAGCCTGCCCGCTGGGATAATCCAGCGCCAGGGTGCGCCGTGGCGAGGAGTAACGCCGCACGTGCGCCAGTAGCGGCTGGATAGCCGTCCCGTCCCCATCCGGATCGACCGCCAGCCACAACAAATCGTGATAGCCAAAGGTCGATTGCCAGGTTAGCGTTCCGATCAGGCGATCTTCCCGCCAGGCGGACCAGTGGCGCATGTGTATTTCGTTGAACAGCCGGTAAATATAACCCCAGAATCCCGGGCGCAAAGCCGGGGGACGCAAAGACAGGTGCCAGGTCAGGTATGCCGGGTATAACTTCTTGAGCCACAGCTGCTGCACGGGCCAGTCCGCAGACCGCCGGGAGGCAATTTGCACTTCCCGGTTATTGCCTGCCGGCAAGCTACCTGCCGATTGTACAAGCAGATCTGCCGAGGTCTCCGGTTTGCTATGCCAGGTCGTCCGGCTCGACCTCCTGATGAAACCGATGGAGTGGTAGAGATTGCAGGCTGCCTCGTTTTCGGCCCGCACGTGCAGCCAGATTGTCTGGGCGCCCCGCGGGCGAACATGGTCAATCGCGGCCTGGGTCAGGCTGCGGGCAATGCCTCGCCGCCGGTATGCGGGATGCACCGCCACGTTGGCAATCAAATAGTAGCGCCGGCTGAGATTGACATACGGGATCAAGGTCAGGTTGCCAACAATCCGGTTATCTTCTTCCCAAACAAACCCATTCAGCGGCATAATGCCGCCTTCCAGCAAACCTCCAGACCAGCGGAAAGCTACCCCGCGCTGGGCTGCAGCGCGCATATGCCGCAGGTAGCCATGCCCTTCCTCGTCAAGTGTCTCAGCAAAGCATAGCTCTATCAGGTCTGCTACCCGGTTGATATCTCTACGCGGGTCCAGAGGTCGCAAACATCCTGAGTTCTCAGCACCGGATATCGTTTCGGTGATGGTAGTCATTTCATCCACCAGGCCAGATCTGCCCGCTTGACCGCTCGGCGGTTCTCGGGTAAATTTACCTCATCAACCATTCCGGTTAAATTTTACCCCAGGTTCTACCTGCCAGCCCGACCAAGTTTTGCGGTGTTCCAGGATATCCAATGTCCATAGATTACCAGCAGCTACGCAAACAAATTAAAGAGCTTGGCGAAAGTGCTCCGGGTAAACAGGAGGAGCTGCATCGCAAGCGCCAGGAAGCAGCCGAGTTATTAACGAGCTATGCCCAGGAGGGTGATGCACTGCGCCTGAAAGTCCAGGAGATTGTTCGTAAACACGATCCTTCCCTGCGCTGCGCCCTGCCGGCGGATTTAAGCGAGCCACTGAATGGTCATTTTCCGCTCCCGCAGCTCCCGCCGTCTGCCACCCTGCTGGCTGCAGATGGATCGCAGATCAACTACGACCGCCACGCCGAGGTGGAATACAGTCTGGTCAACGTGGGCGCCATCCAGATGCGTCTGGGAGCCTCCACCCCTCCCCAGACAATGATCGAAACCAGGCTGTATTATGATGAGCAGCTCCACCACCTGACTGAAGCCAGCCTGGCGCTCTCCCGCGACCTGGAAGAGCGCTCCATCCTGGCCCGCCTGGCGTCCCAGCTGGAGCCGCCGGTCATCACCTTTACCGATGGTCCGGTGGAGCTGTGGGGCGTCCGGGATGCCAGCCCGGAGGAGACAACCAGCTTCCAGGAAAGCATGGCGCTATATTTGCAAGCGCTGAACCGGCTTGCGGAGCTGGAGGCAATCACCGCCGGCTATGTGGATAAGCCGGCTGCCAACCTGGTGGTGCGCCTGCTGGAAGCTGCCCGGGCAGCACCCGAAGACCTGGCAAATATCCGCCGCTACCAGCCGCTGCGCGGTGTCACCGACAAAGTCCTGTTCCGGGACCTGCTGGCGCCGGGCGAGCGCTCGGCAGTGTTCGCCTTGCAATCCCAGTCCGCCAAAAGCTACCCTGGACCGCTCGCCCTGCACTTTTTCTACCTGAACGTCGGTCGCCTGGGGCGTCCCTGGCTGGCGCGGGTGGAAATCCCAGCCTGGGTGGCGGAAAAGCCCCAGGCGCTGGATACCCTGCACGCCGTGCTGATCGACCAGTGCCGGATCATGGGCACGCGCCCTTACCCATATTTGCTGCACCGCGCCCACGAGACAGCCGTGGTGAGCCTGGAGGAGCGCGACCAGGTCACGCAAATGATCAGCATGGAATTGCGCCAGCGGGGTGTATCCATCGAGGGACCTTCACACAAGCAGTCTGCCAAAGACCAGCCCGGCAGGACCCGGCTGTGAGTATCTGCAGGAGGTGAACAAGTGACAACGATTGAAATCGGCCGCATGCTGCGTGCCAACACCGCCGGGTTCATGATCGGCTGCAGGGTGGCACAGTTCGAGGCGCCATCCTTTGGCTCCCTGGTACGCGTCCCCCAGGGGAACGGCTACCAGATCTACGGTTTGATCCATGATATCCACATCGATGATGACGGGCTGGTGCGGCAGCTGGTCACCGCTGAGGGTGTGGATGATGAAGTCATTGCCGACAACCGCCTGAACCGCAATATCCCCTTGGAGATGAGCGTCCTATCGGTCGGCTTTGCCAACGACGGGCAGATATTCCACCTGCTGCCGCCGCGCCCACCACTCAGCCTGGATGTCATCTACCTGTGCGATCCGGCTGATCTGTGCCGTTTCACTGCCGCAGGGCGTTTCGGCTATTTCCGCCACATCCTGCGGGCGGTAGAGGTGCCTATCGGCGAGCTGCTGGCAGTCCACCTGCAGCAAGCCCAGGCAGCTCATCGCTCCGCCGGGGACCCCAGCTGGGCAGATGCCGCCACCCAGGAGCTGATCACCTTATTGCGTGATGATTACCCCACCTTGATGAGCGTGCTCAGCGCGCTGAGCGACACTTTGCCCGGAGAGGCGTGATGGTAGATTTCGCCTTTGTCCAGATCACGGACCACCACCTGCCTGAGCAGGAGAACGACCTGCCAAGAGGCTTCTCGCCGGCATATTCCCTGCGGGCAGTACTGCGCCATATTGCCCAAAATTTGGGGGCCTCCGCCGATTTTATCCTCTCCACCGGCGACCTGGTAGAGCCAGCCACGCCACAGGCTTACCAGAACCTGTTCCAGATGATGCAGCTGCAACCCGGGCAAAGACCGCCCGGCCCGGGATGGGTAACGATTGAAGGACTGCAAAGCCAGGCAATCTACTTCATGCCGGGCAACCATGACGACCGGCTCCTCTTCCAGAAATATCTATTCACCCAGGCATCTACTAAGTCATTGATTAACGCCACCTTCCAGCACAAAGGTATCCAGTTCGTCTGCCTGGATATGGGCGCGGAACCGAAAGCCATGCTATACCGCCAGACGCTGGACTATCTCGCCCGGGCGTTGAATAGCAGCTTGCCTACCATCATTGTCACCCATCATCATGTTGTCCCGGTTGGCGCTCGCTGGCTGGATGAGTACATTGCCGATGATATCCATATGTTTTGGGAACTGCTTACAACCTCAGCCAAGCATAAGAAAATAGTAGGAGTCATCAGCGCCCACTCTCATATCACCTATGAAAAGTCGATCGAGGGGATTACGGTTTTCGGTCTGCGCTCGACTGCATTCCCCTTCGCGCCGGTGGACGAGCCTTTGCTGACCCTGCTCCCCCCTCATTACCGGCTGTTTGAAATCAAGGACGGCAAGCTCACCTCCCGGGTCTTCGAGGTGGCATTGTGAACCCACAAGGAATTTACTGCCATGACAGATGAAAACGCAGATCCAATCGGTTACCTGGTTGGCGGCGGGTTAAAAGAGAACCTGCGCGTGCGCCTGACCATCCCTCCCCAGGAAGTGCAGGAGGGGGCTTTTGTCATCCTCGAAAGCGGGGAGTGGCTCTTCTATGGCCTGGTGACCGACTTCCAGCTTGGCGCTACCGACCCGCGCTTTGCCGATGAACAGAGCGAAACCCGCCTCCCGCCAGGTATCGCTCGCCTGCTTCACGGTCAAACCCTGTTCACTAATCTGGAAGTGCTGCCTGCCCTGATGCTGGAGCGCGGTCCAGACCCAGAAAGCCCGGCCTACCCGCGCTGGCAGGAGGAAATCGATCTTGGCTTGCGCCAGACCCCGCGTCCCCTGCCGGTCAAGACCGTCCCGCCTCACCACGCCCAGGTGCGCCTGGCTGGTCCGGGTGATATTGCCGAGATCTTTGGTAAAACTACGCAGCCAGGCAACTTCATCGTCGGCTACACCCGGGAGCAAGAACACCCCGTCTGCCTGGACCTGGATAAATTTGTCCAGCGCTCATCGGGCGTGTTCGGCGCAACCGGCACCGGCAAATCCTTCCTCACCCGCCTGCTGCTGGCCGGCCTGATCCACCACAACCGCGCCGCGTTGCTGGTGCTGGATATGCATAACGAGTACGGGTTTGAAGATACTGCCTCAGATACCGGGCAGCGCGTGCCTGGGTTACGCGATAAGTTCCCGGGACGGGTGCGCGTGGTCGGGCTGGGGCAGGGCGCTCAAATTCGCGGCCGCACCCCGGATTTCAACCTGGAAATCGCCATGCAGGATATCCAGCCCCAAGATATCGAGCTGCTCACCCGTGAGCTTAACCTGAAGGAGACCACCCCCACCACGCTCGAAGCGCTGGTAGCGACCTTTGGAGGGCAGAGATGGTTTACCGAATTTCGCGAGATGAAAACTGGAGCCATGATTGAGGACGAGAATGGCAGGAAGTTCCCCGCACCGGGGAGTGTGGCTGCCTGGGCAAACTCGGCAGGCGTCAACACCATGGCAGCCGAAGGACTGCACTCCAAACTGGGACGCGTTTTCCACCTGCCGTATGTTGTGGAGAAACCTGCCGCCGACAGTATCGGCGAGATCATCAAAGCCCTGGAGGCAGGGCAGCACATCGTGCTGTCTTTCGGCAGTCACGAGAGCGACCTGGATTACCTCCTGGTCAGCAATTTGCTCACCCGCAAGATCCGCGAGGCCTGGGAGCAGCGCACCAACACCTTCCGCACCAGCGGAAAAGATGAGCCGCGCCCACTGGTGATTGTCCTGGAGGAAGCCCATAAGCTGCTCAACCGGGAGATGGCAGCCCAGACCACATTCAGCACCATAGCCCGCGAGATGCGCAAATACTATGTCACCTTGCTGATCGTCGACCAGCGCCCGTCCCAAATTTATGATGAGGTCATGTCGCAGTTGGGCACGCGGGTTTCCGGCTGGTTGGGCGATGAGGACGATATTCGCGCCGTGCTCTCCGGGCTGGCAGGGCGCGAGGCATTGCGCGGCATGCTGGCCCGCCTGCAACCCAAAGAAGAAGTGCTCTTGTTAGGCTGGGGGGTACCGATGCCGCTGCCGGTCCGCTCGCGCCGGTATGACGAGCGCTTCTGGGAAGAGCTGCTGGGAAAACCGTCGGTTGCCCGTCATAGCGACCAGGTTTTAGAGGAGCTTGGTTTCTAGGCTATGTTAATCCGCCGCGCCGCTTCCCAGGACCGACAGCAATGGTTGCATATGCGAATGCTGCTCTGGCCCGGCGACTCACCAGAAGCGCACCTGGCAGAGATGGAAGAGCTTGCGGCTGACCCGCTTTGTGCAGTCTTCCTGGCAGAAGCCCCGGATGGAAGGCTGGTTGGTTTTTTAGAAGCTGCCCAGCGCAAGTACGCCGATGGTTGTGACACCAGCCCGGTGGGCTACATTGAAGGCTGGTACATAGAGCCAGGTCTACGCCGGGCAGGCGTGGGAAGGTCCCTCGTCCAGGCAGCTGAAGATTGGGCACGGCAGTTGGGATTGCGTGAGATGGCGTCAGATTGCCTGATCGACAACCAAATCAGCTATAATGCCCATCATTCGTTAGGGTATGAGGAGGTGGAAAGGCTGGTACATTTCAAGAAGAAGTTGTGATATCCGGAAATCTGATTATTCATTGTTGATCTATTTACCGATAGGAGGAAACAGCCATGTTTTACGAAAGCCTGTATAACGGTGATCAAATCCCCGTCCTTGGGCAGGGTACCTGGGGTCTCGGTGGCGGTATGGCCGCGGATTACTCCCGCGACGATCACGCGCGCAACGCCATTCGCGCCGCCATCGAGCTTGGCTACACTCATATCGACACTGCTGAGATGTATGGCGCCGGTCACACTGAAGAGCTGGTCGGGCAGGTGATCCGGGATTATCCTCGCCAGGAACTTTTCATTTCATCAAAAGTCTGGCATATCACCATGAACTACCAGGATACTCTAAAGGCTCTAGAAGGCAGCCTGAGGAGACTTGCCACGCCGTACCTGGATCTCTACCTGATCCACCGCCCCAATCATGATATCCCCCTGGAGGAAACCTTCCGGGCGCTTAACGAGCTTGTTGAGCAAGGCAAGGTGAGACACCTGGGGGTGAGCAATTTCAACCTGGGGCAGCTCAAGCGTGCCCAGAGCCTGAGTGCTACTCCGCTGGTCACCAACCAGGTGCCTTACAATCTGCACAACCGCGCCTATCAAAAGAATGGCGTGCTGGAATATTGCCAGGCGAATGGCATCTTGCTTACCGCTTACTCACCCATCGATCGCGGCCATTTGCTAAAGGATGCAACAATTCTACGGATAGCCCAGGAAATTGACGCCACCCCTCCGCAGATTGCCTTACAGTGGCTGCTCCGCCAGCCACTGGTGATCGCCTTGCCAATGTCCTCTCGGGTGGATCATTTGCAGGAAAACCTTGGTGCGCTGGACCTGGCGCTTTCAGATGAGAAGGTTGATGAATTGAATCAGATCGAGCTATCAGAAGAGGTACTCTGGCCTGAATGACATTCCCATAATCTGGGGCTTTAGATAGTCGATGACAGTGGCGCTGCCATCGACTACCAAATTTACTCTCTCCTTGTACCGGTTTGAGCAGAGCTCATATACCTATGTAGAATCCATTAAGGATCTTGAGAAGCGTCGCTTGAGCCAAAATTGGGGAGTATAATATTCCTTAACAAATCACTTCTCAACCAAATAACGAGGGATGCAGCTTTCAACCCGATGGGGCGAGAAGATACTTTAAAACTGAATACTGATCAGGAGAATTTACGATGTTAAACAAGAACGTCCAGGATGTAATCAACGAACAAATCAAGAATGAACTGTATTCTGCCTATCTCTACCTGGCAATGTCAGCCTATTTTGAGGCCGAAAACCTGCCCGGCTGTGCCCGCTGGATGCGCATGCAGAGCAACGAAGAGGTCGAGCATGCGATGAAATTTTTCGATTTCATCTTTGACCGAGGCGGGCGAGTGACCTTGAAAGCCATCGACCAGCCGGCGTTTGAGTGGAAATCGCCCCTGGCTGCTTTTGAGCAGGCTTACGAGCACGAGCAGAAAGTCACCAGCATGATCAACAACATCTACGCGGTTGCCACCAAGGAGAACGATTACCCCACCCAGGTCATGCTGCACTGGTTCATCGATGAGCAGGTCGAAGAAGAGAAGAATGCATCCACGATTGTCGAGCAATTAAAGATGATCGGCGACCACACCAACGGCTTGCTGATGCTGGACCACCAGCTCGGCGAGCGCGGCGGAGATTGATCCCCAATATGTAAAGACAGGGTCTGGCTCGAGCAGACCCTGTCTTTTTATCCCTTGCGCACGTGATATTCCCCGTGTATCACCCACTTATAAGTGGTCAATTCGCGCAGACCCATTGGGCCGCGGGCGTGCAGGCGTTGGGTGGAGATTGCCACCTCAGCGCCTAACCCGAGTTGGGCACCGTCCGTAAAGCGGGTGGAGGCGTTGACATACACTGCGGCTGAATCTACCTCGGCGACAAACTGCTGGGCGTGTTCCTGGTCCTGAGTGAGAATACCATCCGAATGTCCGGTGCTATGCCGGGCGATGTGCTCAATTGCCTCATCCATGCTGGCAACCACCTTCAATCCAAGCACCAAGGATAACCATTCGGTATTGAAATCAGCCTCGATAGCTGGGGAAACGGATGCTGGCACATCCTGTCTGCTCAAACGCAAGGCTTCCATTGCCGCTGGATCCGCCTTGAACATAACCCCATCTTTTTCCAAGTATTTCACAAGCTGCGCCAGGAATTCAAACGCAATCTCCTGGTGCACTAAGACGGTATCCAGGGCATTGCAGACCGTTGGACGTTGCACCTTGGCATTCTGGATCACCGTCAGAGCGGCTTCCAGGTCGGCTGTCTCATCTACGTAGAGATGGCAAACGCCAATTCCCCCGGTGATCACCGGGATGCGACTGTTCTCCCGGCAATACTGGTGCAAGCCTGCTCCGCCGCGCGGGATAAGCATATCGACATACTCGTGCAGCTGGAGCAGCTCTAAAACCCGGCCGCGATCCGGGTCATCGACGAACTGGATTGCGTCAGGCGGAAGACCGTTTTCTGACAGCGCCACCTGCACTTGCTTCACCAGGACGCGGTTCGTATTGATTGTCTCGCTACCCCCACGCAGGATAGCGACGTTGGCAGTTTTGATCGTTAACCCGGCGACATCGATGGTCACATTGGGCCGCGCCTCGTAGATCACCCCCAAGACCCCCAAGGGTACGCGCTGTTTGTGGACCTGCAATCCGTTTGGCAGGACTGTTTCATCAAAAATCTCGCCTACCGGATCAACCAATACTGCCAACGAGCGCAGATCAGCCGCCATGCCTGCCAGTCTGGAGGGGTTTATCGTCAGGCGGTCTAGCATGGCTGGAGTAAGACCATCCCGCCTGCCTTGTTGCACATCTATCTGGTTGGCTTCCAGGATCGCATCCGAAGCATCCACAAGATGATCTGCCAAAGCGAACAATACACCTGCCCTGGCTTGGCCGGTGGCACGCGCCAACAACCGAGAGGCTGCCCTTGCTCGTTTGCCGATTTCAATCACGTTCATAAGAGCACCAGGTTATTGCGATGGATGATTTCTTCGCTAAAAACATAGCCCAGGATTGTTTCGATCTCGGTAGAGTGATGCCGGGAGATTTTGGCCAGGTCGACCGCTGAATAGTTAACCAGGCCGCGCGCCATCTCACGCCCTTGTTCATCTTGAACCCGGACAATATCGCCTCGGTCAAAATCCCCAAACACGTTAAGCACACCCACCGGCAGCAGGCTGCTTCCGTTATGCAATGCAAGGCACGCTCCCTGATCTACCACCAGCCTGTGCTGCGAGTTTCCGCCGGCCAAAAGATATCGCTTTCGACTCTCCAGTCCCGTGGCTGTGGGCAGGAAACGGGTCCCGATTTCCTCTCCAGCCTCGACTCTGAGCAGGACATCCGGATCGCTGCCGCGCCCGATCACCACCATCACTCCAGACCGCCGTGCCAGGTCGGCAGCGTGCAGTTTGGTCAGCATACCCCCGGTGCCTAGCTGACCCGCCGAGCCTCCAGCTGCCTGCCATAACTGGGCGGGTATCTCCAGCCCGTCCACCTGGCGTATCAGGCGCGCCTCCGGATCACGGCGCGGATCAGCGGTAAGCAACCCCGGTTGGTCGGTGAGAATGATCAAGAGATCGGCTTCGACCAAATTTGCTGCAAGGGCAGACAGGGTATCATTATCTCCGACGCGTATCTCCTCGGTGGCAACCGTATCATTCTCATTGATCACTGGCACAACGCGCTGGGTCAGCAGAGCAATCAGCGTGTTGCGCGAGTTGAGGTAGCGCCGCCGGTCAGTGAGGTCGGTCCGGGTCAGCAGTACCTGCCCTACTTTCAGATTATATAGACTGAAGAGCTGTTCGTATAGCGCCATCAGGCGTGGTTGGCCCACCGCAGCGAGCATTTGTTTTCTCGGGATATCCTTGGGGAGCTGAGGGTAACTCAGCCATTCGCGCCCGGCGGCAATTGCCCCAGAAGTTACCAGGATCAATTCATGCCCGTTGGAATGTAATTGCGCCATCTGCCGTACCAAGTCAACCAGGCGCGGCGCTGAGAGGCGTGGCGTGCCCGCAGTGAGAGTGGAGGTACCTAACTTGATGATGATCCGTTTCGAATTCATTTGCGCCATAGTGTATCATAATACTCAGCTACACTTTATAATATGCCCGCTTAGGATCGTAGGCATAATCTAATGAACGAAATATGGAGGCGTAATGAAACGGCTGGATGGCAAAATCGCAATGATCACCGGAGGCGGTAGTGGTATTGGTCGGGGGTTGGCGCTTGCCCTGGCAGAAGAGGGGGTGCGGGTAGTTGTTTGTGGCCGGCGAGCGGCGAAGCTAGAAGAAACCGTTCAGGCAGTACGCAAGCAAGGTGGGGAAGCACTTGGGATCGTTGCAAATGTCGCGGATGAGCAAGATGTGGACCGTCTTGTAAAAACAACCCTGGATGCGTATGGGCAAATCGACATTTTGATCAATAATGCCGGGGTATATGCCGGCGCAGAGGTACACAAGTTAGAGCCGGCGACCTGGGACGAGATCATGGCAATCAACCTGCGAGGTCCATATCTGGCAACTCGGGCTGTGCTTCCCCTCATGCGCCTCCGCCGGAGCGGGCAAATTGTCAATATCAGCTCGGAATCGGGTATTGGTTATGAAGATGGTGACGGCGCGTATGGAACTTCTAAGCATGCCTTGAATGCTTTCGCAGAGTATGTCCAGCGGGAAAACCAGGGGTACAACATCCGCGTCAACTCGATTTGTCCCGGCATGGTAGTGACGGAAATGACCGAAAATGATGAGAGCTTGAATCACGAAAGATGCCTGTATCCGGAGGATATTGCCGATCTGGCAATCTGGTTACTCACCCGTCGTGAGAATATCAAGATTGGTGCGCCGATACTGATCCAAACCATGCTGAATCCGTGGGAAAAGAGCTAGATGAAACTTGCCACATTGTGCTATTTACGAAAAAACGACCAGACGTTGATGATCCACCGCGTGAAAAAACGCAATGATATGCACCGGGGCAAATGGAATGGGCTGGGTGGCAAGCTAGAGCCAGGTGAATCCCCGGAAGACTGCGTCCGGCGTGAAGTGGAGGAGGAGTCCGGATTACTTGTGAAGAAGATGTGGCTCAAGGGATTTCTCTCCTTCCCTGGATTTGCTAACGATGAAGACTGGTATGCGTTTGTGTTTGTGGTCCCGGATTTTGAGGGTCAGATCATCGAATCTGTGGAAGGGGATCTCGAGTGGATTGATAATTCTGACCTATTTCAGCTCAATCTGTGGGAGGGCGATCGGATCTTCTTACCCTGGTTGGATATACCGGGAATCTTCTCGGGGAAGTTTGTGTATAGAGATGGAACGCTGGTAGAGCATTCGGTTTGCTTTTATGAGTAGGCTCAGGACTTACTGGCGGTGGTTTTCGTAGATACTGAGCACTTTGTCGGCGTATGAGTAACCGACATCCATCGGTCCATACGACTTCAGTGCTTCACGCCAGGAGCCTGACCGGTTAAATAGGCCTGCCAGCATCCTGGTTCCATACTTGATATTAAATTCTGGGTCAAATAATTCCGAGCTGGAAGGTCGATTAGAGAAACACGGCCCATTTTTACACATAAACGTTGACGAGATGCCATCCCTGGGCATCACCTGCATTAAACCAACAGCTCCGCTATGGGAATAGGCATCCGGATTGCCGCCGCTCTCTTGCCAGATCAAGGCGGCGATCAAATCCGGGGGGACAAAATGGTTGTTGGCGAACTGAGTGATTAAAGCACACCATTGTGTGATTGCAGGGGGAAATTTA
>JBFYSV010000287.1:0-11116 GCA_041301185.1 Anaerolineae bacterium
AGCTGTAACGACGGTGGCAACAATGCCAGTAGTGCGTTGGTCCATCAATGATCTCCTTTCTCCAGGTTAGAAGTCTTGTTAGGACAGGCTGCCGTATATATTATGTTCTCAGTCTTGCTCCCAACCCTTGCTCCAGTCGCCGAACGATGCGCTGGCGGATTTGCGCCACCTCGTTGTCGGTCAGCGTGCGGTCAGGTACCTGGTAAGTCAGGCTGTAAGCCAGGCTCTTTTTGCCTGACCCTATTTGTTCGCCGCGGTAGACATCGAACAGTCGCAAGTCGGTGACCATCGCTCCGCCTGCCTCTTCGATGGTCTTTGAAACGACCTCAGCAGGCAACTCTTCCTCCACTACCACAGCCAGGTCTTCCAGCACCGGCGGGTAAGTGGGCACCGGGCGGACAGCGTAGCGCTGCGGTACTGCCTCCAGAATTGCTTCCAGGCTGAAATCTGCCGCCATCAGTGGCGCGGCAGGCAGCTCGTATTTTTCCCGTACCTGGGGGTGCAACTCGCCCATCACCCCTACCTGCCGCTCGCCGGCGATCACCCGGGCGCATTTGCCAGGATGGAAAGTAGGGTGCTCGGCTGGCTCGTAGCGCACTTGTTCGATTTTCATACCATCCAGCACGTCGCTTACAACGCCTTTCAGGTCATAGAAATCCATTGCCGATGTGTCCGCCGGTTGCCAGCCGGGCAAATTGCGCTGCCCGGTCAGGATGATCCCCAATCGCTGTTCCTCATCGGGGAGTTCATCTGCCTCCGAGCCCAGGAACACCGGGCTGATCTCGAATAGCGCCATTCGCTCCCGCGTACGGGCATTGCGCTCGACCACCTCCAGCAGGCTAGAGAGCAGGTTTTGGCGGAGTACATTCCGGTCGCTGACGATCGGGTTGGCAATGCGCACATAAGGCCGGTCGGTGGGGGGTGTGCCGGGTGCCAGCCGCCGCGCCTCGCGCTCAGGCGAGGTCATCCGGTAAGTGATCACTTCCTGCAGCCCCAGATTGACCAGCAGGTCGCGCAGCTGCTCCTCCAGCTCCAGTTTTGGATTGCCGAGCTGAGGCGGCAGGCTATCGCTGATGCGCGTTTCCGGGATCCGTTCATAGCCATAGATGCGGGCGATCTCTTCCATCAGGTCGGCAACGCCAGTGATGCCTTCGCCAATGTCCAGGCGATGGTCGGGGGTGGTGGCGCGCACAATCTGGCCATCAACCTCGACTTCGAACTCGAGCTGTTGCAGGATGCCGGCGATTTCCTGCGCGGTTAGCTGAATACCCAGCCAGCGCTGCGCGTCGTCCGGGGTGACTTCAACCACCGGATCCTGGGGCGGCATGGGATAATTATCCACCAATCCCTGGTAAACCACGCCGCCGGCCCAGTGTTGCATCAGCTCCAGGCCGCGCACCACCCCGCGTTCAGCCATTGCCGGATGCACGCCGCGCGAGAAGCGGTATGCCGCCTCCGATTGCAGGCGCTGGGAGTTAATCGTCTTGCGGATGTTGATGTAGTTCCAGGCTGCCCCTTCAAGCAGCACGTTACGGGTGTTGCTGCTGACCTCGGATTCTTCACCCCCCATCACCCCGGCAATCGAGAGGGCGCCGGCGGTATCGCATACTAGGACGGTGAAATCGTCCAGGAGGCGGTCAGCGCCGTCCAGGGTTGTCAGGCGTTCGCCGGGATGTGCTGCGCGGGTGATGATCGTCGGTGCTTTGCCACCTGCCCGTCCCACCAGGACATCGTAATCGAAGGCATGCAGAGGTTGGCCCACTTCCAGCATGGCATAATTGGTAGCATCGACAATATTGTTGATCGGGCGCACCCCGCACAGGCGCAGTCTCTGCTGCACCCGGTATGGACTGGGCTTGATCTGGACCTCCTGGATCAGGCCGAGCACAAAGCGCGGGTTAAGCTCCGCCTGCTGGATCTCGATGGCTGCCATGCTGGAAATGCTCGGTCCATCTGCGTGCATCTGGAAATTTGGCTTGCGCAGTGGCTGGTCCGTCAGGGCAGCTACTTCACGCGCTACTCCCAGGATATTGGCGTTTCGGGCGATATTTGGCGTGATGGCAATATCCAGTACCGCATCGCCCATATAATCCACCAGGGACATTCCGGTCGGGGCGTCGCCATCCAGCAGGATAATGCCCTCATGCTCATCGGAAATGCCCAGCTCCTTCTCAGAGCAAGCCATTGAATACGACTCGACGCCGCGAATTTTAGCCCGTTTCAGGGTCGTCAATACCTGTCCGGGCTGGTGCCCGTCGTAGATCTGGGCGCTTTCTTTGGCATAGGCTACCTTGAGTGGCTTCTCCAGCCTGCCTTGACCTTTATATCGGAACAGGTTCGGCGCGCCGGTAAGCACGATATGCTCGACCTGCCCATCATCCAGGCGAGCCAGCACCAGCCGGTCGGCGTTGGGGTGGGGCATCACTTCAGATATTGCCCCCACCACGATCTTATCCGGGTCCCAGGCAATGCCAGAGATTTTTGTCTCCGGGCGCAGGTGACCTCCTGAGCGACCTTCCATTTTGCCGTCGGGCATGGGCAGACCCACATAGCGGATCTCTTCCACCTCCAGCCCTGCCATCGTCATGCGCTGGGCCAGCTCCTCAATGGGAAGGGTGATATCTACAAATTCCTTTAGCCATCTAATGGGTGCTTTCATTTTAGAATTGCTCCAAGAATCTCAAATCGTTTGCCCAGAAATAGCGGATATCTTCGATGCGGTGGCGCAGCATGGTCAGTCGCTCAGGTCCCATACCGAAGGCAAAGCCGGTATAACGAGCGGGGTCATAGCCGCCGTTTTGCAACACCACAGGATGCACCATACCGCAGCCCATGATCTCCAGCCAGCCCGTGTATTTGCATACCGGGCAGCCTGCTCCGTTGCACAGGAAGCACTCGAAATCCACCTCAGCGCTTGGCTCGGTGAAGGGGAAATGCGAGGCGCGGAAGCGCGTCCGCACCCCTTGCCCGAATACCCGCCGGCCGAAATCGTTGATTGTGCCCTTTAAATCCCCGAAGGTGATATGCTCGCCGATTGCCAGCCCTTCCACCTGGGTGAACTGGATCTCGTAGCGGGCGCTGATCTGCTCGTAACGGTAGCACATCCCAGGCAAGATCAGGCGCACCGCGGGCGGGTTGTCTGGATTCAGGGCTGCCAGTTCACGCATGGCGCGGATCTGCCCTGGGGAGGTATGCGTGCGCAGCAAGACCGGGTTATCTCCCCGCTCGGTACCGGTGTCGATGTAGTACGAGTCTTGCATCTCGCGCGCCGGGTGGTTGGGGGGGAAGTTAAGCAGCTGGAAGTTGAACTCGTCTGTCTCCACCTCGCGCGAGCGGTAGATCTGGAAGCCCATATCTCCAAAGATGCGGTAGATCTGGCGCAGGGTCTGCATTGCCGGGTGTAGCCGGCCGCGGGCCATCCGGCGTCCGGGCAGGGTGACATCCAGGCGCTGGGACTGGAGAGTTCGCTCCAGGGAGAGGTGCTGCAAGACCGCGCTTTGCTCAGCCAGGGCGGTCTCCAGGGCGCGTTTCACCTCGTTGGCGCGCCTGCCAATTAGCGGACGCTCTTCCTTGGGCAGCTGGCCCAGCTTATCGAATACCTGCATCAGTGGCGAGCTGCGCCCCAGGTAGCTAACCCGCCAGCTCTCCAGATGCTCCTCGTCGGAGACTTGCTCCAGGCTGGTCAGGCCAATCTGTTCGATCTGTTGTAGTTGGTCGAGCATGAATACCTCCATCCTATAAAAATAAAACAAAAAACCCGTCCATCAAAGGGACGGGCAGAATTTCCCGCGGTACCACCCTTCTTGCCGCGCTATGCGGCCAGCTTTGGTGCCCCTGTTAACGCTGGGAGGGCGTCCCGGACTACCGAAACCGGTCTGTCAGAACCGTCTTTCCGAGCAACGGAAGACAAGACACGGTTGTTCACCCGGACAGCTCGAGAGTGAACTTCAGCCAGTTTCTTCCGGGTGGGGGTTCCAGTCAATGCCCGCACCTCCCTGTCGGCAGTTTTCCCCTGGCTTACTCTGCTCTGTCAAAGCTTTATCTTTATTGGTGAGGACTTACGCAGTTGGATTAGGGCCTTCTCTGAACTGCGTAACTCCGATTGGTTCTAATTATCTGCAAAAACCATATTCTGTCAAGAAGCCGTCCTTGTGTCAGACACATTCTCGGCAGGCATATTACTGTTTAACTGCTTGGATCGATGGAAAGGGCGGGCAGGCAAGAATGGGCAAATCCGGATCAGCCAGCAATTCTTTCAAGCGGGGGTGATCAGCATATACTCCCCGATATAAGGGTGGCAGCATCCGCGCGATATGGCACATAATTTCGTCCGTGTTTTGCTGCAGGCAAGCCTCACGCTGGCGGCGCTCGACCGGGGGTAAGGTGATAGGTCTGCCAAAATGGATGCTAATTCGCGGCCGGCGCAGGCGGAATAACTGGCGAAAGGCGGACTCGGTCCCCCATACGGCAATGGGTAGAACCGGAACATGGGCTTTATCTGCCAGGTAAGCAATGCCGGTCTTTGCCTGGATCAGGTCACCGGTGCGGCTGCGCGTGCCTTCTGGAGCGATGCCCAGCAAGCCTCCTTGCTGAAGGTGATGGAGTGCCTCGCGTAGTGCGTTGAAATCGGCTTCATCGCGGTTGATCCAGATCCCCCCTACGCTATCGATTGCCAGCCGGAAAAAGGGATTCTTCTTGTACTTGTCGGCTGCCAGCACGGTGGCATCCTGCCGTTCTAACAAAGCAAAAACCAGCGGAGGGTCGATCCGGCTTAAGTGGTTCACTGCCAGCACGATTCCCCCTTGCTGGGGCACATTTTCCAACCCGATAACTTCAACTCTGGCGAGCAATTTGAAAAGCAGTTGGGCGATCCAGCGAAGCGCGTTGTAAATCACTTTGTCCTGACCCTTTTTATGCAATTCGCCAAAGATATGTATTATTCCCGGACAAAATTACGAGCGAGTCGCTTTAGAGACTGGTTGCGATATTCTTTGTTTTGTTAAGACCCTTTCAACCAATCATATCCCTTCATTGCAGCCAATATATTTTATACTGCTTTTCATAAATCAGGCGCGTGCTTTTTGGGCATGATTATTCTTTCGCTCCAGGTGCCCCCAATGTTGTTAGTTTTGGCTAAGTTGCTTGTGAATACAGGTATAATCGGCGCAATGAGGATCACTGGTCGGCAACAGAATTGCATACACCGGGTGCTGGGTCTTGTCGGCGTGCTGCTCCTGATGGGATGCGTGGCTTGTGGAGGTGGTGGTTCTACACCAACCTCTATTCCCCCATCTCCCTCTGCTTTGCAGCCTACCCGCACCTTCACCCCCTTTCAGCCATCCCCCACTCCCCAGCCGTTGGCTGCCCGGGTGAATGGCGAAGCTATCCCGCTGGAGCAATTTCAATCTGAGCTGGCTCGCTACCAGGCAGTAGTTGGCACGCAACTGGCAACCGAAGATGAGCAGCGGGTGCTCCAGGAGATGATCGATCAGCTTCTGCTGGCGCAGGCTGCTGTCGATGCCGGCTTTACCGTGGACGAGACTGCCGTGCAGGCCCGGGTGGACCGATTGGTTTCGCAGCTGGGGAGCGACCAGGCGCTGGTAGATTGGATCGCTTCTCATGGGTATACCCAGGAGAGCTTTCGCCAGGAGCTGGCGCGTTCGATCGCGGTTGCCTGGATGCGTGACCAGATCGCTGCCGAAGTGCCTGCAGCAGTGGAGCAGGTGCATGCTCGCCAGATTTTGCTATATAATTCGGATGCTGCTGCCGGCGCGCTTGCCCGCCTGACCGCCGGCGAGGATTTCATGGCATTGGCGGCAGAATACGATCCGATTACAAAAGGTGACTTGAGCTGGTTCCCACGAGGCTATCTGCTGGACCCAGCCCTGGAAGAAGTTGCTTTCAGCCTGCAACCAGGCGAACGGAGTGATGTCATCCAAACCGCGCTTGGCTTTCACATCCTGCAGGTCATTGAACGGGATCCTGCAAAACCACTGGAGCAGGATGCCCGGCTGGTGCTCCAATCTCAACATGTGGAAGCTTGGCTTACGGAGCGCAGGGCAAATAGCGATATCCAGATATTGCTGCCATAAAGCTGTTGTTAAATGGGAGAAAGAACATGGATAGCTTTGACTATCAGGACCGTGCCCAACCGGCGAGAAGAGTATCCGATTTAGTCTGGAACACGCTCACCGTGGTGGTGCTGTTAACGGTTGTGTGTGTGGCAGCCGGATTCCTGATGATCTTCCTTGACCCTTACTCAGGTTTCAATCCATTCCCGCCGCCCACTCTCCCCTCAGCCATCTCGATGCCAACCATTACCCCTACCCCGCGCAGTGTTCTGCCTCCCACCTGGACTCCAGAGCCCACCCAGGAGCCAACCGCAACCACCACTCCCAGGCCTACTTCTACCCTGCCCCCGACGGAAACCCCTTTCAGTTTGTTCACTCCCACGGATACTGCTGAGGCAAGCCCGACAGTGCCAGGCATGCCGTATGACGTCGCTCCGGGCAGCCCGGTAGCCATCTCCAGTGTAACATTCCGTCCCGAAGCCGGCTGCAATTGGATGGGCGTTGCCGGGCAGGTGTTGGATATCAGCGGCGCACCGGTCTCTACCGGCGTTGTCATTCAGCTAAGCGGTGTTTATGGGGGGCAGTTTATTGAACAGACCAGCCTGACCGGTATCGCCCCTCAGTACGGTCAGGCCGGATACGAGTTCTACCTGGGAGACCAGCCCCTGGCCTCGAACAAGACTTTGTGGGTGCAGCTATTGGATCAGGCGGGTAGCCCGCTATCCGAGAAGATCTATTTCGAGACTTTTGCGGAATGCGAGCGCAACCTGGTTTTTATAAACTTCAAGCAGGTGCGCTGATCCTATTATGAGGGCTAAGCCTCGCCGCTGATCTCCATCCAGCGCTGCTTTACAAGCAGGGCATCGTCTTCCAGGACAGGGCTTTCGCACAAGATGCGCCCGGCGCAGCCCAGCTCCTTGAGCGCCTGCAGAATACCGCTCAGATCCAGGTCGGAATCTTGCAGAGCCAGATGTTCCCTCTCGCCTTTTCCAGTGTATTCAATCCCAGAAATGTGGCAGTGCAGGCGTTTTAACGCGGATTCCCCCAAAGCTTTCCCGTAAGTTTCCAGGGTGCGCATCCATTCGGCATAGCTGTTCATCGAACCGTCTCCGCTTCGGGCATGGAGATGGGCGAAATCCAGGCACGGTTCTACACCTTCAATTTCCTGGCTCATCACCAGGGTGTCTTCCAGGGATCCTAACATGGCAGATTTGCCCATCATTTCCGGGCGCAGGATGACCGGGTTGCCCGCAACCCGCAGGTCATCGATACAACCATGCAACCGGAGGATCGCGCCGGGCAGCACTTTATCCGGGGGTTGCTCAAAATATGATCCGGGATGGAAGATGATATCGGTCGCCCCGGCAAGATACCCGTAATAGGCAGCATCCATCAGCCGCTGGCGAGATTTTGGCCACTCCTCGTCGTCGGCGTTCAGGTTGATAAAGTATGGCGCGTGCACGCTGATCGCTACACCCGATTTCTGGGCAGTGGATTTGATCTCTGCGCAGGTCTCGGGGCTAACCCGCACCGAACGCACCCATCCGAGCTCCATGCCCAGCAGTCCCAGCTCTGCAGAGCGCTGCACCGCGCCAACACTGCCGCCAGGTTTCTTTGGGGTAGATTGCGGTGCACCAACGGTGCCAAAACGAAAAGAGAGTGTAGCCATAGAGTACCTCGATTATTTGTAGGATTCAGCGCCAGCTAGCCCAAGCTACGACACCGGCTGGTTTAGCGAAAGGAGAGGGTCTGCAAGCGCTGCCAGAGAGGCGGTCCCAGGATCAGAAGACCGATAATTGCTGAGCCACCCGCAGCGATTAGCACTGCCGCCGCCCCAACATCCTTGCCAACCTTTGCCAGGTCGTCTTGCTCGTGCTTGCTGGCAAGATCCACCACCGCCTCCAGGGCGGTGTTGATAAACTCGGCAGTCCAAACCATTGCAATCGCCACAATGATCATCGCCCAATCTCTCGCCGTCAGGCGCAACCAGAAAGATACCAGGATGACTGCCAAGCTGAACACGGCGTGAATCCAGGCGTTCCTTTGCGTGCGCAGGACAAACCACCATCCCGAAAAAGCATACTGGAAGGACCTGGCTCGGGATTTAAGGAAAGATCGCATGGGTGAATTTCTGTAATAGCAGTATTTGTAAAACTGGCCTGCCGGTCTGCTGGCTCAATCCGGGCTGGGGGCAGGCCCTAAAATAGAGCATCCCAGGCTTTGCAAGATTTCAGCCTGTTTTGCCCACATATTTTCTTTCTCAGCTACCTCAGCGTGATCGTAACCCAGCAGGTGCAACACCCCGTGCACCACCAGGAGCTGGACCTCATCCAGGATGGGGTGCCCGCCGGACTTGGATTGGGCCAGCGCCTGTGGGTAAGAGATGAGAACATCCCCCAGGTAAATCCCTTCGCTATCGGGATCGGCATCCTCGGAGGGAAAAGAGAGCACATCGGTCGGCGCGTCAATCCCCAGGAATTGGCGGTTGAGCGCCTGCAACTGCTCGTCACCGCTGATTACGAGCGTCAACTCGGCGCCGGACGGTGCTCCGGCGTGATGCAAGGTTGCTTGGGCTGCTCGCTGCAGCTCGCTTTTCTTGACCTGCGGATCGATGGGGAGCGGGAGATGTTTGGCAAACTGGACGGAGATCATCGTGGCTCGGTTTTTGGCGAGTCTGCCCGCGAGGGAGTGGTAATTTCGGTAGATGGGTTGTTGGTGTGCAGGGTAGGAATCGTATCGACCTGTTGAGCTGCGGTGTGCTTTTCGATCTTGGGGTATTCGATGCGTGGATGATAGATACCGCGCAGGGTGGTTGTGAACGAGTCGGTAATCTGATCCAGATCGCGCAGCGTGAGGTTCGTGTCGTCCAGCTGACCGCTTGCGACTCGATTCTCGATGACCGACCTGATCACATTGCGCATTTCGTTCTCGTCTTTTGGGCGTTCGGCGCGCACGCGTGCCTCGCTGCCATCGGCAAGCATCAGGATGGCAGTTTCGCGCGAGCCGGGTTTAGGGCCGGGATAGCGGAATTGTTCCTGGTCCACTTTTGACTCGTCTCCATTGGCTGCCTCCAGCGCTTTGGCATATTGGTAGCTGGTAAGCATTGTCCCATGGTGTTCGAGTATGAAATCCCTAATCCGGCCTGGCAGGCGATACTTGCGCGCCAGTTCTTGCCCATCGATGACATGCTGGATGATGATGCGGGCTGAGGCGGTCGGCGCCAGCTTGTCATGGGGATTAGGCGACCCTGGCACCTGATTTTCAATATAGAACATCGGATTGAGTACTTTGCCCACATCGTGATAAAGCGCGCCAACACGGGTCAAGATGGGGTCAGCGCCAATCCGCTCGGCAGCCTGTTCAGCCAGGTTGGCAACCTGCAAGGTGTGCTGATAAGTGCCAGGAGCATTGCGTAAGAGCATCTGCAACAGCGGGGAATCTGGACGGGAGATCTCCATAAGTTGCAAGGCTGTGGTCAGTCCCAAAAATTGCGCCAGGAAGAATTGCAGGATGACGGTCAGGCTGGCAGAGGCGATGCCGTTCAGCAAAGCCGCGCCCAGCAATGGGTAGATGGGCACGAGCTCAGCCAGTGACTGGGGCGGGCGGAAGGCAATTGCGACGATTGCACTGCACCCGGCAACCGCTGCACCTGCCCGGAAGAATGCTGTCAGCCTGCGGGCAGAGCCCAGGGTCAGCACACCGATATAACCGCTGAATAAATAATATAGGTGGAGTTCAGCGGCGTTGGGTTGTCCAAATGAGACCAGGAAAACCAGGGGCAGCGAGGATATGAGCGCCAGGTCGGGGCGGAACAGCACGGCAACGGTCATGCTATAGGCAGCCATCGGGATCAGGTAAGAAAGAACCGGCTCGGCATAGATCAGCAGGCTGCCACCGATCAAGAAGGCGGTGAAGAGCGAGGCAAACAGGGTCAGCCCGCGCAGGTCTTGCAGTAGGGTAGCCCTGCGCCGCAGGTAAAGCACAATCAGGGTGATCGAAAGGATCGCCACCCCTGCTGCCCCAATCAGCTCATTCCAGTTGAATTGCGGCTGTGCCAGACCCAGTACCACCAGCGCTTCCAGTATTGCGGGGCTGATCACCTGGCCCCGCTGAACGATAGTTTCACCTGCCTTGTAAGAGCGGCTGATCGGAGCTACCCCATCCATCGCCATCTGGCGGGTGGTTTCGGTCAGGCTTTCACTGTACGTGCTGTTGGGAGTGACGAAAGCTTCTACCAGCTCAACAACGATATCCGCCTGGTCCTCGGTCAGGGATAAGCTGACCAGGGGTGGGATCGTGCGCCGGGCTTCTTCCAGGCGATCGTCCCGGATGGCTCCGCGCATCACCTGCTCCAGGACCTCTATGGCTTCCTGGTAAATCGCCTGCCAGCGCGGGTCGCTCAACGACAAAATCGCCTGGGCGGTTTCCTGATCTAGGTTTATCGAATCCAGGGCAGAAAGATCAGCCAGTTTTTGCTCATTGGTAGCGAATGTATCGGCGCGCACATTTGTAATGAAGGTTAGGGCCGTGCGCAGGCTTTCCAATTGGCGGCGGGCAATGCTGGAATCGGAGGAGGTATAGACCGGTGCTACGTTTCGTGCCGCGATCTCGCGCTGCTGTTCGGTCAGCACATCGCTTTCGTAGGTTAGTGCGGAGGGAGCCAGGATATCCTGGGGCGCAACCTGACCGGCTTGCAAGGAAGGCGAGCTAAAACTTCCCAGGACAGGAATTACCAGCGCCAGCAAGGTTAGTGCTGTGGTGACCAGCAGGAGCAGGATCAGGAATATTTTGCGCCGTCGCGGCTGTTTTTCATGTAGCTCAGTCATAACGGTTTTTGTGTGGCAGGCTGTTACAGAGAAAAACCAATTAAAACAATCACGCCTAATCTAAACCTCAAGCAGCTTGCGCACTACCTGGCTGGCTTCGTTGCCAGATGCCCGCCCTTGCAGCCTGGGCACGAGGAGCTTCATTACCAGCCCCATCTCTTTGGGCGAGGTTGCTCCCGCCTCGGCAATCGCCTGGCGCGCCAGCTCCTCCAGCTCCTG
>JBFYSV010000289.1:0-2625 GCA_041301185.1 Anaerolineae bacterium
CATCATGCCGCCTGCCTTTGCCGCCCTGCCGATCGTCGACGCACATGTCCATTTCGGCCACCCCGGGTTCATGCCGGGCTTGATGCAGATCATGGCAGCGGACCAGGTGGGCAAATTCAACATCGTCTGCACACCGCACCGTCAGCGGTTGAGCCTGGTGCCCGACGCACTCTACGTCAAGTCCCATGTCCAACAGCAGGTGTATGTCTTCGGTGGGCTGGATATCACCCCGCTCTTCATGGCGCCCGAAAACTGCGGGCGCCTGTTCGCGGACTACGTTGACCAGCTGCGGAAGATGGGCTGCGACGGGGTCAAAATGATCGAGGGCAAGCCCGACATGCGCAAAATGCTGCCCATCCCGCCCTTCGACAGCCCGGCGTATGAACCCTACTGGGCGAAACTGGAGGCAGAGGGCATCCCGCTCATCTTCCATGTCAACGACCCGGAGGAGTTCTGGGATGCCGCCCGGATCCCGGATTGGGCACGCTCGCAGGGGTGGTTCTATGGCGATGGTACCCATATCAATAACGAAGACCAATATGCAGAGGTGCTGCATGTGCTTGAGCGCCACCCGGGGCTCAAGGTCATCTTCGCCCACTTTTTCTTCCTTTCCGATCAACTGCCGCGGCTGGCGGAGCTGCTCGAGCGCTTCCCGGGCATGCACATCGACCTGACGCCGGGGATCGAGATGTACCACAACCTGAGCCGCCAGCCGCAGCAGGCGCGTGCCTTCTTCCTCAAGTACCAGGAGCGCATCGTTTTCGGAACCGATATCGGCGCCAAGGCGCTGCTCAACACGCCGGAGAAGGGCATCGAGGCGGGCGAGAGCAGCCTGCGCATCCGGGTGGTGCGCAGTTTCCTGGAGAACGAGGGGGACTACCAGGTGGAGGTGGAGGATGGATTCCTGTTCGGGCGCTTTGCCGGTCCATACCACGGGCTGGGCTTGCCCGAGGCGGTGCTGCGCAAGATCTATGCCGGCAACTTCGAACGCCTGGCAGGGGCGGAGCCGAGGCGGATCGACCCCGGGGCGGTGGTGGCAGAGTGCGAACGGCTGGAGACGGTGCTGCCGATGATGGCAGCCATGCAGCCTGGCATAGCCCCGGATCTCTCGGTCGTGCAGCAGGTCAGGACTCATTTTTCGAATCTTGTTTGAGAGGAGCATGCAATGAAAACCATCAAGAAATGGCAGGAGCCTTTTTATGCCATCGGCGGGTTCGGACCCGGTTTTCTTTACCAGGTGGTCCTGACCTACCTGCTGTATTATTACCGCCCGGCACAGGCACGCGTTGAGGCGGGGGCGCTGATCTTTGCCCCGGCTGCCGCCTATGCCCTGGGGATGCTGATCGCCCGCATCCTGGATGGCGTGGTGGACCTGCCCATCGCCTCCTGGACTGATAACATGCGCTCGCGCTGGGGGAAGCGGCGGCCGATGATGCTGCTGGGCTTCATCCCGACCATCATCTGCTTTGTGCTGCTCTGGTTCCCCCCGCTGACCGGCAAGAGCCTGGGTGCAGACGGGCACTGGGGAAACGCCGTCTATGTGGCGGTGGTCAGTTCGCTGTATTTCTTCTTCCATACCTTCATCGTGGTGCCTTACCTGGCGGCGCTGTCGGAGATCGTCCCGGACGAGACCTCGCGAGTCCGGGTGGCTTCCTGGCAGACCTTCTTCAACACCGGCGGGTATGTGCTGACCTTCGTGGTGGCGCCCATAATGTTCGACCGCTTCGGGGTGCGCGCCACAGCCCTGCTTCTGCTGCCTTCGTTCCTGACCTTCATCGGTCCGCTGCTGGTGCTTAAGGAAGCACCGACCAACATGGATAGCGCCACCAGCAAGGTCGAGGCGCGGGTGCCGCTGTTCAAGAGCCTCCAGATGACGCTGACCAACCGCACTTTCCAAATCTACATCTCGTCTGTGGCGACCTTTTACTTTGGCTTGCAGTTCTTCCTGGGCGGCATCGCCTTTATCGCAGCCGACATGATGGGAATTTCGGATACCCAATTGGGATTGATGAATGGGGCTGCCTTTGCCCCGGTACCGATCATGCTGATCATCTTCAACCTGATCGCCCGCAAAAAAGGAGCCAAGTACGCCTTCAGGGTCTCGCTGCTGGTCTTTGCCCTGGCGATGCTGCTCTACCCGCTGGGCTGGCAGCGACTGAACCTGCCCGTGCCCCCGCTGGTGATCGGGATCGTCGCCGGGTTGATCGGCAGTTTCTCGATCGCAGCCTTCTTCACCATCCCATACGCCTTCCCGGCGCACATCGCCGCGGTGGAGGCGGAGAAGACTGGCAAGAACCGGGCGGGGATGTTCTTCGCCGTGCAGGGACTGATCAACCAGTTCGTCGGTTCGCTGGCAGGCTCCGCCCTGGCGCTGCTCCTGGCGTGGCAGTTTGGAGCGGTGATCATCGGGCCTGTTGTGGCGCTGACGATGGTGATCGCCTTCTTCCTTTTCAAGCCGTACCCGCTGGGGCAGCCGAGTACATCGGCGCAAAAGTGATGCTATGATTAAAAAGCCCCTCCTGGCATGCTGTGATTCAGGAGGGGCTGATAGAAAGCCTTTGCTAGTGACAAAATCCCTCACCTCCCGCCAGCGGATGTTGGCGGCGCTGGAATGCCATCCCCCCG
>JBFYSV010000290.1:0-12512 GCA_041301185.1 Anaerolineae bacterium
GAGCCGCGACCCGCGCTACAACGCGGATATCCAGGCCAGCGGGACGGTCGTGCTGCCCCCGGACGCAACGGCGCTGCGCGTGTACGACGGCAACAACTACCCGGGCAACACGTATATCACCCCGGAAATGTACTGGGAGACCGTCGACGGCTTGTCCCATACCCGCAGCACGCTGAACACGGGCTGGTTCGACATCTCCTTGTGGACCTGGTGCGGGCAGATGTCGTACTACTCCGACGCGCAAATCCAAAGCTATATCGATACGCTGGGATCTTTAGAGAGCGAGTACCCGGGTGTGCGCTTTATCTACTACACCGGGCATACGGACGGCTCGCAACCGGGTAGCCCCTTATGGACCCACAACGAGATGCTGCGCCAGCACATCCAGCAGAACAGCGGGGCGTTATTTGACTTTGCGGATATCGAGAGCTACGACCCGGCGGGAGTTTTCTACCCGGCGGCCTCCGACGCCTGCGAGTGGTGCGACGACTGGTGCGCTCAGCACCCGGGCGCTTTCGAGTGCCAGAGCCTGCCGTCCTGCGCCCACACCCACGGCTTGCAGTGCACCCTCAAAGCCCAGGCGTTCTGGTGGCTGCTGGCGCGCCTGGCGGGCTGGGATGGGGGCGGGTGAGCTTTGTTATTGTCTGTGCAGCGCTGCCGTTTTACCTGGTAGCTCTATGGTTCGCCCACCGGCTACTGCTTCGGCGTGCATGGCTTTCCCGCCGTGGTTACTGGCTGGCTGCAATTGCGGCAGCCAGTCTGCCTGTGCTGGTGATCGTCTTGGAAACCGGGATTAGCGCTCTCACCCAATACGACGGCAATTGTTATGTGTGGACGGATATCTCTTTCTCATGCTCTCTGCCGGCAACGGTACTGGCAGCAGCAGGTTTCGCCCTGATCTGGTCGATCCCCCTGCTGTTCGTCATGGCACCTTTTGTCGCCCTGGTTTTCGCCTTGGGCTGGGATCGCTACAAATCGATCCGCTGATAGACGATCTTACGGTAATTGCTGCCGTATGGGGTTTGCCAGGGGTCGCCAGCTTCATAAATTCCCAAACCGGCGTTACCGGCCAATTCCAGGTAGCTGTTGCTCACCCCGGGCTGGCTGCCGCCGCGCTCGGCCTTGAGCAGGTCGTGCATCACGCAGTCAATTGCGACCGGGTCGGTGGAGAAGAACAGGCTGCACGGCGAGGCCTCGCCGAAGGTTGTCCAGGGCTGGGGCGGCGTGTCCTGGTAGCGGCGGCTGCCGTAGATACCATCGCCGATGGTCAGCACGGTCTTATAGCGGATGTGGGGGTTGGAGAACAGGTCCACCAGAGCGTCGTACTGGTCGATCAGCGAATAGGATGTAGATACATAATCGTGCATGCCGCTGGGGTTGTTGGTGGAGCCAAAATGGTTCTTGAAACCCAGGGTTACCCCTGCAATGGGGTGGCCTTTCATGATGGGCATGTTGATCAGGTATTGTGCTTCGATTAATGCGTCGCACAGGCGCACGCTGGGGGCACCCCCACCCGGCGGGAAGAACTGCACCTGGGCGTTGGGGTCACTGCTGGAGAAGGAGGCGGTGATGCCGTAGCAGCCGCGGTCGTGGATCTGGATGCCCTTATAGGCCAGCTCCTGGTAGACCCGCTCGGAGAAGAAGCGGATGGCGTCATAAACGATGATATCCTCCTGGCGCACGCCGCGCTGGAGCAGGCCGCGCACCACGCCATTGACCGGCTGGGCGATGGCATCGATGGCGGTGGTATCCGAATCGCAGTCGAAGGAGTTGTTCAGGTTGATCTTGATCGCCACCCGTTTGCCGGGGACGTAATCCGGGGTGAGGCGGCGCCAGGCCTCGCCCACCGCGGCCGCGGGCAGCCCGAAGAGCTGCGTGACGCCGCGATCCAGCATGGCGTCCACCACCGGCTGGCTGACCCCCGTAACGCCGGGCGCCTGGGTGCGCCCGTAGTAGGTATCGCCCTCGAAATACCAGTCGGTGACCTGGGGGGCATAGATGTGCAGCACTTTGCCCAGCCCACCGGCGTTGCTCGCTCGGTTGGCAACCATCGGCAGGTAGACCGCGGGCAGTGTTTCAAAGGGGTCTTGCGCCCCACCCTGGCGCAGGTGTCGCAAGCTGGCTGCACCGCCCGCAGTCAGGGCGAGCAGGGATTTAAGGAACTGGCGGCGGTTCAGTGAATGAGACGGCATGGCAGGCACCTCCCGGGCAGGCTGGATACCTTATTATGGCAAATTGCGGGGGGATTGTCTAATGCCGTTTGTCACCAGAATATTTAAGGTATGATTAAACCTTAACTCGCACCTTCATTCCATCAACCCAACTTAACGTACCTAAATACAGGGCAGGCATAGGAGATGCTATAATACCAGCAAGGGTTCAATACTACCGAGGATACACTTCAATGGCTAATCGATTCCAGGACTGGTACCGCCAGGCAGAGGCCGACCTACAGCATGCAAGGGTTTCGCTGCATGCCGGCGATTATGAATGGTGCTGCTTTGCAGCTCACCAGGCGGTAGAAAAAGCATTGAAAGCAGTCTTCCTCAAACAAGGCATGGACGCGTGGGGGCACACCCTGACGGTGTTGATCAGCAATTTACCTGAGACGGTTAGCCCGCCCGGTGAGGCGCTGGTCAATTACGCCCGCATACTGGACAAATTCTATATCCCTACCCGCTATCCGAATGGGTTTGATTTTGGGGCACCGACAGATTATTACACCAAAGAAGAGGCTCAAAACGCCATTAGCCAGGCGGAGGCGATTCTTGAATACTGTCGTCATTCGATCGATTGATAGGGAAAAAACACAAAACGCCGTCCGTGAATATTCTCGGCAGCTGCGCCAGGATCACCCAGAGATCATTCGGGTGATTTGGTTCGGATCTTGGATAAACGGGTATCCATCGCCCGGCAGCGATGTGGACATCTGCCTGGTTTTATCCACGACAGCCAAACCCCTACGGGATCGCTTGCCAGACTACCTGCCGGTGAAGTTCCCGGTTGGAATTGATTTGCATATCTATACGCAAACCGAGTTAGATCACCTGCGGGAGTCATCGCCGGGCTGGTATCAGGCGATCATGTCCGGAATCGATGTGTGAAAGGACTGGCAGTGCTGCACAGATCCCCGGTGGATCAAGGGGTCATGCTCCCCGCGCGACACCGCCCGCCGGGGAGGTTGCAGAGCACTGCCAGTCCTTCATTTCTACTGGCTCAAATAGCCGTCGGCGTAGATCACCTTGTTCATCAGGATCTGGACCGTCTTCCAGATGGACGCCTGCTCGGGGTCAGACAGGTCGGCGTCCTCCACACTGGGCTCTTCCATGTTGGCGATGCGGTCAGCGAGCTTGAGATACAGCCGCCCCACCGGGGTGGAGTCATCCCGCGTCTCGATGGTTTTCACCACCCACTTCAGGTCTTCTTCCAGCGGGTTGGCGATCATCATTTTTAGCCCCACACCCATCAGCATGGCGCAGTAGACCCGGTTGATCAGCGGGCGATTCTCCGCCGGTACCGCGTTGGACACGTTCGATAGCCCCACCGAGATATTCGGCGCCGGGTCCCAGGCGTACTCGAGGGTGCGCACCGCTTCGAGGAGATGCGGGCAGTATTCCTGGCAGCCGGAGACGGTCAGCACCAGCGGATCAATGATCAGGTCGCTGATCGGGAAGTCGATCTCCAGCATGCGCGGGATGAGCTTTTCCAGGGCGATATTGACCCGCTCGTCGGCTGCTATGGGGATGCCCGAGGAACCCATGGTCAGGGCGATCAGGCGGGCGTTGTACTTCTTAGCCACCAGCGGCACCCTCTCCAATCGCTCCGGCTCGGCGGAGGTGGAGTTGATGATCGGCTGGGCTTTGGTGATTTTCTTCAGCCCGGCCTCGATGCCCAATAAATTGGTGCTATCGAAGCTGAGCGGCACGTCGACCACCTTCTGGACCGTTTCGACGATCCAGGGGAAGACTTCCTCGCCGTCCTTCTTGCGCGGGCCAAGGTTGAGGTCCAGCGCCTGGGCGCCGGCTTCCACCTGCTTGACAGCCAGCTCCTGGAAGAATTTGGCGTCGCGCTCCGCCAGGGCAGCCTTGACTTTATCTGAAATGATGTGGATGTTTTCGCCGATAATGTACATGGGTAACCTTTCCTTATCTGAATTATTCACCGCAGAGACGCGGAGTTCGCTGAGTTTTTTTATTCACCACAGAGACACAGAGAGCACTGAGTTTCTTTTTTTCCTTCTCACCACAGAGACGCGGAGAGCACCGAGTCTAATAATCTTAAGAACCTGAAATTGGCAGCCGTTTGGTATGGTCGTAGCCGAGAACACGGCGGATGATACCTTCCTTGAGCACGGGCACATTGAAATTCAACAACAAACCGACAGGCCAGCCTCCCAGCTTTAGATAAGTAAGCAATTGAGCCTCGTGTATGGGTAAAAGGTTCTCAACCGCTTTTATTTCTACTACTACAAGATCGGATACAACCAGGTCCAAACGATAGCCACAATCCAACTCGATCCCTTTATAACAAACCGGTATTGCCACCTGGCGAAGAACCCGAAGATCGCGCAACTGCAGTTCATGGCACAGGCATTCTTCATAAGCCGACTCGAGCAATCCAGGCCCTAACGCCCGGTGCACATCCATCGCCGCGCCGATGATATTCTCAGTCAGCTTGTTTGTTTCCATCTTTCATTCAGCTATATTTATTAACTCTGTGCACTCCGTGTCTCTGTGGTGATATTTTGGTTTTCTCTGTGCACTCTGTGGTGAGATTATTTACTCCACGCTGGAGCGCGCCTCCATGGCTTCTGCCACGCTGGGGAAGCGAGTCATATCTGTGTGGGGCAGGAACAGCGCCGACATGAAGGCATCGTAGAAGGTGTTATCTGCCGAAAGCTCGATATACGTCATGCGGTTGGCAATCGCCTGGATGCGCGAGCGCGCTTCCCGGTCCAGCAAAGCCCGGTATGCCCCCAGGACCGAGGTATTACCCAGGAACTGGAACCGATCCCAATCCATATCCGGCAGCAAACCAATCTGGACTGCCTTCTCTACGTTGATGTATTTGCCAAACGAGCCGCCGATCAGCAGCTGCTCGACCGCCTCCAGGGGCACACCCACTCGCTCTGCCAGGATGGTGAACCCGGCGTAGATGGCTGCCTTGGCGCGCAGCAGGTTATCGATATCCACATTATTGATGGCGATATCCTTGCCAGTAGAGGTCTGGTCGCCCCAGGCGATGACATACTCGCCACCGTGCTCGCCTTCGCGCACGCGGGGCGTATCCAGGCGGGTGTTGACGTGCCCGCCTTTATCCACCACACCGGTCAGGAACATCTCTGCCAGCAGTGAAATGAGGCCGCTGCCGCAGATACCGCGCGGCTTAATCCCGCCGATCACCCGGTAGTTGGGCTCATAGTTCTGGCTGTTGATCCACACCTCTTCGATCGCCCCGCTGGTGGCGCGCATACCTGCCATCACTCCCGCCCCTTCGAATGCCGGTCCGGCTGAGCAGGCGCAGGTTACGAGCCATTCCTGCGAGCCGAGCACCATCTCGCCGTTGGTGCCCACGTCCAGGAACAGGGTCAGCAGGTCGGTAGCATCCATGCCAGACGAGTACACCCCCGAGGTGATATCCGCTCCCACGTAGCTGGCAACCCCGGGCAGGCAATCCACCCTGGCTTCCGGGTTGATCTCCAGCCCCACTTCGCCGGCGACCAGGCTGGGCACGTGGTTGACAGCGGTGATGAAGGGCATCAGGCGGATACTGGATGCCGGGATGCCCAGCAGCAGGTGCATCATCGTGCTGTTGCCGGCGATGGTCGCCTTGACCACCTGCCAGGGCGTGGCCGAGACCCGCTTGCAGGCCCGGTCGACCAGCTCGTTGATCGTGCCCAGCACCAGGCTGCGCATCTCCTGGATGCCGCCATCCTTGCCGCTGTAGATAATGCGCGAGATAACATCCTCGCCGCGGGCAATCTGCCCGTTATACTCCGCCACCTGGGCGCGCACCTTCCCGGTGGTCAAGTCCACCAGCCAGACCGAGACGGTGGTGGTGCCGATATCCACCGCCGCGGCCCAGATCGGGTCGTCCTCGTCCTGGTGCCCGGGCAGCAGGTCGATCAGGCGCGGCGGGCACTCGTCGCAATCCCAGGTATCCGTCTCGTACAGGACGGTCACCTTCCAGTCGCCCTGGCGGACCACATCGCCCACCCGCTGGAGCAACCCCAGGGAAGCGTTGACGTCGTTCAGGCGGGCTTGCTGGCGCAGGGCGGTACGCAAACGCCCCCAATCGTCAATCTGATCGTCCATGCTGGGCGGGGTCAGGTTCAGGGTGGTGCGCTGGATGGGCTGCCAGCGGTTGGGATCGTAGCCCTCCGGGACGCTGACCTCCCTCGCCACCCGGTCACTGGTCAGGCGGCGCTCGATCTTCTCCTGCGGCGGGACGACCACCTGAATATCGCCTTCGACCACCGTCTGGCAGGCCAGGGCATACCCCGCCTGGACATCCTCAGCCGTAAGGCGCAAAGCGCTGCGGCGGCGCACGGCACCCTGTATAACTTGCACCGCGCATCGCCCGCAGCGGCCCTGCCCTCCGCAAGGTTGCATGATCTCAACGCCAGCCAGGCGCGCCGCCTCGGCTAATAGAGTGCCGGTGGGCACGCTTACCTGGGCGTTTTCGCTGACGAAGGTGACCAGATGATCGGTCATGTTTATCTACCCCTCACCCCTACCCCTACCCCTCTCCCCTAAAGGGGAGAGGGGGGAAGGAGGTGAGAGGCGCTTTAACCTAAAGCCTGTTTGTAAAACTTGGGGATATCTACCGCTTCGCGCGGGCCAACCCGGATCTCCCACTCCGGCAGCTCGGCTTCCAGCTCACCCGAGAGGACAGCCACGTGCCCCGGCAGGACGATCCGTTTCTTGCTCACTTTGTCGCCTATGTTGAGCGATTTCACTGCTTTGGCGATCCGCTCCGAGTCGAACTTGCCAGCCGCCCAGGCTGTCAGCACGCTCATCCCCTCGGCGTCGGTGACCAGCAACCAGGCGGGCAAGCCAGAGCTTTCCACCTCGTTCGCCACGCTGAAGTAGGTGATGCTGAAGTTGGTCGTCACCAGCACGGGGGACTCCGCATTGGGATTATTGATCTCATACAGTCCCGGCTGCACCTGGATCGGCTTCTGCGGGTCGGTGTAGATATTCTGGCGCAGCACCAGCAGCGGGTAGACCAGCTCTGGGGCGAAAGAATCCAGCACCACGAAGCCGGCATATTTGGCAACCGCCTGGGCCGCCGCCGGGATGCTGTGCGGGAAGCGGATGGTGGGGAAGCCCAGCGGGCGGAAGTTCTTCTTGAGCGCCAGGCGGCGGATCAGGACATCCTGGCTCAGTTCCCCGCTTAGCCCGCCGGCTTGCGGGTCAAGCACCAGGTCTTCAACGCCTTTGGTCTTGATCTTCTCAGTCAGGTCGGCCAGCTCGTCGAGGGTTGCGCCGCGCACTGCCAGAGCAGCCTTGTGCTCTTTCGCCAGGTCTGCCATCGCCTCCCAGTTGGTGGCATCCGCCGCGCACAGCAAAGCCGTCTCGCCAGTCAGGGCTGCCAGACCCGCCTTCGCAACCGCCGGGTCGCTGGAAAGCAGGATCAGGGGACGCTTGGACACCGAGCGCACTGCCTGCACCGCTTTGGCAAAGGCCTCCGGCGAGCCGCTGACCGACTCGACAGCAAACCCGTCCACGGACAGCTCGATGCCGACGTAGTTCACCTGGTAAGCCTCCGCCGGGACGAGGGCAGCTTTGATCTGCCCCTCATCCAGGTCATCCGTCACTTTGACGAACAGGCCCGGCTTATTGTAAAAGGTCTTTTCGTGGCGGAACAGCACCACCTCGTTGCCAGCCTTGACCTCGTAGCCGTCCGATTTTAATGACACCAGGCGGACCGGCGGGGCGGAGGATTCGGCCAGCTGCGCCTTAGACTCCTCGCTGACGTACGGGCAGGAAGATAGCTCAACCTGTTTGGCTGCCAGCTTCATGGCAAACGCCAGGCAGGTGGGGAAACCGCATTCTTTGCAGTTGGTCTGCGGCAAGAGTTTGTAGATTTGTATACCGGAGAGGGCCATATATAGATCTCCTTTTTCACCACAGAGACACGGAGATCACAAAGTTTATTACTTGTACTTCTCTGTGTGCTCTGTGACTCTGTGGTGCAAATTTATACTGATTCTGGTTTTGCCATCAGCTCTTGGATGGCGGCTTTGACCTGGCGCACGGATTCCTGGTGGCGCAAGACGATGATATCGGCTCCCGATTCGAGCAGGGTGGAGGCGGTCAGAACTTCCCAATTGATCGCCCGCTGCAGCCATTCGCCCCAGCTCGCCGGCACGCCCTGACCAACCTTGGATTCCTTGGTCTTCCAGGCTTCGAAGCCCGGCGTGACAATCATCGGGAACTGGGTCATGCTATCGCCCTGCAGGGCTGCCAGGCGCAGGCGCTCCATCACCGAGAAGCCATACTCGATGCCGTAGCCCAGAGCGCCGGTGGTGGGATCCATCAGGATGCGGTCCAGCGGCAACCCCATATCACTGACCAGGATATTGAGCTGCTTGGACAGGTTGACATCCATCGGCGTGCGGGCGCTCACCAGATGACCGTTCGCCATGGCGGTGGCAACGATGGTGCGGTAGTTCTTGTCTTCGCAAATCCCCAGCACCAGCCGCTCGCCCTTGGTCGCCTCGGCTACAGCTACCAGCAAGGTGTTATCCACTTCTGCCTGCCCGGGTCCAAACACCAGCAAAGGCAGCCCGGTGGCTCCCAGCACCGCTTTCACCGATTTGACCGCTACATCCGGCGTGGTGGGGTTGCCGTCCAGGTCGTTCAGGCTGAGCGCCAGCACAATCAGGTCAGCCCCGGCCTCTTCGGCTGCCTTCGCCCATTTTGCCGGGTCATCAATGACATCTTTCCAGGCTTCCAGGAGCAGGGGCGACCAATCCTCCGGGCGATGATCTTTGATCTCGATAGCCACCTTAGGCGGGTTGGGTGTCTCGCTCTCAAAGTGCATGAAGGGCAGCGCCGTCTCGCCGCCGATGGTCACGGTGTGCGAGCGCGTTCCTCCTTCGGCGGCTGTCGCGCCCAGGGTAATCGTGCGGACAGCACCAGGCCATTTTTCTTTAGGAATTTCAACAGGCATAGGCTCTTACTCCTTGATTGGGATTCGAAGTGACAGATTGCTCGTAGTTTAGCTTGAAGTTTGGGACTGCCCGTCCTGGACTCAATCTAAATAATTCCAACAGTATAGTTATATACCGAACAGTAAAAATTATCAATGACTCCGATTGTACCCTTTATGGCGCGCCCCGGCTGGTTTTCTTGCGGGCTGCATCCCGGCGGGCTGCGTCCCGGCGGGCTGCGTCCCGGCGCTGGATAAATGCCTCCAGGGGCGACTGGCGCTCAGCGTGCATGCCCAGGTCGCGCAGCTCGGCTTCATCCTGGGCTGCCAGCTGGCGCAACAGGTGGCGGTACGAGATCTGCGCCGCGGGGTACTCCACTCCTCCAGAGTGGTGCATCACGAACAAGATGCGCACGCCCAGGTCGCGCATCAGCTGGGCTGCTGCTGCCAGAGGGATATCCGGCGGCACCTGCGGCACGCCTTCACGGAGAACATCCTCGGCGACCAGCCCGCCGATGGCTTCCTGCTTGAACGCGTTCACCAGCTCATCCTCGCCCACCACACCCAGGGCATGCATATCTTGCATCACCACCACGGCTTCGCAGTTTTTATCCAGCATCAGCCGGGCTAGCTCAACCAGGGGGGTATCCGGCGCGCAAGTCAGCACGCCAACCGTCATCAGGTCGCGCACCAGTTTAGGCGAGGTTGGATTCATGGACCCGCATCAGGAGATAGACAGGATAGGGGGATAAGGGCGGGGAGACAAGGGACAGCAGAAGCGACGAAGCTGCGATGATACCCTATCCCTTATCCCAATACCCTTATCCCGCCTATCCCCAGATTTTTAGAACATCGCTTCCATCACCAGCGCCGGGTGATTGTGCTCTTCCATCCAGGCAAGCAGCTCATCCACCGTGCTGACATTGCGCTCATCGGCGACCTTATCGATCAGGTCCGTGTCGCCTTCGCGCTCGGCAACGGCTTTGAACTCGTCTGCCATGGTCTGTTTGAGCACGCTACTCATCCAGACCACGCGTTTGAAGCCGCCATCGGCATAGATGAACTTGGGGCTGATCAGGTAGAACTTGCCCACACCCATCACGCCAGGGGTCTGCAAGCCGCCACCGGCAATGCCGGCCAGGGTGCTGAAGGTCATCCCGGCGGGGGTCATGCTGGTATCTTCACGGCTGACCACCATCACGCCATTCGCCTCTGGGATGAGCATGACAATGCACTCGAAGCAGCCGCAGGCGGTCATCGGATTCTCCATGATGGAGTACATGGAGACCTCTTCCACCACGCCGTGCGAGCCGATCTTGGCGTATTCGTTGGTGCCAGTCCAGTAGCCTTTCAGCGGGTCGATGACCTTACCCAGCTTGATGGGTTGGTTGGGACCGGTGGGGTTGATGTTGAAGGAAGCCTTGCAGTCCAGCCAGTTGTACGCGCCGCACAAGCCCAGGCGCTCCGGGCTGACCACGCAGACGTGGTTGGGAGCGAACGATTGGCACAGGGTGCAGGAATAGAACTCGTCCACCCGGTCGTCGGTCAGGTCTGCCAGGCGCTTGTTGCGGTAATCGTAGGCCTGGCGGGCTTTTGCCAGCCACTCGGCGTGCTTTTCGGGATCGGTGTAAATGGTGACCTGCACCTTATCCACAATGGCGCCGAAGTCGGACTGGAAGCGGGCGTGCAAGATCTTGCCGAAGTGCTCCAGGTTGAAGCCTTTATCGGCGGCGGCGTTGGAGATGCGGATCCAGGCGATATCCCGCTGCCCGATGTGCTGGATACCGGAGGCACCGTTGACAAAGTAATGGATCTGGCGCTCCAGCACCGGCTCGAAGTCTTCTTGCATCTGCCGCCCGGCGACCTTGACCACAATCCCCATATCCATGCTGCCCTGGGCAGCCACATCCTCGAAGGTCGGTCCGACAATATCCACCTTGCCGTCGGTGACCTCATCCAGTGGAGCCATATACAGGTATTCGAAGGCGCGCGAGCGCTTACCGCCGAACTCGACGCGCATATCGTTCTTGCGCACCACCTCGCCCTCGAACGCCGAGCCGTAGGGTACCGGCACGGGCACATCCGCGAGCTTGACCTTGACACCGCGTACCTCGATGCACTTCTGCACCAGGCGCTCGGCGCGTTCCAGGTCGTCGGCGCCTTCGATCTCGTTGAAGGGCATGCTGACCACGTGCTCGTAGCGGGTGATACCGGTGGGCAGGATCTCGGGGATGACGGTATCTGCGATGACCGGGAAGCCGAAGTTGATCGCCCCGGCTGCGGCGGCGTATTTCAAGTCATCCACCTCGCCCAGCGCCAGGACAAAAGCAAAGACGCGCTCCCGGTTGTAGAGCAAGATCTCGCGCGCCTGCCCGGCTTTGAGGCCACCAAAGGTGAGCGCCGAGCGGGTGGCGAAGCCCAGGGCGTAGATGGCACTGATGGTGTCCGTGCCGAAGGGCACGGTGTAGGTATCGTAGCCCAGCTCAACGCCTTCTTCCATGAGCTGGTGGATGATGCTGCGCCCATTGACGTTGCCGGATAGGAAGGTCAGGATATTACGGCGCTGCAGTTCGCGCACGATCTTGACCGCCACCTCGTTCGATTTGGCCGCGCCGACGATGGCGGCAAAGCCGGGCATGCGCCCGTCCACGAGCTGGATACCCCAAGAGCGCAGCTGGATATCGTCGATGGGACCGTTCAGGTGCCCATCCAGACCATTGCCGCCGGGGTTATCCGGGCTGGTGAAAGCCGTGCCGCCTGCCAGGTTAAAGCCGGGCATAGGTTCCGGCTGCTGGCCATAAACATAGCGGATGGCTTCAATCGTCTCGGCTGCCAGCAGGGTCGCCATGCCGGAATCGAGGGTCTCGCCCAGGTAGGGCGTCCAGTGGCTGCTCGAGGGCATGGGGTGCAGAAGCTGGCGAGCGTGCTCAATAACCGGTACCAGCTGGCCCAGGTTCTCCACGGCGTTGTTGGTTATGCCAAAAATCAGTGGGATGTAGTAGGCCGTATTAGGAAAGGAGACAGGGGTTTCGGCTCCTTTCTCTGCCAGGGCTTTGTTGAGCATCAGCTCGGCTTCGGAAACCAGGGCATTGGCGCCCCGGATGGCTCGTGTAGCGATATAGCGGGACATCGTTCCTCCAGTTCTGCACTCAGTCGGCTGCCACGCCGTACAGGGATTCACGGCGCATTTCCAGGGGCAGTTTCTCCAGCTCGAGCATGCGGTCATCTCCACCGCGGCCGAAGCGGGTTGGGTCGTATTCTGGCAAGCCTAAAGCGGCGCGCTTTTTGTCGATGTGGTCCAGGGTGGCGCGGATCATCTCATCCACGTCGTTGATGAACTCCAGCTTGCCGCCCCA
>JBFYSV010000291.1:0-3682 GCA_041301185.1 Anaerolineae bacterium
AATCGCCTGGAATTGCCGCTCTCCTTCGGAAACCGCCTTAAACACCGCCACCCGCTCGGCACAAATGGTCATCGGGTAAGCCGCGTTTTCAATGTTCACCCCTTCGTAAATCCGCCCTGACGCGCTCAGCAAAGCTGCGCCAACTGCATAATCTGAATACGGGGCGTACGCCCATTGTCGAGCTTCCATAGCAACTGTGATTAACCGCTGCCATTCTTCATTCGCTGACATCGCTCACCTTTTCATCTTTCCCAGGGCCAGCCAGTGCATTTCTCATGCGCACCTTTTGAATGCGCCGCCCACTGACCTGCTCCACCGTCAAAAGCAAATTGTTCACTCGCAGGCTCTCACCATTGGCTGGCACCCTGCCCAGGCGACCATAGATGAATCCAGCCAGGGTATCGGCTTCTTCTTTGGGTAACTCGCTGGCAGCAATCTCATTGAAGTCATCCAGGTCAATCCGCCCCTGGAAAATATATTCACCATTCGCCAGCACTTCATACGGCAGTTCCTCCGCCTGGTCGTATTCATCCTGGATCTCTCCCAGGATCTCCTCAACGATATCCTCCAGAGTGACCAAACCGGCAACACCGCCATACTCGTCCACCACCACGGCGATATGCACTCGCCTGCGCTGCATCTCGGTCAGCAGCTCGTCGACTTTCTTCGCCTCGGGCACAAAGTACGCTCTGCGCAGCAAAGAGCGCAGGGAATCGAGCTGGTTTCCTTCACGCCATACCCGCAGCAGATCTTTGGCATATAGCAAGCCCAGGATATTGTCTACCGTATCCTCGAACACCGGCACGCGAGAATGACCCGACTTCAGAAAAGCATCCACCGCTTCTGGTAAGGGTGTCAAGACATCCAGAGCGAGCATATCAATCCGCGGGACCATGATTTCCCGAGCCAGGGTGGTGCCCAGCTCGAATATGGAAAGGATCATTTTCCGCTCACCCTGCTCTAGCATACCCTCCTGCGGGGCAGCATCGACCAGCGTGCGAAGATCGTCCTCGCTCACCTCAAATATCCCGGATACCTCGGCTACACTCTTCTCGCTTCCTGATATCAGCCGCGCCAGCTCGACCAGAGGTGAGAGCAACACCATCACGCCCCGTACGAACCACGCCAGGCGAATTGTCCAGCCGGTAGGATCAGCCACGACAATGCTCTGAGCGACAGCTTCAATAATATACAGCACCACTGCCGCCAACAGCAATAAGGCAATCCCTAAAAGCAGACCGCTTAGCTGAAAGATCCAGAAATACGCGTATAAGACCAGCCCGGCAAGGATGAATCGCCAGAACAGACGCGCCAGGTTTAAACTGGCCTGCACCTTCAACGAAGATTGAAACAGTGAAATTGCTCTCTCCGCACCTTTTCCGTTTAGCTCGCCTTGATGAAGCAGGCGCGGCAGGTTGGTCTGCAGGAACGCAGATTGCGCGGCCACAGTTGTTAAGTCCAATAATATCGTTATTATCAGGCTGGCAATAAAGATGTAGATCTCGGTCTCAATCACGTTTCACTAGCTTTTTAATCGCCCTAGCCGGAATCCCAACCACAAGGGTATGCTCGGGAACATTCTTTGTCACCACCGAGCCGGCCCCTGTGCGGGCGCCTTCTCCCAGGGTGACCGGTGCAACCAGCATGGTGTCGCTGCCGATAAAAGCCCCTGCCCCGATCTCTGTGTGGTGTTTCTTTTCGCCGTCGTAGTTGCAGGTGATCGTGCCGGCGCCAATATTGACCTCTTCTCCGATTGTAGCATCACCCACATAAGAGAAATGACCCATTTTTGTGCCCGCACCCAGGTAAGAGTTCTTGATCTCCCCGAAGTTGCCCATGTGCACGCCGTTTGCCAGGTGCGCCCCTTTGCGCAAACGGGCATAAGGCCCAACCTGCACGTCATCCTCCAGCAAGGCTTTCTCCATCACCGAAGCCAGCACCTGGCAATGGCTCCCCAGCCGGCTGTCATGGATGATGGTGTTTGGGCCGATCACGCAGCCCTCCCCAATCTCCGTTGCACCGTGCAGGTAGCAATTCGGCCAGATCACTGTATCCTGCCCAATTTGCACCTCAGGCTCGATATAGGTGCTTGCCGGATCGATCAGGGTCACCCCAGCCAGCATCCAGGCATGGTTCACGCGCTGGCGCATGATCGCCTCTGCCTCTGCCAGGTGGATGCGGGTATTGATTCCAATGGTCTCGGATGGGTCGGCGGCGGTAACCGCCTGTACCGGGCGTCCCTCCGCAACTGCGATACCCGCCAGATCGGTGAGAAAATATTCCCCCTTTGGTGAAAGCGGAATGCGCTTTAACGCTTCCCACAGCCATTCGGCATCAAAGCAGTACACGCTGGCATTCAACTCGCGGATTTGCAGCTCCTCAGGGGTTGCCTGGATTTCTTCTGCAATACGCTGCACCAGCCCAGACTCAGCCCGGATCACTCGCCCAAAGCCACGCGGATCATCCGCCAGGACGGTGAGCATCGTCATCGGACCGGCGTGCTCTTGCTGGGCTTCCACCAACCTCTGCAAGGTATCAACGGTCAAAAGGGGCATATCCGCGGTGGTGACCAGCACCCATTTCGCCTTGCCGCGCAACAAACTCTCTGCCTGCTGCAAGGCATGCCCGGTGCCCAGCTGTCTCTCCTGTACCACATAATCGGTTGCCTCGCCCAGGCTTTGGCGGACTTCCTCGGCAGCATGACCGATCACCATCACCGGCTGCGCGCCGCTCGCCATCCGGGCTGCCTCCAACGCATATTGGGCCATTGCTTTACCCAGGATTGGATGTAACACTTTGGGCGTCTTCGATCGCATCCGGGTTCCCTGACCAGCGGCCAGGATGACTGCACGTACATTCATAGGTGGTTTATCTCCCCAGATTTAACGAGGAAAACTCGCCCAAGTAGATTACCCGGCGCGAGCCTCGTTGAGTGTGTAGAACTTACCCAGCTCATGGGAAAATCCCCCCTGAACTGGGTGCTGGCAAAATTATCTAAATGTGGGTCGTCGTCAAGCACGAATAAAAACTCGCTGGATACCTTCAGACTGGGGCGCCCGGATTCGAACCAGGATATACGGATTCAAAGTCCGCTGTGCTACCGTTGCACCACGCCCCATCAAAATAACCCGGGAAATCAGGCGGGATGTATTGTAACATATGCTCGGTATTGCTGACAATAGAGCGCGCGCCTGCCTAACTTTATTCTTCTGGAGTAAGCCCCAATTTGCGCGCCTGCTCGTAGGTCAGGGCGCTGTTAGCCGGGGTGCCGCCCGCACCAGGCCCTTCGGCAAGCGCCTCCCAGAAATCGTCTGCCTGTTGGGCGGTAATGGGCTCGCCAAGGGCCTCTTTGAGAGCTGAACCCAGCTCGACCAGCTCACCTTCATCGACTACTACTTCTTCTTCCATGGCATCCGCTACGGGGGGGCTTGCACTCCCGGCCGGGCTGGGCTGCAGGTCACCCAATAGCACTCCCTCGATCTCCTTACGAGCCACACGGAGTTGCCCCATCCAGTTAGTCCGCGATTGTTCCTCGCCCAACGGCGTGGTTGCCAGCAGAGTCAGCGAAAAGCTCAGGTTGACCAGGTGCAGGTCGAAATCCTGCCCGCTGAAATACAGGTAACTGCCGGGATGTTCTGCCTTGGCGGACTGCAAGATGGTGGCGCTGGCTGCTCCAGCTGCG
>JBFYSV010000293.1:0-14199 GCA_041301185.1 Anaerolineae bacterium
CCCCCCCCCCCCCCCACACCCCACCCCCATATATCCACCAACTGCGTAAGTCCTACTAAAGCCAATCGAGCTGAAAAGCCGGTAACCAACCTCATGAAATCTCTGCCCGCAAACACAAGGATTTGGCTCTCCGCACTGGTCTTGATCGCCGGTGCAGCCTGGATATGGGTCAGCAGGGCAACCCCCGGTGACACCACCGCCGGAAAGATCCCCCTGCCCCGCCAGGGCTTTCTCGCTCCGGATTTCAGCCTGCAGACGGCTGACGGGCAGGACATCCGCCTGTCCGACCTGCGCGGTCGTCCGGTACTGGTCAACCTGTGGACAAGCTGGTGCCCCCCTTGCCGGCAGGAGATGCCTGCCATGCAGCAAGCCTATGCAGATTTCCACGACCAGGGTTTTGAAATCCTGGCAGTTAACGCCACCAACCAGGACAACCTGCCGGATGCGCAGCAATTTGCCGCCGACCTGAGCCTTACCTTCCCCATCCTGCTCGATACCCAGGGTGAAGTCTCACAGCTTTACCAGCTGCGCTCCCTGCCGACTTCATTCTTTATCGACCGGGAAGGCGTGATCCGCGAGGTGGTGATCGGTGGACCGATGTCTGAAGCGCTGCTGCGCATCCGCATCCAGGAAATGTTAGAGGAATAGCCTTATGCTGCCTACATTGCAGGTTGGTCCATTAGCTGTGCAAGTTCCCGGTCTGGTATTGTTGGTTGGACTGTGGCTCGGGCTTAGCCTGGCAGAACGCCATTCAGCCCGGCGCGGCATCAACCCGAATACGCTTTACAACCTGACCTTGATCGGGCTGCTGGCAGGCGTGCTCGGCTCCCGGCTGGTATATGCTGCCCGCTACCCGGCTGCCTTCGCCGCCAGCCCGCTCAGCCTGTTCTCGCTCAATCCCGGGCTACTCGACCCGCTGGGCGGCGCCGCCGTCGGCTTGATCGCCGCGCTGATCTACGCCAACCGGAAAAAACTGGAGCTCTGGCCCACGCTGGATGCCCTCACGCCTCTCCTGGCGGTGATGAGCGTGGCGGCAGGTCTGGCAAACCTGGCGGCAGGCAGCGCTTTTGGGAAACCTACCGGCTTAGCGTGGGGTATCCTGCTGTGGGGCGAGATGCGCCACCCGGCGCAGATCTACGAGACCCTGGCCGCGATCGCTCTGCTGGCTGTCTTCTGGCCTGCCCGCCAGTTATTCTTAACTTGGAGAGCCGGAGTATATTTCCTTACCTTCACAGCCTCCAGCGCAGCTGTGCGCCTGTTCCTGGAGGCATTCCGGGGTGACAGTATCCTGACCGATAACGGGTTGCGGGTGGCGCAATTGCTTGCCTGGGCTGTCCTGGCAATATCCTTGCTCGCCATACACCGCATCCAACGGGCGCCTGCACCCGCCAAGCAGGATTGAGGTTCTCTGGGAATTACCGTGGTGGGGTGGCTATGTCGCCAGTCCCGGCAACTCCCAATATCCCGGGATTGATCATTAACCGTTCAGGAGGATCAATGTCACAAGAGATCGGTTTTGAAGTCAGGCTTGATTTACCATATGAAGAAGCAGTGGAAAAAGTCATCACCGCTTTAAAAGAACAAGGGTTTGGTGTGCTGACCCGGATTGATGTGCGCGCTACACTAAAAGAAAAGCTCGGGGAAGATTTCCGGCCGTACGTCATCCTGGGCGCGTGCAACCCACCCCTGGCGCACCGGGCTCTCTCCCAGGATGCCGTGGTAGGATTGATGTTGCCCTGCAACGTGACCGTCGAACAGGACCCAGGTGGCGGCTCGATTGCCCGCATTGCCAATCCCGAGATGATGATGACCGTGGGTACACTGCAAGAGAACCCGGCTTTACTCGAGGTCGCAAAGCTGGCGAAAGGCAAGCTGGAACGGGTGGCGGAAAGCCTGCTGGAAGACTGACCCGTTTAAAACCGGATTACCCGGATTAAGATAAAAACGGCGCAGGTGTGCCCTGCGCCGTTCATTGGCAATGTTGCCCCTGGCTGCCTAGCCAACTTGCGGCTCAATCAAGCCGTAATTACCGTCCCGGCGGCGATAGAGCACGTTGATGGCATTGGTATTGGCGTTGTAGAAAACGAAGAAAAGCTCGTGACCCAATAGCTCCATCTGCTCCATGGCTTCCATCTCGTTCATAGGCAATACCACAAAACGCTTGCGGCGCACAATTGCCGGGCCTAATTCTCCGCTTTCTTCCTCAGAAACCTCCTCGGCTACGACTTCGGAAGCAGAGCGCCCATCGCCCCTGCCACGGTAGTGCTTGCCTTTGTAGCGCTCGATGCGCCGTTGCATCCTCTCCAGGGCAGTATCAAAGGCAGCAAAAATATCATCGGCGCGCTCTTCAGAGCGCAGAATGAACCCTTTGCCCCGCACTGTAATCTGGGCAACCTGCCTATCGGCTGCGCTGCGGGCAGATTTCACATAAGAAACATCCACCCGGGCTTCTTCGATCCCTGGCAAGAAGCGATCCAGTTTGGAGACCTTTTTGGTGACGTAATCCTGGATACGATCTGTCACCTCCATGTTACGACCGAAGACCTCAACTTCTAGTGTCATAGGGAACCTCCCAAATTAATTATAGCGCCTTCCGCTGCGCTACACCAGTACCAACGGGTGAAATTGGCAGCCTGTTGCGCACCTCTCCATCCCGAGTTTATTCAGCCCGCGCCAGGGTTAATCCATACACCCGCACAGCCCCGGCGGCAGCTAACGCCTGCGCACAGGCGTTCAGCGTGGCACCACTCGTGGATACATCGTCAACAACCAGCACGCTTCTACCCTGCACTTCACCTGGCAGCGCCTCGAAGGAACCAGCGACATTGCTCCAGCGCTGTTCGAGATTTAACCCGACCTGAGAGGGGGTATCTCGCGTTTTGCGAAGGGCACGGGGGTAATACGGCAAACCACATGCCAGGGCGAGGGGTTTTGCCAGCAGAGCGGACTGATTATATCCACGTTCTGCCTGGCGTGCAACCCCTAATGGCACGGGCACAACCAGATCCACCTGCCAGCCCAGGTGATTGTATACATCGAGCAGGTGGCGGGAGAGCGCTTCTCCCAGGGCAATATCCCGCTTGTACTTCAAACGATGAAGGGCGTTGCGGACAGAGCCATCGAAAACAGCCCAGGAGCGCAGTGCATTGTAATGCGGCGGCGCCTGACGGCATCTCTGGCACAGGCGCTGGCTGTTTTGATGTTGACCGCAAATGGGGCAAACCGGCGGCATGATCCGCCGGGCAGCAGACTGGCAAACCTGGCACCAGCGCGAGCCATTCTGACCGCACCCACCACATTGCGGCGGGAACAGCCAGTCCAGGCTGCTCCATAACCACCGGTAAGCTGGGTAGACCAGGCTAGCCCGAGCAGGCACAGGTTACCTCTTGGCTGGTAAAGGGAGAGCTATCCTCCGAACAAAACGCCGCGCAGCGCAGAGCGCGCCAGCATGAGCAAGGCGGGCGTCATCAAGACAATACAAATCGAAGGGAAGATTAACAACGCCATCGGGATCAGCATTTTGATAGGCGCTTTATGGGCTTCTTCTTCCGCCAGCTGGCGGCGGCGAATGCGCATCTGGTCAGCCTGGATGTGGAGGACTTTGGACATGCTCACGCCCAGTTGCTCGCTCTGGATCACCGCGGCAACAAAGCTGGACATCTCTGGGACACCCATCCGGTCCGCCATATCTCGGAGAGCCTCACGGCGCAGTTTGCCAAGCTGGATCTCCCGGATCACCCGGCCAAACCCCCGCGCCAGCTCATTATCCCACTTTTCGTACACCTTCTGCATGGCGCCGTCAAAACCCAGCCCGGCTTCAACACAGATGGTCAGCAAGTCCAGCGCATCGGGCATTGCTTTGCGGATCTCTTTCTGCCGGCGCTGGATCTTACTGGTGAGCAGCAGCTCGGGTAAATAAAATGCCAGGGCAACGAAAGCAGCCAGGATAAGCAGCTTGCGGCTCCACGGCCAGCTGGACGCCCCGATGGAGAACAGGAACAGGAACAACCCGCCTACCACGAATACCGCGATGAAGCGCGATGCCCAGAAAACAGTCGGGTCAATTCCGCGCGGATTGCCAGCCAGCTCCAGCTTGTGGGCTGTGTTCTGCAGGGCATTCTGCGGGGTGAACCTGGTAGCAAGCTCTCCAAACTTGCGAGCCAGCGGGTAGACCACCCGCTCTGTAATGGGCTGGGAAAGCTCAATTTCTTCCAGCGAGACTTTCTCACCCCGCTCCGCAAACTCAGCCATGCGCGATTGCAAGGGGTCTTCGCGATTGCTTTCTCGCATGCCGATGATCACCAGTATGGCAGCTCCAATCAGGATACCGCCGATAATTACAATCCAGACAATCATATCGCTTTACCTCTACTCTGCCTTAGTCTGTAACTTAGACATCGATGGTAGCGATTTTCACCATCACGAAGTACCCGGCTAAAATCATTAAGCCGCCTACGATCAGCATAGGAATACCGATCAGGCGCGTTTCCGGGTTGAAGAACTGCATCATATAAGGCCGGTTCAGGGCGAACAGGGCCAGCGAGATCAAGATCGGCATCATCGCCAGGAAGCGCCCGGAGTATAGCACCTGCGAGGTGAGCACCCGGATCTCGCCTTTGATCCGCACTCGCTCGCGGATGGTATGAGAGATGGTGTCCAGGATTTCCGCCAGGTTACCACCCACCTCTCGCTGGACGTTCATTGCCGCAACCACCAGATCCAGGTCATCGCTGGGGATTCTGCGCAGCAGGTTGTCCAGAGCACGCTCCATTGAAAGACCCAGCTGCAATTCCTGGACCACGCGCCGGAATTCATCCGAGATCGGCGGCGGCATCTCGCGGCTGACCGCTTCCATGGCTTGCATGCTGGAGTATCCCGCTCGCAACCCATTAACCATCAGGTTGAGCATATCTGCCAGCTGGTTGTTGAAGCGGATCAGGCGCTGCCCCTGTTGCCGGCGGACATAGAAGCGCGGCAGCATGCTGCCCACGAATGCCCCCGGGATGGCAAAGATGATCGAACGCCCGAAGATGTACCAGCTGACAAACCCCACCCCCATGGCGAAGATCACCATTAATGCCAGGTACTCACCCGGTTTGAGCTTCAGGTCGGCACGCGCCAGCTCGCGGGAGATACTGCCACCCCAGGATGATTTCTCCAGGCGGGTATTCAGCCAGTCACCGACCGGGGAAGCTTTATCACCCCGGGTAGCCTTGGTCTGTACCTCATCTTCGAGGTAGCGTCCCAGGCGTTGCTCAACCAGGGTGCGTTCGCTGGTTGCGGTGATGACAACACCGATCAGGAGCATCAAGAGCGCAACCGCGCCGCCAACAGAAATAATCAGTATATAGGGATCCATGAGGCTACACCTGATTAATAATCAAAACCCTGTCTATCAATACCTGCGCCGCTCGCCAATACCGAATATCGAGGCAGGCAGGTGAATGCCGGAAGCTTCAACTTTATCAATAAACTTGGGGCGTAAGCCGGTGGGTCGCAAGCGACCGATCACTTTGCCGTCCTCATACCCACTCTGCTCGAATTGGAAGATGTCGGTCATGGTGATCACGTCACCTTCCATCCCGCTCACCTCGGTGACGTTCACCACTTTACGGGTACCGTCCCTGAGGCGCTCCTGGTGGATGACCAGGTCGATCGCCGATGCAATCTGCTCCCGGATTGCCCGCACAGGCAGCTCCATCCCCGCCATCATGGTCATTGTCTCGACGCGCGAGAGGGTATCCCGCGGGCTGTTCGAGTGGGCGGTGGTCATCGAGCCATCGTGACCGGTGTTCATGGCTTGCAGCATGTCCAGCGCGGCCTCATCCCGGATCTCGCCGACGATGATGCGGTCGGGGCGCATACGCAGGGCATTGATCACCAGCTGGCGGATGGTCACTTCGCCACGACCTTCAATATTGGGCGGGCGAGATTCCAGGGTGACAACGTGCTCCTGTCGCAGCTGAAGCTCTGCCGCGTTTTCAATGGTTACAATGCGCTCATCATTGGGGATGAATTGCGAGAGGATATTGAGCAAAGTGGTCTTGCCCGAGCCGGTGCCACCGGAGATCACGATGTTTATCCTCGATTCCACGCAAGCCTTGCAGAACTGCAGCGCTTCGGCGGTGATCGAGCCAAATTGGATAAGCTGTTCGATGCTGATGGGATTCTTGAAAAATTTCCGGATCGTGAGCACCGGACCCACCAATGAGATGGGCGGGATCACGGCGTTAACCCGAGAGCCATCCGCCAGGCGGGCATCGACATACGGGCTGGACTCGTCGATGCGGCGTCCCAGCGGGGAAACGATGCGATCGATGATGCGCATGACATGATCATCGCTCTCGAAAGAGAGCGGCACGCGGTGGATTTTACCGTGACGCTCGATATAGATATTCTTTGCCCCGTTGACCATCACCTCAGTGATGGTTTCATCCTCCAGAAGCGGTTGGAGCGGGCCTAGTCCCAGGATCTCTGCCGCAATCTGCTCGTAAAGCCGGTGGCGTTCAGGGCGGGAAAGGACAATATTCTCCTCTGCCAGCACCTGCTCAAAGAGCTCCTGGATGGTGGTGCGTACCTCGTTGACCTTGGAGATATCCATGCCGGGATCCAGCTCGGATAGCAGCCTGTTCTGGACACGTGTTTTCAGGTCAAGATAGGTGTCCCGCTGGGAGCTGACACCCGGCGCAGCTACCCGGCGGGATTGCAAAGAGGTCATCCGTGCCCGGTTTGCAGCATCATCCGGAGGATTATTGTTTGGGGTATTACTTCCCTGTCCCTGCTCGATTCGCTTTAACAATGACATAGATCACCCATCCTGGCTGGGAGTTACCGTTTACCAAACCGACCCGTAGCACCAGCCAATGCTTTACCATCCTGTTTCTGTTCATCGATTTGAGCCAGCTCGGTCAGCCGGTGGCGAACCACTTCTGCCAATTGGAGAATCGCCTTGGATATCGGCTTAGATTTGTCTGCCAGGATGAATGGCACACCCCGGTTAATGGAAGGGATTACAATCCGTTCATCCAGAGGCAGCACTGCCGAAACTTCATGCTTGAAACTATCGCTCACCTTTTCGGGAGTGATGCCAATCCGCTTATCGAAGCGGTTCATGGCAAACACAATCCGTTTGGGGGTGATATTGAGCACAGACGCCACGTCAAAAAACATGCGGGCATTCTTAATTGCCGGAATGTCTTGCGTGGTGAGCAGGACAATCAGGTCGCTGTTATCCATCGCAGCCAGCACTTGATCAGTCAACGTCGAGGATGTATCGATCACCACATAGGAATACAATCGCCGCAGGTATTGGATCACCTTGGCAAACTGCTCGCCAGTCACGTCCTCTGCATATTCCGGTCGATTCGGTGCGGCCAGGATCTTCACCTTGGAGGTCTTATGGGTAATCAAGACCTCCTCAAGGATTTCCGGGTCAAGCTCATCGGCGCGCGGTGCTAAATCTGCAATCGTATTCTTGCCTTGCTCGTTGAGGAACACCGTGACATCGCCAAATTGCAGGTTGCCATCTACCAGGATCACCGGTGTTTCTTCGTTGTGCAGTACCATCGCCAGGTTGACAGCAACCGTCGTACAACCCGCCCCGCCCTTCGGGCTATACACCACGATCACTTTCCCGTCCGAAACGGGGTGGATCATGGCTGCCCCGGGAACACCGCCCGAACCCGAGGAGGACAGCGGAGCCTTAGAACGCTCCTCGTGGGCCATCTTCCCAGCGCGGCGGATTGCCGAGGTCAGCTCATCCACGGAGGGCGGCTTGGTCAAGAAATCCCTCGCCCCGGCGAGCATCGCCCGGCGCATATAGTTCGGATCACCCTGCACAGACAGAACGACAATCTGGGTAAAGTAGACGGTGCGCCGGATGGCTTCTGTGGCAGCGATGCCATCCATATCCGGCATGTTAATATCCATCAACACGACATCCGGACGGACATCCTTGGCAACCGAGATCGCTTCCCGGCCGGTTCCTGCGATCCCAACAACTTCTACATCATTCTCGAATTGCAGCAACCGGCGAATATTCTCCCGTGTCTCGGGCACATCATCGACGATCACCACCCGTATCTTATCATCCGTTCCCATTCTTCACGATCTCCACAACAGCATCCTGTTTATGATCAGCCTGGAACACGTCAGCACCCTGCTGGAAACAGCTCAATTACTCGGTAGGTTGCGTCTGAGGTGGGACATAGGGTGTCTCAGGGGATTGGACGTTATCCACCCGAGGCTCGATGCCGTACGGCAGCTTGGCTGGAACAGGGATATTGTACTGTTCGAGCAGATATTGCATGGTTACGGCTTCGGTTTGGACGCGGGTATCGTCTTCTGCCGAGCGCAAGGCCAGGGTGAGATGAGCACCCAGGTATTTCTGATAGTATAACAGATAGTTCAGCGTGATAGCATCCTGGGGGGTGACGATCAAGGTGATCACGGTTGGCTTGGGGGGCTCAGCAACTACTTCTTCAGCCGGCTGCTCAGCTGGCGCTTCGCCTTCGGGGGTTGGCTCTGGCGTGGGCTCCCCTTCGACGGGGAAATCCCCAACTTTCAGCACCATCACGTCCTGTAAGAGGGACTGGCTCACCAGGCGCGGCCGCTGCGGCTCAGCAGGCATCGAGTACACCGTCTGCCCCAAACCTGCAACCAGCTCGGCTTTGCCTACCGCTGTCCCGCCTTCGGCGCCACCGCTGACCTGGGCAGTCAGGTAATTGGGACCCTCTTCCCCTTGCGTTCCGGGAGCGATCACGATCCCAGCCACGTTGGGCAGCTTGGTTTGGAAATCGGTATCCAGGTCTGCCAGCAAAATCGTTGCAATCACATTGACGTGATCGCCCGATTGCAGTGCATACGCCACGCTGGACAGCCGGCTGATGGGTATGGAGACAGCCACCATGCCGCGCGGGATCGCCAGGGCAGCCAACGATCCAGTGCCAGAGAGCTCCTCAGCACTATCCACCAGCATGCTCTCGGTTAGCGGGATACCGGAGTCAAGATCGAACTTCGCCAGGCGCCCAACGACTTCGTTGCTCTCCGAGAACATCCCCTGGATGAACAGGTCGCGCGGGATGGGGACCATTCCCAGCATAGCTGGCTCTACGGCAGCTCCCCGGGAGACGCGCTGGGTCAGCACGACCACGTTCACCGTGTCGACCACCGGGGTGGCTACCGGAGCATCCGCCGAGGGAGTGCCTTGTGGCTGGAGAAAGCGTTGCCAGACGACGACAAACGCTACCAGTGCCAGGATGATGATAAACGCCAAGTAGATAAAAATGCGGCCTCTACGCATGACAGCCTCCAATCCAAAGTGTGCTCTCGCTGACAATTAATTGTGAATTTTCCATAAAGATACATGAATTATAGCCAAGCAAGCGTTAATTCAATAGGAATTTTCCTATACAATTCTGTTAGCAATTAATTTATTCAGGCGTAAGAAAGATTAAGGTCGAAGCCCTGCCAGGCTTCTGGCAGGGCTTCGACCTCATCAATGGATACAATCAGACGGCAAACGCAAAGCTATTAGACGACTAGATGTTCGTCATAATGTTGCTGAATACGTTGCCGATAGCCGGGCCAAGGAGGGCAAGAATAACGATTACAACAATCGCGACCAAAACAAGAATTAACGCATACTCTACCAGACCCTGACCTTTTTCCTTCGGTGCGAACAACATGGCATTCACCTCCTTTCGAAACATGATTGGTTATTTCCTGAAGATAGTCACATTATATAGAATCTTTTAAAATTTTGCAATACCCAATTCATGAAAATTTCCTTGCAGTTATGATAACTCAGTATTTGATGCAGCAGGGAGCTGGAAGGTCACGCGTGTCCCCTGACCAGAGACGCTATCCACCTCCAAGTAGCCGCCCAGCATCTCGGCCCGGTCTCGGATCACCTTTAGACCCAGGTTGCTCTTTTCATCTAGCGTCTCCACATCAAAGCCCTTACCGTTGTCATCCACAGTGACCCGCACGTTATTCTCCGACATATCCACCTGCACCTTGACCTGGGTTGCCTGGCTGTGGCGGAGGGCGTTGGTCAAAAGCTCCTGGATGGCGCGGAATATCATTACTTCCAGGTAGGACTCCAACCGCCGCTCGGTGCCGGTGATCGACAGGCGCACATCCATCGAAGGCTGATCCTTATAAGCCTCGATATATCGCTTCAGGGTGGGCATCAAGCCCAGATCGTCGAGCATCATCGGGCGCAAATCGAAGATGAAATCCCGCACCTTTTGGAAGGTCTTGGTGGCAGATAGCTTGAGGTTGTTCAGCTCATCCCGCGCCTTCTCGGTGTCCAGGTCGAACAGGCGCATGGCGATCTCTGTCTGCAAGATGAAATTCGACAGCGCCTGGGCAGGACCATCGTGCATCTGGCGCGCCAGCCGCTGGCGCTCGGCCTCCTGAGCCTGGACCATCATCTCCACCGTCTCGACGGTGTCCGAGGCGCTCCGCCGGCCGACATCCGGCGAGCCGCCTTCCAACGTCTGCATGACTTTCTCCAGGATCAGGATATGGCGTTCCAGGTGAGCCTGGTCGCTCTGCAGCTTCTCCAGCTGGCCGCGCATGACAAACAGGCGCTGCTGCGAATCCAGGGCGGAATCGTAAGCCATGCGGATATCGGCGCGGGGCAAGCTATCGAACTGGCCTTGCACCTGTTGCAGGTGGGCGCTGATCGAAGCATTGCGCTGGGTGAGCTTATTCACCTCGAGCTGGCTCTGATCCAGCATCAGGTCGATCTCGCTCATCTCGCGCTTCGCCTGCTCCAACGTCTCTTCGACATTTTTCCGTAACGCTTCCCAACGGCTGATTTCTTCTTGAGCTTCGGTTGCGACCATTGCCTCACTCCTGGCGGTTATGATTGGTTCGATCTAATCGTACCCAGCCTTGCTGCACAGCAAAGATCGCTGCCTGGGTGCGGTCTTCTAACCCCAATTTTCTGAGAATAGATGTAACGTGATTTTTGACGGTTTGCTGGCTTATCCCCAGCGCCTTGGCGATCCCTTTATTGCTCATCCCCTGGGTGACGCATGCCAGCACCTCCATCTCACGTAGAGATAGCGGCTGGAGGGGCTCGCCGTATGGATCGCTCGCTTTGGTGACAGGCTTGTCCTTCAAACCCAGGTATTCAGCCAGCTCGCTCTCATCCAGCGGGCGACCATCTACCACCGAGTGACCGGATGCCACGTATCGGATGACAGCGATCAGATCTTCCGGCTGGATGTTCTTTGTACAAAAAGCTGCCGCTCCAGAGCGGAGGGCATATTTTTTCTGCTCGATATCATCGTAGCCGGTCAGCAAGATCACCCGGGTAGTCCGGCGGTCCTCCACAAGCTTGCGGATGATCTGTTGCCCGTTGATACCGGGCAGGTTAACATCCACCAGCGCCAGGTGGGGATTCAACCGGTAGATCAATTCCAGACCTTCGTCGCCTGTGCTGGCACTGGCTATCACGTCAAGATCATTTTCCAGAGAGAGCGCATCAACAATGCCCTGCCGGAAGAAGGGGTGGTCTTCTATGACGATAATCGATATCTTATCCATGGCAGCCTGAGTCCCAACACCTGGCATGTTGGGGTGAGTATAGCACATTCAACCTATCCGGGCAACACAGCCAACAAGCCTGTAAGTATTTGACTGCCCGGCAACAATCCTAACGCCACCGATACACCACCATGTTCTCACCTCCCTGGGCTGGGCTGGCACTGCCCGGGCTGCGATAGACAGGCTTTGCCCTGGCAACCAGGCCTGGATACCAGCCCGGAAAGGTGACCAGGTAATCTGCCTGGCGCTCATCCAGGTAGGCTGCCAGCCTGGCTTCATCCCGGATAAATGGAATGACCTCGGGCGAAACCAGACCTGCCAGGTCCAGCAGGCGGCGCCCGGCAAAGTATCCCAGGGCGCCAATATCATGGGCAGCGATTAAAGCGTCTGGACCGGTGTTGCCAGCAACCCAGCGCGCTGTGGCGACCATCTCACTCTCAATTACCGCAACGTCGTTGCGGTAAGCGTTGGCACCCAGGATGAAAAACAGCCCCAAAACCACGCCGATCGAGAACAACCAGGCACGCCCCAGGATGCGTAACACCGGTTTGGAGACGGGTTTTGCCAGCAGGAGGGCAACTCCTGCCAGCCCCCACAGGAAGTAAACCGGCATCGCCGGCATCACATAGCGACCATGCTGGTAAGTCACCGGCAGGCGCAAGGCATACAACCCTAAATAGCTCAGGAACCAGATGCCTCCCGCCAGGACAGCCCAATCCCTGCGCCGCGCAGAATCAACCATCAAGTAAAGAAAACCGGGCAGTAGTAAGGCACCCGCCCCAACCAGCGGCAGGGCAGCCTGCTCGCCCAACCGGCTGAGCAGGCTGGCGCCCAGCTCAGCGGAGTATTCGAGCTGCTTGGCAAAAAATGTATTCGGCCACCACGCCCCTGCCAGGCGCTGGTTGAAATACAGGTAAGGCGCAAAAAGCAGCCCCAACCCGGAAAAGAGTAGAAGGGTATCCTTACCCCGCCGGCGCCACGTGCCGGGCTGGGTTGCCAGCACCAGCAGTGCCGGTCCGAGCAAGGTCAGGCCGTCCGGGCGCACCCATACGCTCAATCCGATCAGGGCGCCGCTTGCCAGCCAGGGCTGAGGCTGGGTGAGCAAGCGGTAGAGCAATGCGCAAACCAGCACTGCCTGGAAGAGGGTTTCCATCCCAGAAGTCGCAGCCCAGACCATATGCCACTCCAGGATGAGAAATATACCTGCCAGGATGCTCCACCGGCGGCAAGCCGGGCAGCGGCTGGACAGCCGGTCAAAAACAGCCATTCCCAGCCAGCCCAGAGCGCACAGCATGCCCACACCCAGCAGGTATGCCCACACAAAATGGCTGAGGCGCAGCGCATAGCCCAGCGCCAGTAGCGTAGACCAGAGCGGGGCTGTCGACCCGGCTGACGGCTCGCCAGGGATGAAAGACCACTCGCCGCGCCATGCCAGGTTGCGAGCGTAAGTCTGGTGGATCCAGGCGTCATCCAGAGGGAAGCCGGGACCCGCAGAGGATATCCCCGCCAACCAATAGATGCCGACCGAGACAGCGCTCAGCAGCAACAATATCCAGAATCGATAGCGACCCGGCACGGCATCCGGTTCAGACTGGCGCGGCTCACTCATCCACGACCTCGAAGAAGTGCGCTCCCTCCACGCTCTTCAGATAGCACAAGCCTGGCTGGTCGGCGGGTTGCCGGTACAGGCTCTCTAATCCAGCTGGATGGTTTGCCTCCAGGATAAGATAGCCTGCCTCAAATTGCCGGGCGGCGTCCAGCAGGCTCTCCACCTCGCCATCCGGGATCGCGATCGCCGCCCAACCGGTCGCCAGGTGAAACCCCGGCGGGTTATTGACCAGGATAATCTCCGCTGGTCCTGCTCCCAGGGCTGCCAGCTCAGCGCCCAGGCGGGTATAAGCCCCCTGGCTGTCCGCCCAGGCGGGCTGGCGCCAATTCGCTCCCACCACGCGCTGGCGCACCACAAAAACCGAGAGCGCCACCAGCAGCACGAGGATCGCCGCGGAGAAGACCTTCCTGGACTGGTCCAGCTGCCAGCCTCGTCTGTGGTGAGCCCAAGCGATAAAACCCTCCAGGCCAAGCGGAACGAGGGCGAATAATAAGGGCTGGACTGCCGAAGCAGAGTGGAAGAAGCCGCCCCGCGCCCCGGCGAATGGAAACGGGATCGTCATGACTGCCAGGGTCAGGCCCCAAACCAGCACGCCCAGCCGCACAATCCGCTCCCCCCGGCACCGCCACAGACCCCACAGCACCAGGGGCACCAGGATGATCTCAGCCTGCACCGCAAGGAAGGTCTGCAAGTTCTGTCCAAAAGCCCACAGCCGGGCGTGGACAATCTCAGCCAGCCCGCTGGCCCACCAGCGAGCCGGGGTGAGCAGGCTGGCGGGGAAGATATACAGATCGTCGTAATCCACGAACCACAGTGCTTTTGCACCGCCTGGCGCCAATATGCTGCCGAACACGACCAGGTTACGCGCCAGCCAGGGTCCCATGATGAGCAAATAGCCCAGGCTGCACAGCCCGAGGCGGAGGAAAAGACCGTTGCGGTCGCCGGAGCGCTCGCCGCGCCACAACACCAACGAGCCAAACGCCAGCGCCAGCCATAGGACGCCATCTGCTCGTGCCAGGTGCATCAGCCCG
>JBFYSV010000294.1:0-4380 GCA_041301185.1 Anaerolineae bacterium
AATCCTGGTTTTGCCATAGTAACCAATCGCACTCCCTGCACCTGCTGAAAATTTGCCCCCTGCGCCACCGTGCGCAGCACCGCTTGCTCGTCGAAGATCAGCGTCCCAGAGAGCAATGTCACCCCGTGTGCGAACATCACCGGCGATAACGGAGTGCTCGGACCCAGGACGACAACTGTTGAATCAGGCTGACAAAGTTCCAGCAGCCCAGCCAGAGTATGATTGATCAGGGCACTGCCCGTGAGAGCAATAACATCTGCCTGGGGGATGAGCTTGGTTGCATCCGCAACCGAGAATTCACCTTCAACCGGTTTTTGCTCGAACACCCATAGCTCACCCACCTCTGAATGCAGTTTTGGAATAAAGGGGAAATGCCCCACCAAGGCGACCTTCTTGCCCTGCCCATGACGGACCAGGACATCATAGGCATTAATCTCTTGATAACCTCCTTTTCTACCTTCAAACGGGTCTATGAGTGAATTGATTGCAGCCACGCCAATACTTGCTTCAAGCAGGATATCCGAGAGGGCGTATTCCGCCAGTTGGTAAGCGGTTTTGGAGTGCAGGTTGCCGACATCACGCACTTTTTCATGACCGTGGGGTTTCTCTCCTTGGATAGAGGAAGCCATACCGCAGTGGCGGGAGCATACCACCGTCCAATGCACCCCAACCAATACATTCCGCACCGGCTCATTTCGGGGCAGGCTTGCTAATAAATCGCTCAAAATATCCATTTATTCCTCAAGCGTACGTCATCCAAACCTCAAAACCGTTCCAACCGGACAAGGCTGCACCTTCTCACCGAACGTTTGCAACAACGCGTAAAAAGCGCGCTCGCCGGTGCAGTGATTAGGATATAAGAACGGCATGCTCCCACCGCAATATTCTCCTAGCACCTCGATTGCGTGGGTAAGAGTCTCCGCATTGGCGCTGACCAGGTGCGTGCCTCCCACAATCGCCAGGATTTCACCTGAGAAATGATGCCGGATATGCGCCAGTGTGTTTAACAGCCCTGCATGGCAGCACCCGCACACCAACACCAAACCAGAATCGGTCTCCAGGACAAGGGAGAGATCGTCCAGATAGGGGTCAGGTAACCAATCGCCATTTTCTTTTACAAACAGATTCGGGCTAGAACCTTGGAATTCGGTACGATCACGGATTTCTCCAGTCGTCCACATCCCTTCCACAACCTGAACCGGCTCAGCACTTAATCGCAGGTCCACCCGCTGCGCCAGCTGGTCATGTGAGAGCTTAAGCCCAATCGAATGGCTGCTGTTTTCTTTTACAGAGTAGCGCTCACGGAACAAGTCAGGGTTAGCATACAAGGGAACTTTATGGCGAGAGAGGGAGAAGAATCTTTCCAGACCACCCGTGTGATCGTTGTGGGCGTGGCTAAGTACCAGGGCATCGACCTGACCAAGGTCGATACTCATCTCGGCAGCGTTGTGAGCCAATACGTCCCCGCTCTGCCCAACATCGAAAAGCACCCGTCTTGTGGGTGTCTCAATCAAAAAAGAAACGCCATGCTCTCCCCACAGGGAAGATCCGCGCAAAACGGTGTTATCCACCAAGCATCGAAGAGTAATCATTTATGCAATTCCCAATTGATTGCGCTCTGATCCGGTTCCGGTATGTGCTCTCCACAAACCACTTGCCAGAAACAAGAAACCGGCAATGATAAAGGGTACACCAGATACCATGATCGAGAAAGCGCGCTGGCTGGTGCTGGTTACAATAGCGATAACGCTGAATACAAGCCCCCAGATGATCATGACGGTCCCGCCGATCCGCTCTCGTTGCCAGGCGATGATCACGCTCAGGGATGAAAAGATAACAAGGGTGACCAGAAGAGCTATCTCCCAGTTCATGCAAACAAATCCCACCAGCATATCGCAGGCAATAATATCCAGCAAGATCAATAACCAGAAGACTGCCGCCAGGGTGCTGATCGCTCGAGCCAGCCAATGGACGACTAGCTGCACAATGCTGTGTTTCGAGGTCATTTCAACCACTTCCTTCCAATACTCTTCATCACGAGGGTTTACTCCTCTTTTGAAGCACAAGATTATGGTGCATAAAGGGACCATGAAGTAGCTTCTCAGCAGAAATCGTTTCAAAGTTTTTCTGTATTAACTCGTAACGGATTTCGTCAATCGTATAAAGAGCATAATTCCTGGTAAGCGGTTGAAAGAGCCTGATGATCAGTTTAGGAAACGCAAGATCAAACCACAAGAAATAACCGTGTGGTCGAAGTACCCTGGCGACCTCACAAATCGCTTTCTTCCAATTGGGGATATGATGAAATGTGTTTTGGGAAACGACCAGATCAAAGCTGGAACTCTCAAAACTAAGGTTTGAAGCATCCTCCACCTTGTACTGCAAGTGATCGGAGGATGGATACAATTCTTTTGCGATCTTAACTTGCTCAGGATCAAAATCTGTCCCCCATACATGCATACCGTAAGTATGCGCCAGGTAGGCAGAAACCGAACCGATCCCGCAGCCAATTTCCAGAACGTCGTGGATTTGCTCAATATTCAATTTGTCTAGATTTCGGCGAATTCTCCCCACATTGCGTTCAGCTTTTTGTTTCCGATTAACAAATCTTTTTTCCAGACCAGTCATTGCCATAACAGAGTTCCTCCTAGAAAGAAAAGCTACACTTTCTGATGGATGACTCTTCAACCATTCTCACAATCGCCCATATAGGACAAAGTATAGATGGTCACTTTCCGTTCCCTCGCCGCAAGAATGGCCTTGATAACAACATACCCAATCCCAGGATTCCAACCAACACAGTCAGTCCAACCCAAACCCCTCGCCAGTCGAGCGGAATCTCGGCACTGCCCTCCCTCATCCGTGGTGTGGTCGGATCAAAGTAGGCGTACAAGGTGTCAATCGCCGGTGTTGGGACAGTTGTTTGACGTGCCAAAATCAAGAACTCATCTGCCAGATGCTTGATCTCATCTTGCGCCGCTTCAGCATGCTCCAACATCGCCGCTCTTACCCGGGGATCCACCAGCCGGTGTTGCAGTACCCACACAAGAATAGGCTCTGGTATCAATTCATACTTCCTGACGCTTTCTGGGGTTATTGGATAGCCAAGCTCCCGCAACACACAAAAACCTTCCTTGATCGCCCGCACAGCCAGCACCACGAGATCACGGGTGTGTGCCATGCGAACATTGTCCCTGCCAGCAGCTCGCATGGCAGGCGCCAGGGAGGGCATCAGCAAAGCGACATGGGTCTTCAGCCAGGCATCCATATCTGAGCGGATATCGACACCAAACCCGGGCATGCTGGCCAAGATCTGCCCTACCATCTGGATGCGGGGAGTTATCTTTCCGTCAACCTCACCGATGGGGATCATGGCAGACTGCCCAGATTTTGCACCAATCAGGTAATTCACCTCGTGCCCCCGGCGATACCCTGCTGCCATTGGGAATCCCATCATGACCCGCTCCCAGCCCAGGCTGGCAACCAATTCGCCCGGACCAGCTGCGTTGTTCATCAGAAAGAGAATATTCGGCGTATACTGGTTGGCTGCCAGGATTGGCAGGATCTCCCAGGCCTTATTCTTGCGCATGATAACCAGCACCAGGTCGTATGAATCTTCCGGAGCTAGATGTTCTACCAACTGTACGTGCGTGACTGTTTTCTCGCCTGTTTGATAATCAACCAGAGTAATGCCGTGCTCGCGTAGATCTGCCAGGCGCTGCCCGCGCGCCAGCAGGGAGACCTCATGCCCACCTTCTTGGAGCCGGCTGGCAAACAGGCTCCCCAATGGACCTGCACCATACACTAAAACCTTCATCCCTTAGCTTCCTTCCATTGCTTTCGAAATCTGGACTTGCTGCTCAGCCTGCTCTGCCAACACCTGGCGCATGAGATCGCACACCTCGGTGATTTTGGGATTGACGATGGAATAATACATATCCTTGCCTTCCCGTCGAGCTGCCAGGATACCGCTGCTTTTCAAAACGCCAAGATTTCGTGAAACAGTAGCTGGATCAATACCTGTGATTTGGACAAGATCACCAACCCGCCGGGGTCCTTCACGGAGAAGATGGACGAGATGGATACGAACCGGGTTGCTCATCGCCTGGCATAGATTGGCCTGGAGCTCAAAAATGGATTGTGCTATCATGCTGCCACCTCTCTTGTTAGCGTTATCTATCCAGTCATCAAGACAGACTGTCGGATCGCTTTGGATAGCCCATGTCTTCTAACATCTCGCGCAGCAAGGCGTTCAACTCATCAGCCTGGATGTACCCCACAATCTCCATATCTTGCCCGGTTACACCGGGTACAGTAGCAATGGCGTTCTGGATCATTAACGAAAGCGGCACAGCAATCGGGCAGAGCGGGGAGGAAGGT
>JBFYSV010000296.1:0-4319 GCA_041301185.1 Anaerolineae bacterium
AACGACCAGGCAGGTGCGCAGCCGCAAGGAGGCGTTTATTCGCATGCCGAGACCGGCGGGCAGTGTTCGGCTTGCCATACCGCGTGGTGGGAAAGCGAGACGATGTCTGACCGCTGCTTGCTCTGCCATCAGGAATTGCTGACCGACCCACAAGACTTTCACCGAATTATGCTGGCGCAAAGCCAGACCTGGGCTTGTTATGAGTGCCATACCGAGCACAGGGGGGCGCAAGCCTCGCTGACGGTGATGGAGCTGAGCAGCTTCCCTCACGAGGCGGCAGGATACTCGCTGAAAGGGCATCAAACGACCGCCAGTGGAGAGGACTTTTCTTGCTCGGATTGCCACGGTAACCAGATCGAGGCGATGGACCTGGGGATTTGCGCGGACTGCCACCAGCAGATTGAGCCCGAATATATGGCAGACCACCTGCAGGCATTTGGGCGGGAGTGCCTGACCTGTCACGATGGCGTGGACACGTATGGCAAGGCATTCGACCACAACCAGGCTGCTTTCCCGTTGCAAGGCGAGCATGCAGAAGCTGCCTGTGGGGCGTGCCATGCTGGGGCGCGTACCATCGCCGACTTGCAAACCGCTCCGCAGGCATGCTCTGTCTGCCATGCCGCAGACGACCCTCACGAGGGGCGCTTCGGGCAGGACTGTGCCCAGTGTCACACAGTCGAGAGTTGGGAAAACGTAACTTTTGACCATACCCTGGCAGCTTTCCAGCTTGATGGTGCTCATGTTGAGGTTGCTTGCGACGCATGCCATATTGGGGGCGTGTACCAGGGCACGCCTCAAGATTGTTTTGCCTGCCATCAGCAGGATGACGCCCATAACGGGCAGTTCGGGCAGGACTGCGCCCAATGCCACACCACTCAAGAATGGCAGGGAGCCACGTTCGATCACTCGCTGGCCGCGTTCCAGCTAACCGGGGCGCATCAGAATGTAGCTTGCGCCGATTGCCATACCGGCGGTGTTTTTCGTGGCACGCCGCAAGAGTGTTCCGCCTGCCACGCGGAGCCAGCTTATCATCTGGGGTTGTTTGACAGCGATTGCCTTGCGTGTCACGACACGACTGCCTGGATACCAGCGCTCTTTGACCGCCCGCATATCTTCCCCTTCAATCACGGTGAAAGCGGATTTAGCGATTGCCAGGTGTGTCACCCGAACAGCCTGAGCACCTATGATTGCTATACCTGCCATGAGCACAATCCGGCAGATATTGAAGAAGAGCATCGCGAAGAAGGGATTTCCAACTTCCAGGATTGTGCCGAATGCCATCCCACTGGGCAAGAAGAGGAATCTGAGGGGCGTGGCGGAGATGATGATTGAATCTTCCGTGATGCCCGTAACTTTTTTGGGGGTTGTACGACTAACGATTCAGAGAGCGATGACTTAAGTCATTGATAGCATAGAACAACACATCAAGATTCCTGCATTGGTGGTTATGAGCGAACGCCTTTACGATGCCTTTGAAGTTTGCCTGTCTGCCCTGGCTACCGGGGTAGATCTGGAAACCTGTCTTGCGCTTTACCCCGACCTGGCGGATGAGCTGCGCCCTGCCCTGCAAACTGCGCAGAGAGCCAGGCTATCCGCGCAAGCGGACGTGCCTGCTGCCGCGATGAACCGCAGCAGGGCAAAGATGCTGGCACATGCCGGGGAGCTGCGCAGCAAGAAAAAAACATTCTTCCTGTCGGGGGCCTTCCCGCGCCTGGCTCTGGCCAGCCTGGCTGTGGTGTTGGTATTCTTCCTCAGCTTCAATGGCCTGGCAACTGTTTCCGCAAAAGCCTTGCCCGGCGATGGCCTATACCCGGTGAAGCTGGCTGCTGAGAATATCAGCCTGAGGCTGGCTCCCAGCGGAGAGGCGCGCCAGCAGCTGGCAGACGATTACCAGCAACGCCGAACGGAAGAGGTGCGCAGCCTGTTAGCCAGTGGCCTGATGCGAAATATATCTTTGGAAGGGGTCATAGACGAAGTCTCGCCTGAGCAGCTGATCGTGCAGGGAATCCCGGTCCGATTGAATGCAGATACAGAAGTGAGCGGCGAAATGATCCCCGGGCGGCTTGTCAAGCTCGAAGGCACCACCCAGCCGGGGGGGTGGGTTGATGCAGCTCGGCTAAAGCTGCGCTTTTACGAATACTACGGGGATGTCATTTCCATCGACCCAGAATCCTGGAATATTGGTGGAACCCTCTTTACAACGTTGGAAGGAACCCATATTGACCCGGCGTTGAAGGTTGGCGACCAGGTGCTGGTGCTGGTGTATGTCGGCGATGATGGCACGCTCTACTCCCAGGCGATCTTGCGCCTGCCCGAGGAGTTCATTCAGCAAGAGGACTTTGTCCCATTTGAAGTTGAGTTCGAGGGCAACGTGGAAGCCGTCTCTTCAGACGAGCTGGTTGTGAGCGGTAAAACCGTCCGCATCAACGACGAAACAGAAATTAAGGGCGATCTCACTACAGGGGCACTGGTCAAGGTTCATGCGCTGGTCGCAGCAGATGGATCGCTGACTGCTCGGGAGATCGAGTTGGATGGAGAGGGTTTCCAGCAGGGCGGGGATCGTGATGATGAAAGCGGCGCTGGTAGCGGCGATGACCAGGGTGCAGACGATGCCGAGGATGACAGCTCAGATGACTCGAGTGATGATGACTCTGATGACGACAGTAGTGATGATAGCGATAACGGCAGCGATGATAGTGACGATGATAGTGGTGATGAAAGCGACGACTCTGAGAGTGACAATGATAGCTCAGACGACGATAGCAATGACAACTCCTCCAGCAGCAATTCCACCTCGGGCAGTGATGATGACGGCGACGACGACTCGGACAGTGACCAGTCTGATGATTCTGACGATAGCGATGATGATTCTGGAGATGATAGTGACGACGACTAATCATCTATTATAGAAGCTATCAACCGCGTACAGACCCCTGCTATTCCCTCCAGCAGGGGTCTCGTTTTTTGTGTTGCGGTCTGCCCGTCATTCTCCCTGGGTCGGGCTGCTCTCGGAAGCTATGTCTTCGGCAGATGGGGCGGCCTCAATAACCGGCAGCTGGCCTAGCTCGATTTTCTCTTCCATGGTAATCTGGCCGCGCAGGAAAGCGCCTTCTTCAGTGGAGAAAGCCGCAGTGACAACGTCGCCCCATACACGCCCGGTAGAGCGGATTTCTACCTTCTCGGCGGTGATATCTCCGCGCACCGCGCCGGCGACAATTACCGTGTTGGCTTGAAGGGTCTCACAAGTGACGCGCCCGGTCTCACCAACCACAAGCAACCCTCTCAGGTTGATGTCTCCCTCAAACGCGCCTTCGATCCGCAAACCGCCGCTGCCGCTTAGCTTGCCTTTCCAGACGATGCCCGTACCCAGCACTGAGGTGACCCTTTCGGCAGGGCCGGTCTGGGCGGTTAATGGTGTGGTGTCACTTTTTTTTCGGAACATAGCAATTTGGGCTACTCGTCGACCGGTTCGGGGATGCCGAGGATATTATAGCCCGAGTCAACATAAAGCACCTGACCGGTGGTCTTGGCAGACAGGTCGGAGCACAGGAACACGGCTGCACCGCCCACATCTTCAATGGACACATTCTGATGCAGCGGGGCAATCTCTGCAAAACGCCGGTACATTGTTTTGAAGCCGGAGACACCTGCTGCCGCCAGGGTGCGGATCGGCCCGGCGGAGATGGCATTGACGCGCACTTCCTGCTTGCCAAGATCGTAGGCAAGGTACCGGACAGAGGCTTCCAGGGCAGCCTTGGCGACTCCCATCACGTTGTAATGCGGGGAGACCTTCTCCGAGCCGTAGTAGGTCAGGGTAAGCAATGCTCCCCCGGGTCGCAGGATAGGCTGGAAAGCCTTTGCCAGGGCAGTGAACGAATACACGCTGATATCCATCGCCAGGTGAAAACCAGCCCGGCTGGTGTTGTAATAAGGACCGGTCAGCTCATCCCGGTTGGCGAACCCGATGGCGTGCACCAGGATATCCACCTGGCCGAAGGCCTGAGCGGCTTTCTCAGCGACTTGCTGGATCTGGTCATCGGAAGCCACGTCGCATGCTTCGACAAAGTTACAGCCGACCTGTTCTGCCAGGGGGCGCACGCGCCGCTCCAGCACCGCACCGGCATAGCTGATCCCCAGGGCCGCGCCGTGTTCGTGGAATGCCTTGAGAATACCCCAGGCGATCGAACGCTCGTTTGCCAGCCCAAAGATTATTGCATTCTTACCTTCCAATAAGCTCATCGTTGCCTCCACAGGAAATAAGATCAGGACTTACGCAGTTGGTGGGAGAGTAGGGAGTTGGGGGGGGGGGGGGGGGCCCC
>JBFYSV010000298.1:0-13548 GCA_041301185.1 Anaerolineae bacterium
GAAATCTGGCTTGTAATACCTTTAAGAACACCGCAAAAGCCTAATTTTCAGCCGATTATGCCCTCAAAACGCAATTTCGGTGCCAAAAAAGCATAAAAATCCTTATCTCAATTTGTCTGAACATCAGGAGTGTTACTTGACAAACCCATTCCCAAAGGCTATAATTTTTACGATAATATTCCATTTAATTCCCAGGTTCTTACATTGTCTCACTGGAATTTCTAATCAATTTATATCTACTTGCGAGGGAAATCATGACTTTTGAACTGCCTAATCTACCTTATGCCTTCGACGCACTGGAGCCGTATATCGATACAATGACGATGCAAATACATCACGGCAAGCACCACGCTGCATATGTCACTAATCTTAACTCAGCCCTGGAAAAACACCCTGAGCTGGCTGGAAATTCCCTGGAAGATTTGGTCACGAATATCAACACCGTACCCGAGGATATTCGCTCGGCAGTACGCAACAATGGTGGCGGACACTTCAATCATAGCCTTTTCTGGCAATTTATGACCCCCAAAGGTGGAGGAGACCCCAGCGGAGATCTGGCAAAAGCAATAAATTCCGTGTTTGGGAGCTTCAGCGCTTTCAAGGAGACTTTTGAAAAGGCCGGCATGACACGATTTGGTAGCGGATGGGCCTGGCTGGGTATTAAGAATGGCAGCCTGGCAGTAATTTCTATGCCCAACCAGGATGTTCCCATGATGGAAGGTCTGCAGCCCATCCTTGGCGTAGACGTGTGGGAGCATGCCTACTATCTCAAATACCAGAACCGGCGCGCTGAATATCTTACTAACTGGTGGAATGTAGTGAACTGGCAAGAGGCTGCCCGCCGCTACGATGCTCTACGTTAGTCGATAACATATATCAAACCAAACTAGGATTTTGTGTGACAGAGACACAAAATCCTATGTTTGATTCAAACTATACCTCTGCCCGGGTTGCCTGATGCTCTCCAAAAGAGCATTCGACCCAAACAACGTATCAAATATCCTCTCATCGGCGTTTCATTTGTCATATTTTTGTTGGATTATGGTTTTCCACGAGAAATTTGAGGTACAATTATTTCACATTGGCATATTATCCTCAAGACCAGACACGGAGGTTGTATCTATGACCCACATTATCACCAGTTTATGCCTGCGGGATGCCGGTTGTGTTGAAGTTTGCCCCGTAGAGTGCATCATTCCCGGCAAGCCGGTTGAAGAATGGCCGTGGTACTACATCGATCCGGATACATGCATCGACTGTGGTGCCTGCATTCCGGAATGCCCTTACGAAGCTATCTTCCCAGAGGATGAAGTCCCGACCACATACGAAGCCAAAGGCGGCGAGTATATCAGCAAACTCGGTCTGACCGGGCACTATGAAGGAACCAATCATCACGGCGAGAAAGTAGTTCTCGAGTGCGTCCGCCAACTGGAGGCTGGTGAAGTTGTTGACCTGACCCCGGATACCCAGCCGAACTACGATTACTTCACCGAAGGACCCGGCTACAAAGCCCTCGACATGTAGTCTCGGGAAAATTTACGAGCGATAAAAGAAGACCCCTGCCTCTCCAGATCGGAGGAAAAGCAGGGGTCTTCTTAACTTTCCGGCAGTACACAGGCTAGCGGTTGCTCAGGCTCAGGTTACCGGCGCCAATATTGACATTAATGGTCAGGCGCGGACCTGTGCCTTCCTGGTAATAATCATTGCCCGTTTTTTCCCAATCACCGCTCAGGTCGACGTTGGAGAGACCGCCATCATACAACACCCGTGCGGTTACGCCGCGCGGCACAATGATTTCCACGCTGCTCATCCCTGAATCGACCGTCACATCCATATCGCGTTGCAGGTCTCCTGAGAAATCCAGGCGATAATCGCCCGCCCCGCCCTTGAAAATCACACTGGCAGCGTTCGTGTTTGCCAGCCCGCGCAGTTCCACGGATGAAGCGCCAGTCTCATAACGCAAGGTATCCATCTCAACCTGATTCAGCTCGCTGAACTGCACATCAACCTCGGCAGCTCCGTCGGTGAACCTGACGGATAGCAGGGATAACCCACCCAGCTCAATATTTCCATTATATGCACCCGCACTTACGCTCAGATTCATGGGGGAATTGCCGAGTTGTAGATCCCATTCGTTTTTGAAATCACCGGTATTGATGATCGGGATACCTTTGATCTCCAGGTTTCCGGTGCTCAGGTGTACCTGGTTACCCTCAACCAGGACATCCGGCTTAAAGTCAACGATGTTATAGCTTACCGTCCCGGTAACCAGGGCATTTTCTGCTCCGGGCTGGATATTCAGCTCGCCTGCCCCAAATTCGATCATCAGATCAACCGGCTCGGTTGACTCAATTTCTGGAACGACAATCTCCTCGGTAACAGTTGGACCGGTCTTCACATCTGACACAGGCAGGTTGATTGTTACCCCACATGCCAGCGAGGTCAGGAGAAGAATGCTCAAAATGAAAACAAGTGGCTTGTATTGCATGGTATTCCTCCAGGATAGTTTTTTCATCTACCAAGATATACGCTGGTGACCCATTCTGGTCGCGGTAATATTCCTCCTGCTGAATCGAGAGACACTGAAAATTATCTGGCTGGTTTTACCACCAGTGAAACCACCAATCCCAATAATGCATAGACCAGGCCTACAAATATCAAAACAAATTTGATAATCGCACTCCACAAGGCAAGCGGTGCCAACCACTCCGCCGGGTTGCCGAACAGGATCAGGGTCAAGGCTATGTTCTCCACTGCGTCGGCAAAAGCTGCCAGCCACAACCCCCAGGCAAGGGGAACGCCCAGGGCAACCAGGGGCCATTTGCGCCGGTTCAGCGCCTTGCCTGCCAGCAGGCAGCCCAGGCCGATTGCAGATGAGTAGACAACCAGGAACAGGAAATCTAGCCCAAGACTAAACGCTGCGTGCAGACGGGCAGACTCATCCCAGGATGCAATAATTGCCTGGGCGTTTTGCATACTTCCCGCCAACTCGTAGGAGATAATCCCGCTCGGAGCGGCCTCATTCTTCAACGGCTCCCCAACCGCATTCATCAATACCATCAACACCAAAGACATCACTGTGAGCCAGATAAACGCCCTGCGTTCATGGCTGGCCGGGATCGCTTGGAATGGATGCCGCATGGATCACCTCCCAGGAGAAGGATTGATGTTTCTGTGCAGAGTACCGTTACTTTTTCCAGTATGCCACAAATCACCTCGACATACAAGTGATATCCTTGTGGATATCAGGGCAATCGGCTTAGCTGCAAGTTTTGCCCTTGCGAAAGCGGATACTTTGAGGCAAAATTGAATATAATAGGACTTTAGAACTTGGCGAGGGGATAGGGGTGTGTGGGCGTGCTCCGCACACCCACACACCCCTATTTTCTCCTTCAACTGCGTAACTTCTATATAAATAAATGAGTCTCAGGAGAGATATTATGAGCGAAACTCCCCCTAATGATGATAGCCTGACCGAGGCATTCCGCAAGCTGGGTGCAAGCCTGGTCGATACAATCCATGTTGCCTGGAACAGCCCGGAGCGCGTCAAACTTCAACAAGAGATCGAAGCCGGTCTGACAGATGTTTCTGAGACCTTGAAAGTAGAAATCGACCAGATAAAGGAAAGCCCCTCCGGGCAGCAGCTAAAATCCGATTTTGATGAATTTAAAGAGCGGGTGAATAGCGGCGAAGTGGAGAATCAGTTCCGCCAGGAGCTCCTGAAAGCATTGAATATCGCCAACACGGAGCTGGAGAAAGTCGCCTCCCGATTGCGGGGCACAGAAGCTGGTAGCTCATCCGAGACATCCCATTCAGAGGAGACCCAGGATAATGAGCCCCCTGCTGCAAGTTGAGAATAAAGCCGGCACCCCGGTTTTAGCCGGACGGACCAGGATTATCCCCTTCGCCCAATCCGTGCGGCTGGATTTCCCGGGTTTTCCGGGCGGATTGGTTTGGAACCGTCCCCTCTCAATCCTGGCAGTATCGGCGAACGGGGACGAGCAGGTGATTCGTGTCGTGGATGCCACCCGCCGCGTGCAAGTGGCACTTCTGGCAGGAGGCCTGTTGGGTGGGTTGCTACTGTGGATATTGGATCAAAAAATACGGAAAGGAATATCGAATGAATAAAGAACTCTCTTCGCCCTCAACCGATCTAACCAATGAGCTTGACAAAACCATTGCCACCATCCGCGAGACAATGGAAAACCTGACCCGTATCGCGGCGACCGACGCTGTGTACGGAAAACCGATAAAAAGCGGGGGCATCACCATCATTCCCACTGCAGAAGTGTTGTGCGGCATGGGATTCGGCCTGGGTTCTGGCTCATACAACCCATCCGAAGAAGATCAGCCCGTCCAGGAGCAACGCACTGCGAAAGATGAGACCAGTCCCGAGCCAATGTCTGGATCGGGCTCAGGCGGTGGCGGAGGTGGTTACTCGTTTTCCCGGCCGGTTGCCGTGGTGATCGTCTCACCGGAAGGTGTACGCATCGAGCCCGTGTTGGACAGAACCAAAATCGCCCTGGCTGCATTGACTACGGCGGGCTTCATGATCGGAATGATGGCTCGCATGCTCAGGCAGCCACGCTACTAGCCAAAAAGCCCGCAGGGAGGGTCGTTTAGCTGGTACCGCCTGGCGCTGAAAACCGCGTGCGAATTTGATCGTGTTATAATCCCTGCGTTTATAAAAGAGCAACCCGTTAGATTTTGTTAGGAGGAAATGCCATGGAAGTCACATCCACCGAGTACAAGCGCTGCGATGTCGTAAAAGCCGCCGGGCGTGTGGATAGCAGCACTGCGCCCCGCCTGGAGGAAGCCCTGAACAGCATCGTCGAAGCCGGACGCTATAAAATCGTTTTCGACATGTCTGACATCAATTTCATGTCCAGTAAAGGCTGGTGGGTGTTGATTGACGCCCAGAAGAAGTGCAAGCGCTATAAGCGCGGTGAGGTGACCCTGGTGAATGTCCAGGATAATATCCGCGAATCGCTCGATTTGGTGGGTATGGGATCGTACTTCAAGATTTTCAATGACCTGACCGCAGCAGTAGGAAGCTTCTAGCTTGCTTATTGGTGTTGTTTATCGGATGGAAACCGTTTCATTTCCCGGTCGTTTCGAGAGTTTGCCCCGCGTAGGTGCTTTTATCAGCCAGGCCGCCAAATCTGCCGGCTTGAGCGACAAAGCCGTCTATGCTGTCCAGCTGGCAGTCGATGAAGCATGCAGCAATATCATCGACCACGCCTATGGCGGAGAAGATCGAGGCGTGATGCTTTGTTCGGTGATCGTCGACGCGAAGGGGCTGACAGTGATCTTGCGAGACCGGGGGATGCCATTTAACCCTCAGGAAATCCCGGACCCTCAGGTTGATGTACCCCTGGAAAAACTCAAGCCACGCGGCGTGGGGGTCTTCTTGATGCGCAAAATGGTGGATGAAGTGCGTTACGAATACTCGCCCGAGGGCGGCAATGTTCTTACCCTGATTAAGCGCAGGGAATCCTGATAAATCGTTGCTGGTATTCTTAGAGCCGAGGGGTAACGCCTTCGGTTCTTGCTTTTGGGGAGGCATTATGGATGTTCTTGCGTACAACCGAGAGGCCTGGAACAGGCAGGTCGAGAAAGGCAACCGCTGGACGCTCCCGGTCAGCCCTGAAGAAATCGCTGCAGCTCGCGCCGGGAGGTGGTCGATCGTACTCACTCCCACGATCCCCGTTCCCCGCGAGTGGTTCCCCGAAAATATGCAGGGCGTGAAAATCCTGTGCCTGGCATCCGGGGGAGGCCAGCAAGGACCGATCCTGGCGGCAACCGGAGCCGATATCACCATCCTGGATAATTCTCCCAGGCAACTGGAGCGAGACCGCTTCGTGGCTGAACGAGAGGACCTGCACCTCACAACGGTCGAAGGCGATATGGCTGACCTGCACATGTTTGCCGATGATAGCTTTGACCTGATCTTTCACCCGGTCTCCAACGTGTTTGCACCAGAGGTGTTGCCTGTCTGGCGAGAAGCCTATCGCGTGCTGCGCCGCGGCGGCAGCCTGCTGGCTGGCTTCGATAACCCGGTCATCTATATCTTCGACCTGGATAAAGCAGATCAGGGTGAGTTCGAGGTTGTCCACAAGCTGCCCTACTCGGATTTGAGCAGCTTGAGCGAGGCCAAGCTGCAGGAGCTTATGGAGCAAGGCTTACCGCTGGAGTTCAGCCACACCCTCGATGAGCAGATCGGCGGTCAGCTGAAGGCTGGGTTCCACCTGACCGGCTTTTACGAGGACATTGACCCCAGCTCTCCCCTCTCGCAATACTCCCCAATGTTTATTGCTACCTGCGCCAGGAAACCTTAATCCGCAAGGCGGGATAAGGATTTTTCAAGTTAACTATTCCTCGCCACCAGGCTAGCGACGGCGCTAATGTGCCCGTTCCGGGAAACCTGCCGGCCCTCGCGATACGCCAGGATTTCCAGATTGCGGAAGGCCAGTAAAAGCTCACCCGGTTTCAACAAAAAAGCAGGATCGATATCTGGCTGGATAGCCAGCATATCCTGGGTGAGGGTTTCGACTATCAGGATGCCGCCTGGTTTCAGCCAGCGGCAATAATCAACCCACAAATTGCGCTCCAGGTAATAAAAATTCAGGATGATATCAAAAGTCCGCGAGGGGAGAGAGAAGCGCGTCAGATCTGCCTGCACCACCATTAAATCCGGCAGGCGCTGCTTGGCGCGTTGCAAGGCAACCCACGAGATATCCAGGCCGACCACCCGCAGACCGCACTCCAACAAGAAAGCCGCATTGCCGCCGAGTCCCATGGCGATGTCCAACGCCAGGCCGCCCTCCGGGAGCCAGCCCGCATGCTCGACGAGAAACTGGCGCGGTTGGGTGAAGGTGCGGAATCGCTGATCTTGGGCGTAGCGCTGATCCCAGCGGCTGGCATCTTCGATAGGCATCGGGCTCCTTACACTCGGTCTGGCACCGGCACGCTCGTTCTACGAGGCTTCCGCCTGGCTGATTGCGGATTGCGAAGACAGGGAAAGGAAAACCGCCAACACGCCCAGGGTGATCAGCAGATCGATCATGATAAACGAAATCGTGATCCCCGGTCCGATCGCTTCGAACAACTGCCCGATCAGCCAGGGCAGTATCATCCCGCCTGCCCCCGCCCCTACAAAAAACCACCCGCTCACCTGCCCGGTGATCTGCATCTTCTGCCCGGCTAAGGTGACCGTCGTCGGGAAAAAAGATGCCATGAAGAAACCCAGGCCTAAAGTACCCGCCCAGATGGCAAACAACGATTCAGACCAAACCATAATTATGCCCAGACTGGCCAGGCATCCCAGCAAATCGACTACCAGGACTGTGCTCGGCTTTGTTCGTGTTGCCAGTGGAATAGAGACCAGCCTGCCCGCAGTGAGCGCACCCCAAAACGCAGATGTTAAAAGAGCTGCGCTGGCTGCGGGATGCCCCTCGAACTGGTTGATGGTATAGGTGTAAATCCAACCCCCATAGCTTGCCTCTGCCCCCACGTACAGAAACAGGAGGATTGCCACCAGGGCTACCAGCAAGGTATTGACCTGACCGGACTGCCCCGGCTGGCTTGCATGCAGGTTGACCGGGCTTGGCAACCTGCCCAACCACACAGCAACCGGGATAGCAGCCAGAGATAACACCCAATATACCCACCGGATATCCCCTCCCGATGAAGTAGTGCGGGCGATGATCAGCGGTGATAAAACTGCCCCCACTCCGAAGAAGAAGTGCAGAGCATTCATGTACGGGCTTACCCGATCTCGATACAGCCATACCAGCAAGGTGTTATTGCCCACTTCCAGCGATCCTTGCATGGCTCCCAGAATGATAAATACCAGCACCAGCAGCCATAACAGCGAGATGAGCGGGACAAAGAAAGCCAACCCCGCCATGCAGATCAGCACGGTGAACAGCAGGCGATGACCGGGCAGGCGGTCGAATAAATGCCCGCCGTAAACAGATCCCATCAAATAGCCGAGCGCCTGAGCTGTGAATACAAAACTGATCTGTGCCAGCTCGCTGCCCGTATTCTGGGCCAGACCGGGTAAGGTAGGTCCCAAAGCTGCGGTAAGCAACCCGAAGATGATAAAGGAGCCGTAATAACCGGCGGTTGCAGCCCGCCGCACAGCTGGTGAGAGATTAAGATCAGAGACAGTTTTTTGGTTTACGGGGGGTAATGTCATCCAGTTTCGCCATAGATTATAATGTCAGGAGCAAAAACCAATCATATCACCGAAACTTGTGGCGCATCTTACTGGATTATCGGTTTATCGAGAATCAACCCGGTGAAAGGAATACTATGTGTGGTCGTTTTACACTTACAGCCGAAGTCAGCGCCCTGCAGGAGAATTTCCCCTGGCTCTATATCCCTGCGGAGATCTCCTCCCGCTATAATATCGCCCCGACACAACCGGTTGCCGTGGTTGCAAACGACGGGAAAAACCGGCTGGACTTTTACACCTGGGGGTTGATCCCCTCCTGGGCAAAAGATCCCCAGATTGGCAGCCGGATGATTAACGCCCGGGCAGAGACCCTGGCAGAAAAGCCCTCCTTCAAGGCCGCCTTTCGACGGAGACGCTGCCTGATCCTGGCGGATGGGTTTTACGAGTGGCAAAAACAGCCAACCAGCAAGGCAAAGATCCCAATCTACATTCACCTTGCCTCTCACCAGCCTTTCGCCTTCGCCGGGTTGTGGGAGATGTGGAACTCGATAGACGGCTCGATGATCCTCTCGTGCACAATCATCACTACCGAGCCAAACGAGCTGATGCAGACCATTCACAACCGTATGCCAGTGATCTTGCCGGAAGAGTCCTACCAGAAATGGCTGGAACCCGGCGAGCAAAACCCGGAAGAGCTTTCCCCGCTGCTCAAACCTTACCCGGCGGACCAGATGGTTGCCTACCCCGTCTCCACCCTGGTCAACAGCCCTGCCAATGACCTGCCTGAGTGCGTCGCGCCGCTAGGATGATCTTTCGAAGTGGAAGCGTCTCGGTTCAAGGCTAACTCCCTGCAAGAGAGCCTCCAGGGTCAGCCGGTACAACGCATCCTGGCAGCCGCGCTGCAAGCAGTTGATCCTGCTCTGGCAGTAAGCAAGCACCTCTCCGGGTCGGGCAACCACCTGCTGGTTGCAGAGCAAACATACGATCTGGCTTCCTTTGACTCGATCTATGTGATCGGGGCGGGTAAAGCCGGCGCGCCGATGGCGCTGGCGGTATCCGACCTGCTGGGAGACCGCCTGACCGCCGGGATGGTGGTTGTCAAGGAAGGCTATGAGCACATCGGGGCGGCCGAACCTTTACAGCAGGTCGAAATCTTGCCCGCCGGACATCCCTACCCGGATGAGCGCGGTTTGCAGGCCACCCGCCAAATTTGCAGGCTATTAAAGAATACAACCCGAAACGACCTGGTGATCTGCCTGGTATCCGGCGGCGGATCGGCTCTCCTGACGAGTCCCATACCAGGTGTTTCACTGGATGACCTGAGAGCCTTGACCGAAGTGCTCTTATCCAGCGGCGCTGACATTCAGGAGATCAATATCTTGCGCAAGCACCTGGACCAAGTTAAAGGTGGCAACCTGGCACGCCTGGTCTCCCCAGCCCGCCTGCTGACCCTGATCCTGTCGGATGTGGTAGGCAACTCTATGGACAGCATCGCCTCAGGACCTACGGTGCCCGATCCATCCACCTATGCAGACGCGACGGCAGTGCTCAGAAAATACAGGCTGGAAGATAAAATTCCATCCCCGATCCGGCGGGCATTGCACCTCGGTGAGAGCGGCAGGTTACCAGAAACACCCAAGCCGGGTGACCCGCTCTTTGACCAGGTCTATAACCTGATTATTGCCAGCAATATCCATGCGGCACAGGCAGGACTGGCACAAGCTACGGCGGAGGGGTACAATACTTTGTTACTAACCACTTACCTGCAAGGAGAGGCCCGGCAGGCAGGTCTATTCCTGGCAGGCATTGCCCGGCAGATCGCGGATAGCGGGCAGCCAATTCCCCGACCGGCCTGCCTGGTGGCAGGCGGCGAGACGACAGTAACCGTCAACGGAGAAGGCCTGGGAGGTCGCAACCAGGAGCTAGCACTGGGTGCGGTGGGGAGGTTGGCTGGAATTCCTGGAGCAACCCTGGTCTGCCTGGCCACCGATGGCGGCGATGGCCCAACTGACGCAGCCGGGGCAGTGGTTACCGGCGAGACGCTGTGGCGAGCCCGGCAACTGGGTTTGGATCCGGCAGAATTCCTCAGGCGCAATGATGCGTACCACTTTTTTGAGCCGCTTGGGGATTTGCTCCATACAGGACCGACCCTGACCAACGTGAATGACCTGGCTTTTCTGTTCTTGCACTGAACTGTAAGGCCGATGCGGATGAGTATTGAACCTGCTTACGTAAAGTTATTACACTCCCATGTCCTGGAGCAACGCGTCGCCCAGGCTTACCAGGAGCTGGGAAAGTGCAAGGTTTGCGGCTGGGAGTGCGCGGTCAACCGGTTGGAAGGCGAGCGCGGCGTTTGCCGGACGGGCAAGCGCGCCATGATCAGCAGCTATGGCCCGCACCTTGGCGAAGAGGACCCCCTTCGCGGCTGGCGCGGCTCTGGTACGATTTTCTTCACTCGCTGTAACCTGCGCTGCCAGTATTGCCAGAACCACGATATCAGCCAGACCGACAATGGACGCAAGGTGGAACCCGAAGACTTGGCAGCCATTATGCTGGAGCTGCAAGATGCCGGATGCCATAATATCAACCTGGTATCGCCCAGCCATGTTGTGCCGCAAATCCTGGCGGCGGTCTTGATCGCAGCCCGGGCAGGGCTACACCTGCCGCTGGTCTACAACACGGGCGGCTATGACTCGCTGTCTTCGCTGCAACTATTGGATGGCGTGGTTGACATCTATATGCCGGATATGAAATACGCCAGCCCCCAGATCGGGCTGCGCTATTCAAAGGTTCGCGATTACCCCAAGGTGAACCAGGCAGCCGTGCGGGAGATGCACCGCCAGGTAGGCGATCTGCAAATCGATGAGCACGGCCTGGCAACCCGCGGCCTGCTGGTACGCCACCTGGTACTGCCCAACAACCTGGCAGGCACCCAAAAGGTGGTCCAGTTCCTGGTGGAGGAGATCTCAGCCGAGACCTATTTCAACCTGATGGACCAGTATCGCCCGGCTTATAAGGCCAGCCAGTACCCGCAACTAAACCGCCGGGTTACCCAAACCGAGTACCAGCAAGCCTTCCAATTCGCGTTACAATCCGGCCTGCACCGCCAGGATAGACCCTAGCCGGTTTTTGGTGCGGAACCCAAGGTGCCTGGCACCTGGTTTGGAGAGTTTTTACACCGGAAACTAGCCGGCATCATTAATAATCGAGGTAGATTAACGGTATGGATATCCAAGAGAAGCAAAAGAACCTGACCGAAATCATAAGATCAATGGGCAGCGTGGCAGTGGCCTACTCGGGTGGGGTAGACAGCACCTACCTGCTCAAGGCTGCCCACGACTGCCTGGGAGAAGGCGCCATCGCAGTAACTGCCGTATCCCCCAGCCTGCCGGCGCAAGAGCTGGCAGAAGCCCGGCAGATCGCCCAAAAGATCGGCGCTCGCCATGTGCTTATCGACAGCCACGAGACAGAAGATCCGCGCTACTTAGCCAACAGCTCTGCCCGCTGCTATTTTTGTAAAACCGAAGTCTACAGCGAGCTGGTTGATTACGCCCGGCAAAATGGATTCGCCTTCCTTGTGGATGGCAGCAACCTGGATGATATGGATGATCACCGTCCAGGGAGACAGGCTGCCCGGGAGCATGGTGTGCGCAGCCCGCTGCTTGAAGCGGGACTGAGCAAAGAAGAGGTGCGCCAGCTGGCGCGCCAGGCGGGTCTCTCCAACTGGGACAAGCCCGCCGCAGCCTGCCTTTCATCGCGCATCCCGTATGGTACGATGGTCACCATCGAAACCCTCTCCCAGGTAGAACAGGCAGAGCGCCTCCTGCGCGACCTGGGGATACGCCAGGTGCGCGTCCGCCACCACGATACCATCGCCCGGATTGAAGTCGAGCCGGAAGATTTCAAGATGATCGTAGACCATCGCGAGCAAATTGTAAATTCCTTGCGCTCCCTGGGCTATACCTATGTCGCGCTCGATCTGGCGGGATTCACATCTGGCAGCTTGAACGCGGTGCTGAGTGGAAAACCAAACCCGGGCACCAGACCCGAGGCCTAAGGATAAGGATTCTCCTCACCCAAGCCTTGACACTATTCCAGCCAATGGTAAACTTCTAGCCAGCATGTGCAGATCGATCGTAGTCCCCGCCAGCCCTGCCCCGTTCCCGGCCCCCCGCAAGCCTGTCTAGGCTTTCGGTTTCTCAGGGTTTGGCAGGCAGCGATCTCCATTAGCCATTACCGCCCTCTGGACTGAAAGCTTCCAGAGGGCGATTTTATTGGGGTGACATCACCATGTGCTGTGCTCCCCAACCTACCCATATTTCTTCGAGGTGATTATGAGCAGTGAAAAACTCCCCACCCGCAACGAGAATTTTTCCGAATGGTACAACCAGATCGTGCTGCGCGCTGAAATGGCGGATTACGCCCCTGTGCGCGGCTGCATGGTGGTACTGCCCTACGGCTGGGCCCTTTGGGAGAATATCCAGCAGGCGCTTGACCGCCGCTTCAAGGAAACCGGTCATGTCAACGCCGCCTTCCCCCTGCTCATCCCGATGTCTTTCCTGGAGAAGGAGAAGGAGCATGTCGAGGGATTCTCGCCCGAGCTGGCGGTTGTAACCATCGGGGGTGGAGAGAAGCTGGAAGAACCGCTGGTCGTGCGCCCTACATCGGAGACCATCATTGGCTATATGTACGCCAAGTGGATCAAATCCTACCGCGATCTGCCCGTGCTGATCAACCAGTGGGGCAATGTTGTCCGCTGGGAGATGCGCACCAAGCTCTTCCTGCGCACCCTGGAATTTTACTGGCAGGAAGGACACACCGCGCATGCAACTGCTGAAGAAGCCCAAGAAGAGACCTTCCGTATGCTTGGCGTGTATGCCGACTTTGCTATCAACGAGGCAGCTGTGCCAGTGATCAAGGGTATCAAGAGCGATAGCGAGAAGTTCGCCGGGGCAGTCCAATCCACCACGATAGAGGCGATGATGGGCGACCGGCGCGCTCTGCAGACTGGCACTTCGCATTTCCTGGGTCAAAACTTTGCCCAGGCTTTCGGCATCCAGTACCTGGATCGCAATAACCAGCTGCAGCATGCCTGGACCACTTCCTGGGGGCTCTCCACCCGTATGATTGGGGCGATTATCATGACCCATGGCGACGACCAGGGCTTGATCTTGCCGCCCCGGCTGGCGCCTATCCAGGTTGTGGTTGTGCCGATCTACAAGAGCGAGGCTGAGAAAAGCCTGGTCATGCCGGTTGTTGAGCGCGTCGCTGCGGAGCTGAAAGCTGCAGGCTTCCGCCTGAAAGTAGACAGCCGCGAGGAGCTCACACCCGGGTTCAAGTTCAACGATTGGGAGATGCGTGGCGTCCCC
>JBFYSV010000305.1:0-19766 GCA_041301185.1 Anaerolineae bacterium
AGGCTACCCGGACCGCAATGGAGATCTTCGGCGGGATGGGCTTTCTGGAGGAGACCAACCTGCCGCGCCTGCACCGCGAAGCGCTGGTCACCGCCATCTGGGAGGGCACCAGCAATATCCAGGCGCTGGACATGCTGGAGGCAATGCAGAAAAAAGGCGCTCACGAGATGTTCCTGGATGAGTTCCTGCCGCTTTTAGGGGCTGTCTCCTCGCCGCCCGCCCGCCTGGCATCCCAGGCAATCGATGCCACGCTGTGCAGGCTAAGCGAGCTGGAAAACCCACCTGCCCAGTGGTATGCCAAGGATGCCCTGGACCGTCTGGCGGACGCGGCAATCGTGGGGCTGCTCTACCGGCTGGCGGACAGCAGCGGCGAGCGCTATGCCCGCCTGGCTGAGCTGTACGCCCGGCGCTTCCTGGGAGGAGAGGCTTACCCGGATTGGGCTCTGGAAGACCGGGAAGTTTGGATGCCGTTAGAGGGTCTATAAAACTTCCCGCAAGGTTCGTAAGGGGTACAGCCCGGTGAGATCACCTTGCGGGAAGTTGGAAGTTGAAAGTTGAAAGAACCCCCTACCCAAATCGGTGGGTTTCGGGTATACTCTGCCTCCGTTGCCAAGCACAACTGTGGCAAGCTTTCCGCTCCTGGCTGGCCTGAGGGTTGAGTCCAGGGGCAATCCCGAGGAAAGGAGGCATGCTTACCATGCGCGAGTACGAACTCGTCATCATCGTCCACCCGGACCTGGAAGAGACCGCCCTTAATGAGGCGATCACCAAAGTTCAGGGCTGGATCACCGATGCCGGCGGTCAGGTCATCAAGACCGACTTGTGGGGAAAACGCAGGCTGGCTTATCCCATCCGCAAGCAAACCCAGGGGCACTACGTGCTGATGAATATCAGCATGGAGCCCAAGTTTGGGTTGGAGCTGGAGCGCAACCTGCGTTTCTTTGAGCCTGTAATTCGTTTCCTGGTCACCGCCAATTAACCCGAAACACAAGAATGCGTACTTACCGGTGCAATCTCCGGACCGCGCTGCAACGCAGGCAGGGTGGTCTCATGATTGACGAAGAGATTTTTCCTTTGATCGGTTCGTGATCGAGGAGTCAAAGATGAGTCGAGGATTGAATAAAGTTATGATCATCGGTCGGCTGGGCAGGGAGCCCGAGATGCGCTACACGCCATCCGGCCGCCCGGTGACCACGTTCACGATCGCTACCAGCCGCACATGGAACACTGCGGACGGCGAGCGGCGCAGCGAGACAGAGTGGTTCAACGTAGTGGCCTGGGGTAACCTGGCGGAAATCTGCAAACAATACCTGACCAAAGGCCAGCAGGTCTACGTCGAAGGCCGTTTGCAGACCCGTCATTGGGAAGATAACGAGGGCGGAAAACACTCTGCCATCGAGATCGTCGCCAACGAAATGATCATGCTGGGAGATCGCCGTGATCTCAACCATGCCGCTCCAGAAGATGAAGCTGGAGAGGAAATGGAGTATCCGTATTAACAACAACACGATGTATATCGAACACGAGGAGTAATTATCGTGAGTGACCAAAACATGCATAACGACACCAGGGGCGGGCAGCAACAACGTCGCTTCTATGCCCACCCGCGGGTATGTCTCTTCTGCACCGACCACTCGGTGTCGATCGATTACAAGCAGGTCGAGCTGCTGCGGCGCTTTGTGACGGAAGACGGCAAGATCCGTCCCCGGCGCCAGACAGGCACCTGCGCCAAGCACCAGCGCGAGCTTGCCCAGGCAATCAAACGCGCCCGGCACATCGCTTTGCTGCAATTCACAGGCGAGACTTTGCGCTAAAGCTTGCCTGATCAGCCTTGCCAGGCGGCATGCGGCGGGTTGCTGATTAGAATCTCCCGTGCGCCGCCTGAGGCTGAGGACAAATTATGGCGAAGAATCCGAAACAACCCATCCCAACAACCAAGAAACACCTGGCGCGCATGGAGCGCGAGCGCAGGCAGCAACGCTATATCACGATTGGCATCATCATCACGGTGGCGCTGGTGGTTGGCGTGATTGCCTATGGTTTGATTAACGAGCGCGTGCTGAAAGCCCGCCAGCCTGTGGCTGTTGTCAACGGCGAGAACATCACCACAGAAGAGTTCCAGACCCGGGCGCGCTACAACCGCCAGCAGCTGATCGGCAATGCCATCAACGCCTACCAGATCGCTCAGCTGTTCGGCGATAGCCCGGAGACCCAGGCGAACTTTGTCAGCCAGATCAGCAATGTCCAGTCGCAACTCAGCCCGCTCATCGTGGGACAGCAGACGCTGGACCAGCTGATCGAGGAAGCCCTGATCCGCCAGGAAGCGGAGCGGCGCGGCATCAGCGTGAACCAGCAACAAGTTGAAGAGGAGATCCAGAACCAGCTGGGTTTCTTCCCGGACGGCACGCCAACCACCGCCCCAACCCAGGCGGTGCTGCCCACCTCGACCCTATCTCCCGTGCAGCAAACCCTGATCCCGCCGACCGCCACAGCGTTGCCCACCCAGGTGATCACTCCCACCGCCACCCCGACCCAGACCGCCACGGCGACTCTGGTGCCGACTGTTACGCCCACCCGAGCGCCGACGGCGACCGCCACACCCTTCACCCGCGAGCTGTTTGAGGAGCAATACCAGCAGACAATCGATGGGCTGGACACGGCGATCAGTTTTGGCGAGAAAGACCTGCAAAGACTGATCACGTCGGTGCTGCTACGCCAGAAGGTGCTCGAGGCAGTCGTTGAAGAAGAGGGCATCAGCCAGACTCAGGAGCAGGTTTGGGCGCGGCATATCCTCGTTCCGGACGAGGCCCTGGCGCAAGTGGTGCTGGAGCGCTTGAACGCCGGCGAGGACTGGTCTGCCCTGGCAGCCGAGCTTTCCACCGATGAAAGTAATAAAAACCAGAGCGGCGACCTCGGGTGGTTTGGCCGCGGCCGGATGGTGGCAGAGTTCGAAGATGCCGCCTTCAGCCTGGAGATCGGTGAGGTCAGCCAGCCGGTACAATCTTCCTTTGGCTACCATATCATCCAGGTTCTGGGGCGTGAGGACCGGCAGATTTCCGAAGCTGAGGTTGAGAACCTGCGCGAGCAGGCTTTCACCACATGGCTGCAGGAGCTGCTGGATGCCTCCGAGATCGAGGATCGCGGAATCTGGCAGGAGCGCGTGCCCACTGAGCCGGAATTCCCCCTGGAGCTGGCGCAGTTCGTCCAGCAGGCTTTACAGGCTGCTGCTCAGCCGACCGCCCCGGCGATCCAGGTGATCCAACCGACGGACGCTCCGTAAGCTAAAGAGCGTTTGATCTAATCTGGAAAAAAAATTCCGGGGTGGTCGGGCAGGTATTTGCCGAGCACCCCGGTTTTATTATCGAATTGACCTGTGACTGATCTACCTGGTGACCGGCAGCTCAGCAGCTACCCAGGCATTCAAGCCGCCTGCCAGGTTGCGGACATTGGTGTAGCCCAGGTGCTGCAAGGCTGACATTGCCAGGGCGCCGCGGTGCCCGGAGCCGAAGTAGATCACGATGGGCTCGTCCTGGGCAGGCAGCTTATCCAGGTTATTGAGCAGATCGCGCACGGGGATATGGACTGCGCCGGCGATATAGCCGTCTTTTTCAATCACGGCAGGCTCGCGTAGATCAATCAGCGCCCCCACCGCAAGCGCTGGCAAACAAAGCCAGCATGCCGGAAACGAAAAATTTTCCTGATGTTAACAATCAGAATATTGCAAGATCATTATTGTCATGTATAATGACGGCAATTCATCCCATAGCCCACAATGCTAACAACCAGGTGAAAGCCCTGGGTAAATCCATGAACAGATTGCACAATATTTGTACAGTATATATTGACAATATCTTTACGTTGTGCTATACTTTGGCAGCGTAAGGAAATTTGTCATTCGGGAGCAGTACATGCGGCATGTCGTGATCATCGGAGCAGGGATGGGAGGCCTGGCAACAGCCTTGCGACTGGGTAACCAGGGCTTTCGGGTTACCGTGCTGGAGAAGCAAGCCCTACCCGGCGGGCGCAGCAACCTGCTGGCAGAGAACGGATTCCGGGCTGATACCGGACCGACCATCCTGGTGATGAAATCTGCCTTTGAGGAGCTCTACCGCTCCATCGGGCAGGATCTGGACCAGCGGGTGCGCTTTATGCAGCTCGACCCCAACTACCGCATCTACTACCACGACGGCACCCACCTGGACCTGTTCAGCAACATGGCAGAGCTGGCAAAAGAGGTCGAGCGGGTGCAGGCGGGTAGCGCCGAGCGGCTGTTCCGGTTTATCGGCGCGGGCGCTCGCAAATACGAGCTGGGGATGGATTTCGTTGACCGCAACTTCGACCACATTACCGACCTGGCAAACCCGACCGCTGCAATCCGCCTGTGGCAGACCCAGGCCCATCAAAACCTGTACCGCCAGGTGGCGGACTTCTTTGACCACAACGATAAGCTGACCAAGGCTTTCTCCTTCCACTCGATGTTCCTGGGGCTATCCCCGTTCGATGCCCTGGCGATGTACAGCCTGATCACCTACGCCGACCTGGCGCTGGGCATGTGGTTCCCGATGGGCGGCATATACAGCCTGGTGGAAGATATGCTTGACCTGGCGCAGTCGATGGGAGTGCAGATCCGCACCAGCAGCCCGGTGGAGGAGATCTGTGTCGAGAACGGGCGGGCGACAGGGGTCCGCCTGGAGAGCGGCGAGACCATCCCTGCCGACCTGGTGATCTCCAATGCTGACCTGCCTTACACCTACCAGAAGCTGGTACACCCGCGCCACCGCAAGCAGTACAGCGATCAGCGCCTGAGCCGGATGGAATATGCTTGCTCGGGGTTCATCCTATACCTGGGGCTGGATCGCACATACGATCACCTGCGCCACCAGGCGCTGTACTTCTCGCAGGATTACCGGGCCAACCTGGATGCGATCTTCAAGACCAAGGTGCTGCCAGAAGATCCATCCTTCCACCTGAACATTCCCACGGTCACCGATCCCAGCCTGGCGCCGCCCGGGCACAGCCTGGTGTATGTGCTGGCACCGATGCCTAACCTGGAAGCCAAGATCGATTGGGATATCGCTGCCGGGCAGCTGCGCGAGACCCTGCTCGACAGGCTGGAGACGATCATCGACCCCCAAATCCGCCAGCACATTGTCTGGGAGCGTCAGTACCGCCCGACCGACTGGCTCAACGATATCCATGCCACGCTGGGCACGGCTTTCGGCTCGCTGTCGCATGGCTTCTTTCAGTCTTCGTATTTTCGACCCAATAACAAATCTCGCGATATCCACGGACTTTATTTTGTTGGTCAGAGCACTTATCCCGGTATCGGAATGCCGATGGTAATGATTTCGTCTCGATTGGTAACAGAAAGGGTGATTGAAGAATGGAAGTAAATTACCGGTTCAACCAGGACGGCAATGTTCAAACGCCATCCATCAATCAACTTTACCTGCCTTCTGGAGAGAGAACCAGCCAGGGGATCGCTTCTGCAGAAGACTACGCGGTTTGCCGACAGATCATGCGCAATGCCAGCAAGAACTATTCGTCCGCCAGCAATTACCTGCCGGCAGACAAGCTGGCGCATGTCGAGGCCCTGTACGCCCTGATGCGGGTGGGGGATGACCGGGTGGACGTGACCCATGACGGCTTCCAATCGGCGATGGAAGCCATCGACGATTGGGAGCATGAGTACTGGAAGGCTTTCGAGAGCGGCGACAGCTCGCACCCGGTGTTGCGCGCTTACCTGGATACCTCGCTCAAGTTTGGCATCCCCAGCGAGACCATGGCGGCTTACTTCCGGGCGATGCGGGAAGACCTGACCATCACCCGCTTTCCCACATTTGACGAGTTGCTTCATTATATGGATGGCAGCGCGATCCCTGTCGGGCGCGCCATGACCTATATCCTGGGCGTCAACCTGCCCCACACCCTGGAAAAGGCCCTGCCGGGCGCGGATAGCCTCTCGGTCGCCATGCAGCTGAGCAATTTCTGGCGGGATATCGGCGAGGACCGGCGCCTCGGGCGCATCTACCTGCCATTAGAGGACATGCAGTTCTTCCGCTATACAGAAGAAGACCTGGCAGCCCAGCGGATCAATAACAACCTGGTACACCTGCTGGAGTTCGAGTTCGAGCGCACTGAGACTTATTACGCAGCGGCACGGCAGAGCGTGCAGATGCTTGCCAGCGGGCAGGTAGCGGTGATGAGCGCCCTGGAGATCTACCGGGCGATCCTGCAAGATGTCCGCAATAACCGTTACAACGTCTTCACCCGGCGGGCGGGCACGGGAGCCCTGAAAAAGCTCAGCCTGGTGGCAAGAGCTTTCTGGCTGGTGCGGTAACACCATGACAACCCACGCAATCTCCAAGATTGAAAATACAGAAACGGCGGATCAACCCTCCAGCCCGGCTGAGAACCTGTACACTTACCAGGCACGGGCTATGCCAATTTTGCTGGGATGGTCAGTCGGCTCCGTGGTGGCAGGCGCCCTGTGGCTGCGCAGTGCCGGCAAATTCTGGCGCGGCCTGGGGAGCCAGTTCCTGGGCTGGGGGGCCATCGATGGGCTGATCGCAGGCTTTGCGCTGCGCGGCGCGGCAAAGAGCGCTGCCCGCCTGGAGAGCGGCACGATCACACTGGCAGAGCACCAGCGCCAATGGCTGCAATTCGAGAGGTTTATCTGGCTGAATGTGCTCCTGGATGTCGGCTATGTGCTTGGGGGGGTATGGCTGAAGCGGAGCAGCTCGCATGATCCCCAGCGGCAGGGCATGGGCTGGGGAATTGCCATTCAGGGCGGTTTTCTGCTGATCTGGGATATCCTGCTCGCCAGCATCTCGCGGAGCAAGCGCCGTGGGACCTGACCTGCAGCCCTACACCACCGCCGAACACCAGCCGTTCCGGATTGGGGAAGGAGCATGTGGGGCGCTGTTGATTCATGGTTTTCCGGGCACACCGGCTGAAGTGCGCCCGCTTGGAGAGATACTGGCCGAGCTCGGCTGGCAGGTACGGGCGCCGCTCCTGCCGGGGTTTGGGGCAGATATTGCCAACCTGAACCAGCGCCGCCGCTCCGATTGGATCGAAAACGCAGCCCGGGAATGGGAGGCGTTGCACGCCAATAGCGAAACCCGCCTGCTGCTGGGATACTCGATGGGCGCGGCGGTCGCCCTGCACCTGGCGGCAAAGCTGCAACCGGATCAGTTGGTGTTAATCTCGCCATTCTGGCGCGCCCCGCGACTGGTGCACGCCCTGGTACCGCTGGCGCGCCTGCTGGTGCCCAACCTGCGCCTGTTTAAAAAAGCCGATTTCAACGACCCGCGTCTGCGCCAGATGTTCGCTACCATCGTGCCAGATGCCAACCTGGATGATCCGGGAGTGCAAGAGTACATCCGCACCCGCTTCACCCTGCCGCTGGCAGCCATGCAGGAAGTGCTGCGCCTGGGAAGCGGCGCCTACCGCATGGCGAAGAAGATCCACTCCCCCACCCTGATCCTGCAAGGGACAGGCGACCCGATCGTTCGACCGATGGAGACCCGCCGGCTGGTGCTGCGCATGAGGTATGCGCAGGTCACTTACCGCGAGATCCACGCCGGGCACGATCTGCTGGAAGCCGGCAGCGCCCAGTTTGAGCAAGCTGCCAGGGAAGTCGCGGCGTTTGCCGGAGGAGATCAGCCAGGCGTGCCGATTGGCGTCCAGAGCGGGTTTTCTGTGAATATCCTGTCAGGCTCAGCCAGACCATGACGTATTTCGGCGTCCTGTTCGCATTTATCTTGCCGCCGCTGGCGATCCTGGCGGTTATTGTCCCGCGCGATTTGTGGGGTAAACTGTTGCGACGCCAGCCGGTCAGCCGGGCGATGCTGTACCCGTATTGGATCATCCTGGTGCACGTGCTGCTGGCATTGATTTACACCACCCCCTGGGATAACTACCTGGTGGCGACCGGGGTGTGGTGGTACAACCCAGACCTGGTCACCGGGATCACCCTCGGGTACGTGCCGATCGAAGAGTATACGTTCTTTATCGTGCAAACCCTGCTGACCGGGCTATGGACCCTGGCGGTGCTGCGCCGGCTGGCGAACAGCCGCCCTGCCGTGCGACCCAGCCCCCGCCTGCGCCTGGGGAGCAGCCTGGTGGTAGCGGCAGTCTGGATCGTCTCCACCGTGCTGCTGCTCTCCGGCTGGAAGCCGGGCACGTATTTGACGCTGATCATTTCCTGGGCGCTGGTGCCGGTCCTGATCCAGATGGCATTCGGGGCGGATATTTTGCGCGCCCACTGGCGCGAGCTGCTGATCAGCATCCTGGTTCCAACGATCTACCTGTGGCTGGTGGACTCGCTGGCTATCGCCAGCGGCACATGGGTGATCGACCCGCAGCAGACCACCGGGCTGATGCTGGGCGGTCTGCCCATTGAAGAGATGCTGTTCTTCCTGATGACCAACCTGATCATCGGTTTCGGGATGATCTTGATGCTGGCAAGCGAGAGCCAGCCGCGGGCACAGGAATGGCTTAGGCGGCTCCAGAGCTGGTCACAGCGCTGGTTACAACGCTGGGTACAGAGCAGAAAATCGTTATCCGGTGAAGCAAAATTCACTCCAATCGCAAGAGCAGCCATACTGGCCTGGTTGCTGGCATTGATTGCCACACCGATCGCCATCTGGGTATTTGGCGAGGGAGTTTTCCCCTGGATGGCGAGCCTGGGCGTAATCGCCCAACTGGCAGCGGTACTGTTCAGCCTGCGAACCGCCTGGTCCTGGCGGCGCATCCTGGCTACACTGGCAGCAATTGCCGCCTTCACCTGGGTGATAGAGTACCTCGGGTCAGCCACCGGGTTCCCCTTTGGTGAATACAGCTACACGCAAGCCATGCAGCCCCAGCTCGGCGGCGTGCCCGTTTTCATCCCGCTGGCCTGGGCGATGATGCTTTTCCCGGCCTGGGCGGTCAGCCAGGTGATCCTGCAGCCTTACCTCTCCCGCCTGGGAAGCGTTTACCCGATTATCTTCGCTGCTTTGAGCGGGCTGGCATTCACTGCCTGGGACCTGTACCTGGACCCGCAGATGGTCGCCCGCGGCCTGTGGGATTGGGATTCTGCGACAAGCGGCTACTTCGGCATCCCGTGGAGCAATTACCTGGGCTGGTGGGTATCCTCCAGCCTGCTAACCCTGCTCCTGCGACCGAAAAACCTGCCGGCAGCGCCCTTGCTGATGATCTACACCCTGACCTGGCTGTTCCAGGCGATGGGGTTGGGCGTCTTTTGGGGGCAATCCGGCCCGGCGCTGACCGGATTTATTGGCATGGGCGCTTTTGCACTGTTGGCCTGGCGGCAAATTAAAGAGCCGTGGGTCTGGGTAATAAGCTGGCTGCCCTTCAGCCTGCCTCCAAGCAGGCAGCGCCCCACCGAGCCGGACTACCCGCCGGACTACCCGCCGGACTACCCGCCGGACTACCCGCCGACGAGCAAGCAAAGCGCGACGACTGAAAGCAATTGAGACCGCCAGCATGTCCCTGGAAAGCGGCTCGCCCCTGGTTCCCATCTTGCTTAGCCTGGCAGGCTTCTTGCTTGGCTCAATCCCCTTCTCGGTTCTGGTAGGCAGGATTGGGACGGGCACGGATATCCGCCAGTACGGCGACCACAACCCCGGCTCGACCAACGTGCTGCGCGCCCGCGGCTGGAAGCTAGCCCTGGTAGCCTTGCTGCTGGACGGTTTCAAAGGGGCCATCCCGGTCAGCCTGGGCTGGTTCTGGCTGGGCATCTCAGGCGCAGCCATCGTGCCGGTAGCCCTGGCGCCGGTCGCCGGGCATGCCTTCTCGCCCTGGCTGGGCTGGCGGGGCGGCAAAGCCGTGGCAACCACCTTCGGCATCTGGACCGGCCTGACCCTGGGGGCAGGACCGATCACCCTGGGCTTGCTGCTGGGGGTAATGTTCGCAGTGATCAAGAACAGCGCCTGGGCGATGATCCTGGCATTCCTGGCATTTGGCGGCTTTGTCCTGCCCTATTACGCGGCGACCTACCCTGAGTTCGGCCTGGTGTGGCTGGGGAACCTGGTGATCCTGCTGATCAAGCACCGCGGCGAGCTGCGCCAGCCGGTAGGGATCCGCCCGAGCCTGCTTAAAAGGTTCGCCCGGCAGCAATAGCCTATCTTTTGATACAATTGCCCCTGGAGGCGTACCTGTGATCCTGGTGGGGCTATTCATCCTGTCTGCACTGGTCGTGATCAGCCTGATCACGGTGATCAATACGCTTACCTTCCCTCGTTTAAAAAAATCCGCCCCCGTCAGCCAGCCGTTCGTTTCCCTGCTCGTCCCAGCGCGGGATGAAGCACGCATCATCCAGGCCACCGTCGCCCGACTGCTGGCGCAGGATTATCCCAATTTCGAGCTGATTATCCTGGACGATGCCTCGACGGATGGCACCGCCGGTCTGGCGACCCAGGCTGGCAAGGGCGACCGACGCTTGCAGGTGATCGGCGGGAAAGCGCTGCCGCCAGGCTGGACGGGCAAGAACTGGGCCTGCCAGCAGCTGGCAGAAGCGGCACGAGGCGAGGTGCTGGTCTTCACAGATGCCGATGTTAGCTGGGAATCGGAAGCGCTGGCAGGTGTGGTGGCGTGCATGCAGGCAACCCAGGCAGACACCTTCACCGTCTGGCCGACCCAGCAGGCAGTCAGCCGGCCAGAACGGCTGGTGGTGCCCTTGATGATGTTCACCATCACCTCCTACCTGCCGGAGCTCGCAGTGCGTAAAATCCCGTGGGCGTCTTTCGCGGCTGCCAACGGGCAGTGCCTGGCTTTCCGCCGCCCGGCATACCAGGCGCTGGGCGAACATAGCGCCGTGCGCCAAATTGTCGTCGAGGATATCGCCCTGGGGCGGCTGACCAAACAGGCCGGGCTGCGCCTGGTGATGGCGCTGGGCAACGGGCTGATCTACGGGCGCATGTATCACGATTGGCGCCAGGTGCGGGAGGGCTTCGCTAAGAATATCCTGGCGGGGCATGGCGGGCAGCCGGTTTTCCTGTTCATTTCGGCGGTCTTCCACTGGTTAATATTTCTCGCGCCGTGGGCATGGTTGGGGGCAGGGGTATTCTCGGCGAGCATTCCGGGCTGGCCCGAGTACCCGCTGGCGATGATCGCCCTGGGGCTGGGCAGCCGCCTGCTGAGCGCAGCAGCAACCCGGCACGCCCTGCCGGATGCGCTGCTGATGCCCGTCTCGGTGCTCCTGATGACCGTCATCGCAGCCCAGTCGGTCTGGTGGCAATTCACCCAGGGCGGGCCGAGTTGGAAGGGCAGGGTCATCCCTTCTAACCAGACCAGCCAGGATAATAAGAAGCAGGCATGACACGAGATGCTAGGCATGACAGGAGATGCTAATGACTGATCCAATCGTGATCATCGGCGCCGGGGTTGGCGGGCTGAGCGCCGCCATCCGCCTGGCAGCCCAGGGCAGGCAGGTGCTGGTGCTGGAAAAGAACGACCAGGTGGGCGGGAAGATGAGTGAAAAGCGGGAGCAGGGATTCCGCTGGGACAGCGGGCCATCGGTGATCACCATGCTGCCGGTGTTCGAAGAGCTGTTCCGGGCTGCCGGGAAGGACCTGGGAGATTACCTGACCCTGGAACCCGTCAACCCGCTGACCCGCTACTTTTACCCGGATGGCACGCAGCTCGATCTGTACAGCGACCTGCCTGCCACGCTCGAACAGATCGAGCGGATCGCGCCGCGGGATGTGGAAGGCTACCAGCGCTTCCTGGCGTACGCAGCCGAGATCCACCGCATCACCGGACCAGTTTTTATTTACAACGAGCCGCCGCAGATCTCTAGGCTGCTCAAGGTTAACCCGGGTGATGTGCGTAAGGTGGATCCAATGCGTACAATGCAGCAGGCGATCGAGAGCCATGTCCGCTCACCGCACATGCGGCAGCTGCTGGGACGGTTTGCCACCTACGTCGGGGCCAGCCCGTATCTGGCACCGGCGACCTTGAACGTGATCGCCCATGTAGAGCTTAACGAGGGCGTGTGGTACCCGCAGGGCGGCATCTACTCGATTGCCCTTGCCTTGCAGCGCCTGGCGCTGGAGCTGGGGGTGGAGATCCGCACCGGCTGCCAGGTGGAGCAGATCGAAGTGTTCACCGGGCAGGCGCGCGGCGTGGAGCTGGCAGACGGCAGCCTGATCCCGGCTGCAGCAGTCATCGCCAACCTGGACGTGACCCTGGTCTATGAAAAGCTGCTGCCGTCCCTGCCCGGGGTGCGCAAACAGCTTGCCAGCCTGCGCGAGCAGGAGTCGTCATGCTCTGGCTTCATCCTGCTGCTGGGAGTTCAGGAGGAGCACCCCGACCTGGCCCATCACAATATATTCTTTTCGTCCAATTACCGCCGCGAGTTCGAGCAGATCTTCCGCCAGGGCGTCCCGCCGGACGAGCCGACTATCTACGTCTCCATGTCCGCCCGCTCGACCCCGGAGGATGCCCCTCCCGGCTGTGAGAACTGGTTTGTGCTGGTCAACGCCCCGCCGCTGGGAGCGAACTATGATTGGACAGCACAGAGTGAAGCTTATGCCAACAGCGTGCTGGAGTGGCTTGCCCGGCGCGGCTACGATGTGCGCCAGAGCCTGGCGTACCAGCAGGCAATCACCCCGCTCGACCTGGAGAAAATGAGCAACACCCGGGGCGGGGCGCTGTACGGCACTTCATCCAACAACCGCTGGGCAGCTTTCCGCCGCCCGCACAACCGCTGCCCAGACGTGCGCGGGCTGTATTTCGCCGGCGGGACGACTCACCCCGGCGGCGGCGTGCCGATGGTGATCTTATCCGGCAAAGTTGCCAGCCAGCTCCTCCAGGAAGACGGGTATTAATCCATGCTAAAGCCGATCCCCACCCCTACCCCGCAGAGCGGCTTGCGCGCCTTGCAAGCCATGCTGAGCGAGCGCCATCCCCTGGCAGCCATGCAGGTATTCCACGAGGACCTGGGGGATATCTTCCGGGTCAACCTGCCCGGCTTCAAGCCCGTGGTGATGGTCGGACCCGAGGCAGCCCATTTCGTGCTGGTGGATGCCCGCCGGGACCTGCGCTGGCGCAACGAGCTGGACCCGGTGACCCACCTACTGCGCCACGGCGTGCTGGTGGAGGACGGGCAATCCCACGATACCCTGCGCCATCTGATGAGCCCCAGCCTGCACCGGCGCATGCTGGACGGTTATGTGGAAGAAATGTGGAAGCTGACCGACCAGGTTACAGCTGCCTGGAACGACAGTGGCGTGGTGGATATGCTGGTTGAAATGCGCAAGATCGCCCTGCTGATCCTGACCCGCACCCTATACCGGGTGGATTTCACCCCCGAGCTGCGCTCACTGTGGGAGGCAGTGCTGGGGGTGATCGGCTATATCTCCCCCGGCATCTGGATGCTGTGGCGCGGCATGCCCCGCCCGCAGTACCGCAAGGCGATGCAGCAGATGGACGAGTACCTGTACCGGATCATCAGCCTGCGTCGCGAGCAGATGGACGGTAAAGACGCAGAGAGCGACGACCTTTTGGGCGGGCTGATCGCGGCGGGCATGGAGGAAGGCTTGATCCGCGACCAGCTGCTGACCATGCTGATCGCCGGGCACGACACCAGCACCGCCCTGCTTGCCTGGTCGCTCTACCTGCTGGGGGCGCACCCCGAAGCCATGCAGAGCGTGCGCCAGGAGGTTGACCAGGTATTGGGGCAAGAGCCGCCGACTGCCGAGAGCGCTAGCGCCCTAACCTACCTGGGTCAGGTCAACCTGGAGGCGCTGCGCCTGTACCCGCCGATCCACCTGGGCTCAAGGCTGGCGGCGCAGGACCTGGATTATAACGGCTACCTGATCCCCGGCGGGGAGCGGGTGATCTACTCGATCTACCTGACCCAGCGCCACAAGGACTACTGGGAAGAGCCGAACACCTTCAAGCCCGAGCGGCATGCCAGTGGCTCCCGCCCGACGCCTTATTCCTGGCTGGCGTTTGGCGGCGGGCCGCGCAATTGCATCGGGGCGGCTTACGGGCAGTTCGAGACCAAGGTGGTGCTGGCACGGGTGCTGCAAGGCTTCGAGCTGGAGCTGGTCGAGCGGCATGTCCACCCGCACATGGGCGCTACCCTGGAACCCCGCCCCGGGGTGCGAATGAGGGTCAGGAAGCGAAGAGGGGCAGCCTGAACCGCCAGGATATTAATAAAAAAGGACCTCCACAGTTGATGGATTATGGGGATGTTTTGGCGGGCTACACCCGCCAAAACACCCCCACTTTCCCCTTGAACTGCGTAACTCCTATTTAATTCGATACTTGCGAAAAGAGAGGGTAGAATTGCATTCACTGGCAGGCGATTCCGATCTGAGAAGAGATAATATGTTTGAGATGCTGGCTTTTGATGCTGACGACACCCTGTGGAATAACGAGGTCTATTACACCCGGGCCAAGGAAGAATTTACCGATTGGCTGGAGATCTACGAAGACGATCGCGAGCAGATCACGCTCCGCCTGGACGAGATCGAGGAAGGCAATGTAGAGATCTACGGCTACGGAATTAAGAGCTTCACGCTGTCGATGATCGAAGCTGCTCTCCAGATCAGCCGGGGGCTGATCAGTCCGGAGCATCTGGAGGAGATCATCGGACTGGGCAGGAATATGCTGCTCACCCCGGTGGAGATCTTCCCGGAGACCGAAGCGGTGCTGGCGGCGCTAGCCCGGGATTGGGAGATGATGCTGATCACCAAGGGGGATGTCTTCGAGCAGAGCAAAAAGATCGAGCGCACGGGATTGAGGGGGTATTTCCGGCATATCGAGATCGTCGGCGAGAAGACCACTCCGGTCTACCGGGCGCTGATCGAGCGCCACCGGCTGGACCCGCAGCGCTTCCTGATGGTGGGCAACTCGCTGCGCTCAGACATCCTGCCTGTGCTGGAGCTGGGCGGGCAGGCGGTGTATATCCCCTACGCCAATACCTGGGCACACGAGCACAAGGTGGACCATTTCGACACCCAGGATGGCTATTACGAGATCGAGCAGCTGGGGCAGCTGCCGGAGTTATTAGAGAGTTTGCGCAGAGTGAGGTGAGTATCCATAAGAAAGATCGAGCCCTGCCCGGGTTGCCTTCCAGATGAGGATCACAGGGATGCCTGGCTTCACTCGGCATGACATATGTTAACGTCCCCTAGGTGACGAACCTGCGGGACGTTTTTATTCATTTCGAAGATTGATAGATTGGCTATCCTATTAGCCACCCTTCTTGGAGCGCTGGTCAGCCAGCCATTTGAGAGCCTGGTCGGCTTTGGGGTGACCCAGCTTCTTGGCCTGCTGGAAGCTGCGCTCTGCTGAGCGCCAATCGCCCAACCTGGTGGCTGCCATCCCTGACCAGAGCCAGGCGAGGGCGTTATCCGGCTCTTGCTGCAAGACCTGGCGCAAGGTGCGCATGCCCTGCTCGTTCTGCCCGGCTTTGACCTGCTCCACACCCTGCTTCAGCAAGCGGGTGACCGGGCTGCTTGGGGCGGCTTTGCTGGTGGGCGTGCCAACCAGCACCGGCAAGGCGGTTTCGGCTTCCACGGGCGGGGTGGTTGCTGGGCGGCGGCGGATCAGGCGCATGGCCAGGAAAGCCAACAGAAAAGTAACCAGCAAAATCCCCAGCGCCCAAAGATACACATCCCAACCACCGCCGGTAACTTGCGGCAGGAGGGCTCCCCCGCCAGTCTGGGTTGTGGAGGGTCCCCCGCCGCCTGCCTCGCTGCTGGTAGCGGTTGGGAAGGGGGTGGGTGTAGGAAGGGTTTCCTGCGCTTCGGGACCGGCTGACTCCGGACGGGCAGTGAACAGGATCACCTCGCCTTCCTCATCACCGGGCAGGCGGATGGTTTGCTGTTTAGGAGAGATCACCAGCCCGGCTTTCATTGCCGTGATGCGATATTTACCAGCTTTCAGACCGCTCAGGGAGAACTCGCCTTGCTCGTCCGAGGTGGCAGCGGGCTGGTCATCGAGCAGGATATTGACCGCAACCTGCGGCTCGCCATCCTCACCCAGGACGCGACCGTACAGGTTGAACGAATCAGGGATGACACCCTCAGGGGGCGCAATCCAGGCCAGGGGAGAGCCGGTCAGCGCTAGAAGGCCTCCCCGCTCCAGGTTGCCCAGGTTATAAAACAAGAGCTGACCTTCGCGGCTCACGCCCGGCAGGCGCTGCACGTACCAATTCGAATCGCCCGAGAAGCCATCGGCGGAAGAGTCGCGGCTGCTCTCCAGGCTCGCCTGGCGGCTGCGATCGCAGCGGGTGAGCAGGTATTGATAGCCTTGCGGGTCATACGCGTGGGTTGCAGCCCAGGAACCGTCCGGCGAGAGCCAGCCCCAGATACCGGGGCGCTCGGCTGGCGGGATGCCGCGCAGGTTGGCGCTGACCAGGGAGGCCTGGGAATTGCCAGTGGCGTCCAGGCAGAGCATGTCCTGGGCGCTGCCAGATTGGTTGCCCGCCATGCGCACCTCTCCATCTGCCGAGACATCGTAGACATAATCGGCAATCTGCTGCGGGTCCTTGAGATTCTCTTGCAATTGGTAAGGTCCGAGGATATAGCTCTGGTCGGTACCCGCCCAGCCCTGCAAGCCTGGATCGCTCAGGCGGAAGGGACCGATCTCCAGCGGGTCAGCTTCGCCAGCCTGGACGGCAAAATAGGTGTGGGCGCTGCTGCCATTCTTGGGAGGCCGGTGCAGGGCAAGCAGCTCGCCATCCAGCGACCACCCCACCAGGCTGGCGCTATCCATCACCAGGCTGGATTTACCCCGCTCGGCGTCATACACGTACACCTGGTCTGACTGCGGCCCGGCGCTGCCCTGCAAGGTGTAAGCCATCCAGGAGCGGCTGGGAGACCAGTGGACAGCCGAACAATCGACCGGGGCGGCAGCTTCTCGCAGGGAGATGCCTCCGCCTACCACCCACAGCTTATCACCCTCGGTGCAATAGCTGACAAAGCGGTTATCAAAAGACCAATCTGCCAGGGAAGTCGCCCCAGGAATCTCGATCGACTCTCCGCTGGCGTCCACCATCCAGACCCGCCCCTGGGCGTCCCGGTAAGACAAGCGGGCTTCGCCCGGCGCCCAGTTCAGCTCCTGCCCGAGCGGGGTGGACGGCAGGGACACCGACTGCACCTTCAAGGCACCGCCGGGTTGAAATTCCAGGTTGAGCAGGTTATCGGCATAGACCAGGCGCTCCCCGCTGGGCGAAGCCCAAAAGGTCACCGCCGAAAGGGGCGGGCTGAGCTCACCCAGGCTGCCGTTGGTGGGGTCGTACAGGCGGAGCTGGTAATTTTCGCCCAGGTACGCCAGCAGACTGCCGCCGCTGGCTTTGAAGTTTTCGACCTCGTATTCCTGCAAACCCTGGGCGGGAATATCGATCTCCGGCAGGGGCGCCCAATCCGCCTGCCAGCCACTCTCAGCCACCAGCGGGAAATAGGTAGCGGCTTGCAGATCGTAGATATACAGACCGACCTGACCGCTGTCATCGGTGACAAACAAGAGCTGGTTGCCGGACGGCGACCAATCCTGCAAGACCAGGTTGGCAGCGGTTTGGAAGGTCTCGCGCAGATTGGAGCCATCTGGGGCGCTGAAGGTCAGGCTGGCGCGCTCGTTGGTGTAATAGGTACGCAGTGTGAACGCCAGGTTAGCACCATCCGGCGACCAGAGCGGCTGGACCACCCCCACGTTGGCATCGCCATAGATTTGCTGCACCCCGCTCACATCCGGGGAGGCGGTGAACAAGCCTGCCCCCGGGTAACCGACATAGGTGACCTGGTCGAACACCAGCCGGCTGGAATCCGGTGACCAATCGGCGGAGCCGGGGAATATTTCACCTCCCGATCCCAGCCAGTTATACAACGCCCCGCTTTCCCGGTTCCAGGTGCGCAGCACTCCCAGCCCTTCCAAATAGACCAGCTCGAAGAGGCGGATCCAGCGCCCATCCGGCGACCAGAGCGGGTAGACCAGGGGGTTCGAGCCAGCGGGGGGCACCAGCTCGGAGGCGACCCCGGTGGCGATATCCACGCTCCAGATACCGTGATAGACAGACCACTGGCTGCCGTCCGCCTGCGGGCTGTACTCGAAGGTGCGGGTATACGCCAGGCTGCCCCCGTCCGGCGACCAGTCGAAGCCGCGCTGGGGGAACCCGCCGCAGAAGGCATCCTCCACCAGCATGATCGGCTGCCAGGCGCCGGCGCGCATCAGGTAAAGCTGGGCGCCATTCTCGGCGTCCGCCGTATTCCGACAGTATGCCAGCAGGCTGCCATCCGGAGAGAAGAGCGGGGCGTAGTAGGTCACCTGCTCGCCGGCATCCGCGGTGATCTGAAACAGCTGCGGGTTGCCGCTCTGCAAAACCCAGATATTGCCATCCGATCCCAGATAGGTGACCTGTCCCTGCCAGGCGGGCGGCGATTGGGCGATACCCGGCTGGAAAGCTGGCGAGGCGGTTAATAGGAGCAGGACGAGGCTGGCGGCGATACGGATGATCGATTGGAGTTTCATAGGCATGGCATTCTTGAGCAGGAATAGTACGAATTTTAGACGAAAAGCCATCACAATACAAGATCGGTTGCATGTATAGGCCGCGTAAACGCCTGATAGGGTGTTGCAAGGTTTGCGCCAGGGTGTTTCGATTGGTCAGTAAGTGGCTTGATAATTTGAGTTACTCGCAATGACGGATCTATTCTTGTGAAGCCCTGGGAACAGAGTACAAGCAGATTGACTTTTGGCTGGCTTGTCCTATAATAACCATAGCGGGCATGGCAAGCCGTTACCAACGCCGCACACAGGAGGTAACCAGCATGGCAAAAAAGAAGGAGAAAAACAAAAAGAGTCCGGCGGAAGAGAGCAAGCAGCCCATCGCGGAGGGGGCAGCCAAACCGGTTGAACCTGCCGTGATCGCCAAACCAGACGGCAAAGAAGGCAAAAAAGAGGCCTCGTTGGAAGTAGCAGCCCCTAAAAAGCACCACTACTCCACGAAAGAATATGAGGCGGAGCTGCGCAAGCTGCAGATCGAGCTGGTCAAGCTGCAGGAATGGGTCAAGGCGAAAGAGTTGAAACTGGTGGTCATCTTCGAGGGTCGGGACGCTGCCGGGAAGGGCGGGACGATCAAGCGGATTACCGAAACGCTGAATCCCCGCGTCGCTCGCGTAGTGGCATTGCCTGCCCCCAACAACCGTGAGAAAACGCAGTGGTATTTCCAGCGCTACGTGCCGCACCTGCCGGCTTCGGGGGAGATCGTGCTGTTCGACCGCAGCTGGTATAACCGGGCAGGCGTCGAGCGGGTGATGGGCTTCTGCTCTGAGGAAGAGTACCGCGATTTCCTGCGCTCGTGCCCGGAGTTCGAGCGGATGCTGGTGCGCTCGGGAATCATCCTGATCAAGTACTGGTTCTCGGTCAGCGACGAGGAGCAGGAGCGGCGTTTCCAGCAGCGCATCGATGACCCGACCCGGCGCTGGAAGCTGAGCCCGATGGACCTGCACTCGCGCTTGAGATGGATCGAGTACTCCATCGCCAAGGACGAGATGTTCAAGTACACGGATATCAAGCAAGCGCCGTGGTGGGTGGTCAACTCGGACGATAAGAAGCGCGCCCGCTTGAACTGCATCAGCCACCTGCTGACCCAGGTGCCGTACGAGGACCTGACCCCAGAGCCAATCGTACTACCGCCGCGCCAGTCGGATATCGGCTACGTGCGCCCGCCTTTCACCGACCAGACCTTCGTGCCGGAAGTGTACTGATAGGATTTGATGTGGGTGTTTTGACGAGATCGGAAGAGCGTC
>JBFYSV010000306.1:0-23712 GCA_041301185.1 Anaerolineae bacterium
GATAGGCGTAGCTCACTGTTTCGCCGGTTTGTCCGCCGTTGCCGCCCGGGTAGACCATGCTGCTCACCAGGTCTGCCGAGTTGTAGCCCCACTGGGTGACGAAGGTGCCCGAGCCGGTGATATGCCAGTACTGCATATGATGATTATAACGTTTTCTTGGGTTTCGCTTGCCTGGTCAATCATGGGCATCCTGGAAGGAATCGCTTAACCCAATCTACAGACTTGCTGCACACCCACCGGGCCCCGGAGGCAACCGTCCAGCGCGACTATAACAAGTGACCTGGTCCTGAAAAATGCTTCATCTTCTTAACCAAAAATCGCCAGAAAACTGGCGATTTTCATATAGTGCCCCCAAGGGGACTCGAACCCCTGTTTTGGCCTTGAGAGGGCCGCGTCCTGGGCCACTAGACGATGGGGGCATGAAGCGCAGCAATTCTACCATGCTGCCCCACCTTCGTCAACGAATTTTTTGGCAGGGCGTGCTATAATTTCAGGTCGGTGAAGTTAAACTGTCAAAGGAGCAACGCATGTACGATCGCCAGAAACTAGAAGAGCTGCGCAAGCAATTGGAGAAGTGGGAAGAAACCGACTTGCAGCAGAGCTTGGCGCGCATGCCAGAGCACAAGCACCGCTTTATCACCACATCTACCGAAGAAATCGAGCGCCTCTATACCCCGCTCGACGTGGAAGGCATGGATTATCAGCAAGACCTGGGGCTACCCGGGCAGTATCCGTACACGCGCGGGGTGCACCCTACCATGCACCGCGGCAGGCTTTGGACAATGCGCATGTTTGCCGGTTTTGGTACTGCAGAAGAGACCAATGCCCGCTTCAAGTTCCTGCTCCAGCAAGGGCAAACCGGCCTGTCCATTGCTTTCGATCTTCCCACTTTGATGGGTTACGATACCGATGCCCCTGAAGCACTGGGCGAGTTCGGCAAGTGCGGTGTGGCGGTGTCATCGCTCAAAGATATGGAAATCTTGCTGGATGGCATCCCCCTGGATCAAGTCTCATCCAGCATGACGATCAACTCGCCAGCAGCGATCATCTGGGCGATGTACATTGCCGCCGCCGAGAAACAGGGCGTGCGCCCCCACCAGCTACGGGGAACCTTGCAAAACGACATCTTGAAAGAATATATCGCTCAAAAAGAGTATATCTTCCCGCCTGAGCCATCCATGCGCCTAGTGGTAGACACCATTGAGTACGGCACGCAGAGCGTGCCGCAGTGGAATACGATCAGTATCTCCGGCTACCATATCCGCGAGGCTGGCTCAACCGCTGCCCAGGAGCTGGCTTTCACCCTGGCAGATGGGATAGAGTACGTTCGTTGGGGCATGCAGCGCGGCCTGGACGTGGATGATTTCGCCCCTCGATTGTCCTTCTTCTTCAACGCCCATAACGATTTCTTTGAAGAGATCGCCAAGTACCGCGCCGCCCGGCGTATCTGGGGACGCGAGATGAAGGAAACCTTTGGGGCAAAGATGCCTCGCTCCTGGTTAATGCGCTTTCACACCCAGACAGCCGGCGTATCCCTCACCGCCCAGCAGCCGGAGAACAACATCGTGCGGGTTGCCATCCAGGCCCTGGCGGCAGTCCTCGGCGGGACTCAATCGCTGCATACCAACAGCATGGATGAAGCCCTGGCGCTGCCCTCCGAGCATGCTGTGACGATTGCCCTGCGCACGCAACAGGTGCTGGCAGAAGAATCAGGGGTTGCCAATACCATTGACCCGTTGGGGGGCTCGTTCTTCGTCGAAACCCTGACCAACCGCATCGAAGCTCAGGCTTATGAATACTTCCGCCGTATCGAAGCGCTCGGTGGCTTGATCCCGGCGATCGAGATGGGTTTCTTCCAGAGCGAGATCTCCGACGCAGCATATCGCTACCAGCGCGAGATCGACGAAGGAAACCGCAACATTGTCGGAGTGAACAGCTACCAGGATAATAAACCGGTGGGTATCCCGATCCTGGGAATGGACCCGGACGGCTATCAGCGCCAGTTGCAGCGTCTGGATCAGGTGCGCCAGAGCCGGGATCAGGGGCGGGTGGGGCAAGCCCTGGACCGGTTGCGCATCGCCTGCCAGGGCACCGAGAATACCATGCCCTATATCCTGGAAGCCGTGCGGGCTTACGCCACCCTGGGCGAGATTATCAACGTGATGAAAGATGTTTTCGGCATTTACCAGGAACCAACCTGGATTTAAGATGAAATCCACTTAAGAGGTGATTGAAATGGCTCATGTAAAGAAATATAAAGGCACGATCGGCATCCTCACCGGCGGCGGTGATGTCCCCGGATTGAACCCCGCCATCCGGGCAGTGACATTCCGTGCCTTGCGGGAGGGTTACCAGGTAATCGGCCTGCGCCGGGGATGGGGCGGTCTGGTTGATCTTGTGCGCGACCCGGAGGCAGACAATAGCATGAACTACCAGGTGCTGACCGAGGAAATCGTCAACCGTGCTGGACGGACCGGCGGCACGTTTCTGCACACGTCGCGCACCCGCCCCAGCAATGTCAAGAACACGGATCTCCCGGAGCACCTGAGAGATAGCTACCCGGAAGAGCGCAACGATTTGACCCCCGAAATTCTCAAAAACCTGGATTTCCTGGGGATCGATTATCTGATCCCGATCGGCGGTGACGACACGCTGAGCTACGGCGTGCGCCTCTACCAGGAGGGCGTCAAAGTGGTTGCAATCCCCAAGACCATGGATAACGATGTACCTGGAACGGATTACTGCATTGGCTTCAGCACTTGCGTCACCCGGACGATTCAGATGACGAACAGCTTGCGCACATCTGCCGGATCACATGAACGGATCATGATCCTGGAAGTGTTCGGTCGCTACGCAGGTTTCACATCCCTTCTGCCCGCCATGGCCGGTGCAGCCAACCGCTGTGTTATCCCGGAATACAAATTCAACATTGAGCAACTGACAGATCTGCTGGTATACGACCGCAACCGGAACCCCAGCCACTATTCCATAGGATTGGTATCCGAAGGGGCAATGTTTGAAGGCGGGGAGATGGTCTTTCTGGATCGCACCACAGATGCCTACGGGCATGCCAAGCTGGGTGGAATCGGCGACCTGGTTTCAGCCAACGTCAAAGACCTGACTCCTAAATTCAATAATGGGCGCTCGATCAATATCATCACCCAAAAACTGGGTTACATGGTGCGCGGCGGCGACCCAGATGCCATCGATTCGATCGTGCCAATGGCATACGGCAACCTGGCGCTCGACCTGATCCTCAACGGCGTGCACGGTCGCCTGGTCGTTCTCAAAAACGGGCGCTATGATAACGTCCCGATCAATGTTGTCACCAGCTCCAAGAAGCTGGTTAATGTGGATAAATTCTACAACAAGGAACGCCTGCGCCCCAATTATGCCAGCTTCGAGATGAAACCGCTGTTCATTATGACCAGCGATTGAAACAACCGCCAATCACGAAAAAGAGGTCATGCGGGCGAATCCGCGCGACCTCTTTTTCTTAATATTGCAACCGGAGGGTATTGCCTGGCGATTACCTATTGAAAAGTAATCGCCTCTACCCTCACATTTTCTGAACCAACCAATAGACGCAGCCTGCTGATCAATTCCGGACATAATTGAGTGGTGAAATTGGGGAACTCAACCAGATAACCGTGCCCCTGCTCGAAGACATGGAAGGCAAACCGATCATTGCCCGGGTAGCTCATTACCGTGCCATGAATGCGGCGCATGCGGAGAACATCCCGGGTCTTGTCCCTGGTCGAGCGCATCACAACCGTGATCATGTGGATCTCCTGGGTATCGCTACCAGCAGTGGGGGAGACCAGGTATTGCTGAGCACTCACCAGGCGTTCTACCGGGTCAGGTGCAGGGATATTTTCCCCAAGCGGCGGCAGGATTACAACCGGCTTCGTGCCTTCGACCGCCGTCAAGCCCTGTCCTGTGACAGGGCTGGTTTCCGGAACAAGGCCGGATTCGGACTGCTGGCAAGGAGTTGCATCAGAACCCGCATCCGTCCCGGAATTTGCAGCCTGGATAAGGCTAGCCTCTGGTACCTGCTTGTTAACCGCGATGGTGCTTTGAGAAAGCGGGGGTGTCCCAATTAGCGGCGGCGAGGACATACCATCCCATTCATCAGGGACGTCAGGGGGTGGAGGGATATTGTCCATCCAGCTTCCCGCATCAGGGATTGCCTGCCTGACCGGTGCATTGCCAGTCTGTGCTGACGCATCATCTTTTCCGGACTCTGGCTCCCGCTCCAGATTTTCACTCACCTGCTCATAATAGGTATCGAAGATGCTGTTTTGTAGGGGACCAGCTTCGGATTGCGCCTCGCTGGAGATCGTCATGGTGAAGTCAGTGCTGATATTATCCACCAGCACCTTGGGCTCTGCGCCCTGGGTATCCAGGCGCCCATCTACAAGAATGATCTTATCATGGACGATCAGCTCAGAGAAACGCTCCCAGGTTTTAGGGAATACGACCAGCTCAACCGATCCCTGGAGGTCCTCAATGGTGACAAACCCCATTGATTTGCCAGACTTGGTCAGGTGCGGTCGGATACGCACGATCATACCCGCCACGCGCACATGCTCGCTGGCAGTTGCCTCGGCAAGCTGGCCGGAAAAATGGGTCACCGCTTCCGTCAGCTCAGCCATCACCGGGCTCAGCGGGTGATCGGAGACATACAGGCCGATCAGCTCGCGCTCCCAATTGAGCAGCTCGCGTTGGCTGATCTGGTTGGCGTACGTGGGTAGCACAATCGTTTCTTGCACACCGGTATGCGCCCCGAACAGGCTCATCTGCCCCATCTCTGCCGCCCGGAAGTGGGCTGAGCTGGCAGAGATAATCCGGTCGATTCCGTCCAGCAAGGCGTTCCGCGAGCCAAAAGTATCCAACGCCCCAACGCGGATCAGGCTCTCCAGGGCACGCTTGCCAACCTGGCGCAGGTCTACCCAGTGGGCAAAATCGTTGAGATCTTTGAACTCTTTATCACCTCGCCCTTCGAGGATGGCATCCACTGGTCCACGCCCGACGTTCTTCACCGCCCCCAATCCGAAGCGGATGGTTGAGGTCACATCCTCATGGTCTTCGATGGTGAAATCCCAGCCGCTGCAATTGATATCCGGAGGCTCAACGCGGATGCCCATCCGGCGGCAATCAGCAACATACAGGGCGATCTTGGCTGTATCGTTTTGGGATACCGAGAGCAAGGCGGTCATGTATTCAACCGGGTAGTGCGCCTTGAGGTAAGCCGTCTGCACCGCAATCACGCCATAATCGGCAGCATGCGCTTTATTAAAACCGTAACGAGCGAACTCTTCCCATTCATCAAAGATAGCAGAAGCGGTCTCTTCAGAGATACCCCGTTGCATTGCCCCATTAATAAACTTCTGGCGGTGCTTGAGGAGTTTCTCTTTGATCTTCTTCGCGACAGCCTTGCGTAAATCGTCCGCTTCTGGCGCTGTGTAGCCTGCCAGCTCCATTACGGCGAACATTAGCTGTTCCTGGTAGACAGGATAGCCGTAGGTCTCTTTGAAGATCGATTCCAGGGCGGGATGCCGATAGGTCACCTGCTCTTCACCGTGCATCCGGCGGACATAACCCGGGATGAAGTCCATCGGTCCTGGGCGGAACAGAGCGACCATGGCGATCACGTTAGCAAGCTCTTTGGGCTTCATCTCAATCAGCCAGCGGCGCATTCCCGAGCCTTCCACCTGGAACACACCCGCTGTCTCCCCTCGCCCGAGCAGCTCGTAGGTAGCTGGGTCGTCGGTGGGGATATTATCCAAGGTAAACTCGATGCCGTGCCGCTGGCAGATCAGGTCACAGGCGCGGGCCATGATCGTCAATGTCGCCAGACCCAGGAAGTCCACCTTGAGCAATCCCAGCGAATCGAGGATGTTCATCTCGAATTGGGTGACGATCTTCACCGGGCTAACTTCGGCAGAAGCACCGGTGGGGCGATGGAGTGGGATATATTCAATCACAGGCTTATCGGCGATGATTACGCCCGCAGCATGCGTACCGGCATTGCGCACCACGCCCTCCACCTGGGCGGCAGTATCGATTAGCTCCTGCAAGAACTGGGTGTTATCATAATGCTGCTTGAATTCCGGCACTTCTTGAAGCGCCTGGGCAATCGTCACCGGCTTGCCGGGTATGTTCGGGACCAACTTGGCAACCCGGTCAACTTCGCTGAGGGGAATATCCATCACCCGACCGACATCTCGGATCGAAGCACGCGCCCCCAGGGTGCCGAAGGTAATAATCTGGGCGACTTTATCTTCCCCGTATTTGTGGCTGGTGTATTCCATCATCTCTGCCCGGCGGTCATCCCGAAAGTCGAGATCAATATCGGGCATAGAAATACGCCCCGGGTTGAGGAAGCGCTCGAAGATCAACCCGTGCTGGATGGGATCGACCAGGGTGATCTCGAGGGCATAAGCGACAATCGAGCCTGCGGCTGAGCCTCGCGCGTTGTACCAGATGCCCTGGCTGCGAGCGTGGCGGCACAGATCCCACACAATGAGGAAATATGTGTCAAACCCCATATTGTGGATGATGCCCAGCTCGTATTCCAGGCGCTGGCGCACCACAGGATCATTGGCGCGGCCTGCGTAGCGCTTTTCTATACCAGACTCGCATAGCTGGCGCAGGTAGTTCTCAGGCGTGCTGCCCTCCGGCACGGTGAATTGTGGTAAATGGTAACCTTTGAACCCCAGGTCAACGCTGCAACGTTCGGCAATCATCAATGTATTGCTTAGCGCCTCCGGGACCTCAGCAAACAAGCGTTCCATCTCTTCCGGCGGGCGCAGGTAGTAGCTGGGGTCGGTCATGCGCATCCGGTTGGGGTCAGAGAGCAGGCTGCCGGTCTGGATGGCAAGCATGATATCCTGCAGGCGGGCATCCTGGGGATCGACATAGTGCACATCGTTTGTGGCGACAAAACGCGCATCATAGCGCGGCCCCAGTGCAACGAGATTCTTATTGATCGTTTCCAGCTCGGGAATATCGTGACTTTGTAGCTCAAGGAAAAAACGGTCGTTGCCAAAGACCTGATAGTACCAGTCGAGCAGCTTGCGTGCTCCTTCCAGATCGCCTTTTTGGAGAAGGCGCGGTACCTCGGCTGCCATGCAGCCGGAGGTACAGAGCAGCCCTTCGTTGTGGGCAGCCAGGAAATCGTGGTCGATGCGCGGGTAGTAGTAAAAGCCTTCCAATTGGGCTGCGCTGGCGATCTTGAGCAGGTTCTGGTAACCAGTCTGGTTCTCAGCCAGCAGCAGGAGGTGGGCAGACTTCTTGTCTAGCTGGGCGTCCCGCTCCCGCATTGAGCGGGCTGCCATATACGCCTCCACACCGATAATGGGCTTGATGCCCGCTGCACTGGCGGTATTATAGAAATCAATGACGCCGAACATCGTGCCATGGTCGGTGATTGCCAGGGCTGGCATCTCCATCTCTTTGGCGCGTTGGACGAGCTTCTTGATATTGCTAAAGCCATCCAAGAGTGAGTATTCAGTGTGTACGTGGAGGTGGACAAAGGACATGGGCGAATCGCAATATTTACAAACAGATATGCGGTTGGAACGGATAGCAGCTAGGACAGAACGGCACTTGGGGTGGATTGCCCCAAGAGAAATTATAGCACGCCGGTGAGATCAGAACGGGAATTGTTAAGATTAATAAATTGGCTACGTACAATAATTCCTTGGGCGAGAGACTTCCCACTCGGCTCTAACGTTTCTTTTATCTCCCTATGCTATAATGCCACCCGAGAGGTGTGAATTTATGCTGAAGAAAATTGTGCAAATATTTGGGGGCGACCCCAATAAAAAAGCGATCGAGCAGCAAAGTGAGGTGGTTGTGCAGGTCAACCGCCTGGAGAGCGAGTACGAAGCCCTAAGCGATGAAGAATTGCGGGGGAAAAGTGCCAGCTTCCGCGCCCGCCTGGAGCAGGGCGAGACCCTGGATGATCTATTGCCAGAGGCCTTTGCTGCGGTGCGCGAAGCCAGCAAGCGCACCATTGGCCTGCGCCATTTCGATGTCCAACTCGTCGGCGGCATCATCCTGCACCGCGGAAAGATCGCCGAGATGCGTACCGGCGAGGGCAAGACTTTGGTAGCCACCCTGCCCATGTATCTGAATGCCCTGACCGGAAAAGGTGTGCACCTGATCACCGTCAACGACTACCTGGCACGTCGGGATGCGCGCTGGATGGCGCCGATCTTCAACCTGCTGGGGATGAGTGTTGGCGTGCTGCAGATGGCAGCCCGCACCGAGAACGGCAAAAAGGCTTTCATCGTCGATCTGGAGCGCGAATCGCCTCACGAGGACCAGCACCAGCTGCTGATGGTGCCCCGCACTGAAGCCTACGCGGCGGACATCACCTACGGGACAAACAGCGAGTTTGGCTTCGACTACTTGCGGGACAATATGACTATGCGCATGGAAGATCGCGTCCAGCGCGACCACCATTTCGCCATCATCGACGAAGTGGACAATGTGCTGGTCGATGAAGCCCGCACCCCTTTGATCATCTCCGGACCTGCCCAGGATGAAGCAGAATGGTATGTGCGCATGGCACAGGTGGTACGCCAGCTACGCCCTGATGATTACGAGATCAGCGAGAAAGACCGCAATGTAACCCTCTCCGAGGTGGGTGAAACCCATGTTGAAGAGCTGCTCGGCATGGCATTGCGTGATCCAGATCGACCCGAAGACGTGACTCTGGAACAAGCGCGCATGATCGGTTATCTGGAACAGGCATTGCGGGCGCAGTTCCTATTCCGTCGCAACAAGGATTACCTGGTACAGGCAAGCAAGGTGGTCATCATCGATGAGTTCACCGGGCGGCTGATGCCGGGCCGGCGTTGGTCGGATGGGCTGCACCAGGCGGTGGAGGCCAAAGAGGGCGTGCGGGTCCAGGCTGAGAACGTGACCTACGCCACAATCACCATCCAGAACTACTTCCGCATGTATGAGAAATTGGCCGGAATGACGGGTACGGCGATCACTGAGGCAGAGGAGTTCGACAAGATTTATAAGCTGGATGTACTTGCCATCCCAACCAACCTGGAATACCAGATCTCCCGCCCAGATAGCGACCTGGAAGAAGTGGAAGACCGAGACGAGCAGGGTTACAAGTACACCTACTATGCCCGCGAGGATGATCCCAATAAAAAACCGGTGTTCTGGCGGCGCAAGGATTTTCCCGATATTGTGTACCGCACCGAGGAAACCAAGCTGCGAGCGGTGACCACCGAGGTCTTGCAGGTGCATGTGATCGGGCGCCCGATCCTGCTGGGCACCACATCGGTTGAGCTCTCTGAGCGCATCTCCAGCCGCCTGCGAGCCGAGCCGCTCCGCAGGCTGGCGCAGGTCTTGCTGCTCCGCCACACGTGGTTCGAGCAGAACAACCGCGAGGAAGATGGCCGCCAGGTCCAAGAGCTGCAGTTCCTCAACCAGCGGTTGGATACTCTGGATGTCTCTGCGATGCGCAAGCTTGGGCGTGATTTTGGGCTTTCGTTTAATCCGGAAGAACCGCAGAATGTCGAGAGATTGCTAAAGATACTGGGTTTGGATAGCAGCCACCAAGAACGCCTTGTCGCAGCTTTGAAAGCAGGCATCCCGCACCAGGTGCTCAACGCCCGCAAGCACACCGAAGAAAGTCAGATCATCGCCGGGGCAGGGTCTTTTGGAGCCGTTACCATTGCCACCAATATGGCAGGACGTGGCGTGGACATCAAGCTGGGTGGCGAGCTGGCTGAGGAGATCCTTTCCTCGGTGAACCGCATTTTGCGCCGCGCAGGTTACGAAAACCCGTTCGAAATGACCATGCAGGAACGCAGGCAAGCATTGCTAAACCTGTCCAAGGATGACTACGGCATCTACGAGGGGGAGGTCAACTTCTTCCTACAGCAAATGGAAGACATGGAGAAAGTGCGCCAGCTGGGAGGGCTGCACGTGATCGGCTCCGAGCGGCACGAGGCGCGGCGGATCGACAACCAGCTGCGTGGTCGCGCCGCACGCCAGGGTGATCCCGGCTCATCCCGCTTCTATCTTTCGATGGAAGATGAGTTGATGCGCCTATTTGGCGGCCAGCAAGCAGATGGGATGATGCAGCGCCTGAAAATCGATGATGCCACCCCTCTGGAGGTGGGGCTGGTGGGACGCCTGGTGGAGCAATCTCAGACCCGGGTCGAGGGCGCTAACTTTGACGTGCGCAAGCACCTACTCGAATACGACGATGTGCTCAATACACAGCGTTCTAAGATATATTCCCAGCGAAATCGCATCTTCCTAAAAGACGATCTCAGCGATGATGTGCTGGAAATGCTGCGCAGCGAGGTCGGAAGGCGCGTGCCCGAATCGCTGGCAGACCCTGAAGGACCCTGGAAGCTGCTCGCCTACCTGGAGCAGATCCAGCCCACTTTTCCATTGGGAAACCTGATTTACCCATCCTACCTGATCAAGCTGCTTGCCCAGCGGGTCATGAACGGGCAGCCTGTTGTGCCAAAAGAGGCGGTGATTGGAAACCTGCTCGAAATTGCCGATCAGTCTCTGCAAGCTGAAAAAGAGCACCTGGTGCGAGCTGTGGATAACTTGCTCAACCAAGCTCAAGACCGGTTGCGCGTCCAGCTCGATGAACGCCTGGAGGCCGTGGATACGTTCTTCGATGGCCTTTCGGTCGAAGACGAAGAGGGCGAGGTGCGCAGCTCCCGGCAGGTGATCGATGAGCTGGCTTCGGTTGCGCGAATGCCTCTCAAGCTGTCATCCGAGCAGCAACGCGTCTTGCGCAACCCGGATAGCAGCGGCGACCTGGAAGAGGTGATCGACGAGGTGCACGCCCAGATAGAAGCGCAGCTCGTAAGCCAGGCAATCATGCGACTCCTCGGCAGCGTTGAGCGCCGCCTGGAGGAAAGCCTGGGTATCGATGCCGCCAGCCTGGCAGACCTGGATTGGGACGAGATCGCCAACCGGGTATTGGATACTGTCGAAGCGCTATTTGACCGGCGCCGCCAGCGGCTTACGGGAGAGAACGGGCAGATCAACAAAGATCTGGAGAACGCCCTGGCTAAAGTGGATGTTTCACTGCCAGTCAGTACAGTATACCAGTTACTGATCATGCTTCCCCAAGGAGCGCGGGCAGCATTCGATAAAAAGACCCACCGCCGGGTAATTCTGCGAACCACCCGCCTGTCATACCTCTATTACGCCGCCAGCCTGCTGGATGGCCGCGAGACCGAGGACATCACCCAGGATATTCTCGAGCACCTGGAGGGAGCCAAGTCGCTCACCCAGCGCGCCTGGGGCGCCTCAGAATGGAACCGGCTGGCAAAATCCAGCGCCACCGAGCTAGACCAGGCAGCTCAAACTGCCTTGAAGAAAGCCCTGGGAGAGAACGCCTACGAGCAGGTGCTCACCCAGCCCCTTTCCAGCCTGACCTCGGAGGAGCGCGAGAAGGTCATCGACGCCTTCGGTCGGCGCGCTCTGACCGAGATCTACCGCCAGCTATTGCTCTCGGTGATCACTGAGCTGTGGGTCGAATACCTGACCCAGATGGAGGCGCTGCGTGTGTCGATCGGTTTGGAGGCTTACGCACAGCGCGATCCCCTGGTGCAATACAAGAGCCGGGCTTTCAGCCTGTTCCAAGAACTCCTCGGTAATATGCGCATGGGAGTAGTCAGCCGCATGTTCACCTACCGGCCGCGCGACATGAGTGCTGTCCAGTCAACGGTCACCCGCCTGGAAGAGCCCGAAATGGATGTGTCCGGTGATATTGAAGAGGATATTGATGAGGCGATGGAGGAACCCGTCCCTAAAGGCGAACCCGTCGTAAACAACGTCGGGCAGGAGAGTGAACTCAGTAAAAGCAAGCGCCGGCGGCGCCGGCGCAAATAAACAACAGGTGGGGTGAACTCACCCCTGGGTTTGCGTCTTCTCCCACTCTTCCACCGACTGGCGGATCAGTGCCCGAATTTCCGGGTCGGGCACTGACTCAACATCTTCATACTGCTGCAAACCCACCATGACGACAAGCCCTTTGGTAGGCAGCTCCATCAAACGAATGCCGCGCTCTGCCAGGGGCGAATCAGCCAGCTTGCTTTGCAAGATCTCATCGATCTGGGCGGCGATGCTTTGTGGACCTCTGGATACCGGGCGGGCTTCCGGTGAAATCGAGCGGGCAAACAGGTCGATCGGTCCCATTTTCGTGACCGCAGGGGGTATCTCTGGCAATGATACGGGCGCCTCGCTGCTGGTTTGAGAGGAACTAAGCGGGAGCGGGGCTTTAATTGGCGAGCCAGCCGTATCCACCTGGGATGGTTTCAACCAGGTCAGCAAAGTCTGAACCTGAGTGGTTAATTGCTGTCGCTGGCTGGCGCTGAAATCAGATGGGTCTCGAACGGTCTCGCCATTCACCTCGAGGAACAGACTGCCGGTCTTTCGATCCTGAAGAATCGTGGCAGTTTCGATCAGGTTCTCCCGGCTCTTGGGTTGAGCTGAATCGACCGGCTTTTCTGTGCGCAGGCTTGAGATAAAGACGCCAATTGCCACCCCCACCCCAACGCTGATCAGAGCAATTACAAATAAGAAAACCGTATTATTCATCAATCACCTCCCAGGTTCGGTTCCGATCTAAATCTATACAAGGTTCAATCCTAGCAGCGCTCCAAAAAACGGAGCTTGGGCATCACACAGGGGGAGGCTGGCATTGTGGACAATAATGCGAGCTGCGCTGCCCAATCACACTGCGCTCCACCGGTGTGGCACATACCGGGCAGGGCTTCCCGGTGCGCTGGTAGACACGGAAGTAATTCTGAAAGTCTCCACCCCGGTACACCCAATCGATGCTAGCGCCGTTGCGGCGGATACCTTCTTGCAATACATGTCGGATAGACACCCACAATCGCCCGGCTTGTTCAACTGCAATGTTTTGGGATAGCTGTAAAGGATGCAAACCCGCCATGTGCAAGGCCTCATCGGTGTATATATTTCCCAGCCCGGCAATAAAGCTCTGGTCGAGCAGCAATGGTTTTAGCCGGCGGTGGTGTTGCTGCAACATGCAATAGAAGCGCTGAGGCGTAAAATCCTCATCCAATGGCTCTGGTCCCAGGGATGCCAGCACACTCCCTGGATGGGTGACAAGCCATACCCGCCCGAACTTACGCGGGTCATTGAACACCAGCCGGTAACCACCCAGAAATCGAACGATCAGCCGGTCATGAGGGGCTGGCGGGGTTTCGTCTGAGAGAACCAGTAAATCACCGCTCATCCGCAAATGAATGAGCAGGGTCTCGCGGGAGAGTTGGATGACCAGGTACTTCCCCCGCCTACTGATCTCTGTAACCGCCTGACCGGGTATTAGTTTATCAAACTCATCAATGGTCGGCGTAGCCAGGGTGCGCGGCCAAAGGACACTGCCTGCTGAGACAATCATCCCAGGCAAGGGAGGCTGGTTGGGCGTACCCCTACGTAAATTGGTCGCTATTGTCTCAACTTCGGGCAGCTCAGGCATGCTTCACTCGTCGAACATCTCTCCCACACTGCGCCCCGCATGCGCCCGGTTAATCACCTCGCCTAACAGCGGCGCAACCGACAGGACAGTCAGCTTACCTATCAATGCAGCCGCTTTCTCAGCAGAGATGGGTATAGTGTTGGTCGTAATCAGCTCGGCGATCGGCAGCGCAGCCAGTCGCTCTACGGCAGGCGGCGAAAATACCGGGTGGACGGTTACCAGGTACACATTACGACCACCGCTCTCCTTAACCAGCGTCACCGCCTGGGAGACCGATCCCGCGGTGTCAATTTCATCGTCCACAATGATGACATCCCTGTCCTTAACATCGCCAATTAAAGTCAGCGCCTGGGCGCGGTCATCAACGCCCGAGCGGCGCTTTTCAATAAAGGCAATCGGTGCATCAATCGACACAGCAAAGTTACGCCCTTTCTTGGCAAAACCCAGGTCGGCTGCTGCCACCACAGGTTTGTGCATCTGGGGCAGCTTGCCGCGGATGTACTCGGTTAAGATGTGGAAAGCGGTGAGCACGTCTCCTGGGATGGAGAAGAATCCCTGGATTTGCCCGGCGTGTAAGTCGAGGGTCATATAGCGGTCGGCGCCAGCAATTTCGATCATATCTGCCACCAGGCGCGCCGTGATCGGCACGCGTGGCTTGTCTTTTTTATCGGAGCGCGCATAGCACAAGTAGGGGATGACCGCAGTCACCCGCCCGGCGGAGTCCAGGCGCATGGTCTGAAGCATGATGAGCAGCTCCATCAGGTTGCGGTGAACGGGATTGCTGGTGGTCTGGATAACGTAAACATCCTGACCACGCACACTTTTATGCAATTTGATCCACAGGTTGTCATTGGGAAAGTGGACCACATCCCGCCCGCTAAGTGGAAATCCAAGGTATTGGGCGATCTCAGTCGCCAGCTCAGGGCAACCGGTGCCTGCAAAGAGCTGGATCTCTCCATAGATGTTCAATTCATGTTGAAGATGGTGTCCGTGCATATCCTTCTCCCGCAATCGAAAAAAATCGAGATCCTACGAATCATTCAACTGAATGATTGTAAAGCCTCTCTCCGCCACTCCTGGCTTAGGACGCTCATCAAGAGCACATCCACAAACTGCCCATCCTGGAATTCTGCCTGGCGCAGCCTACCTTCCAAAACAAATCCAGCTTTCTCATAACAACGGATCGCGCCCGGATTGCTTTCAAAAACTCGCAGAAAGATCCGGTTCAGGTTGAGTGTATCAAAACCATGCTTTAACAACAAGACCATTGCCTCGCTGCCGTACCCCTGGTTCCAGAGACCAACTTCACCGATGAAGATTCCCACCTCAGCCAGCCGGTTGCGCCAGTCGATATCCATATACGAACAGTTGCCTATCGGTCGCCACAGATCGCCTTCTGGGATCTCAATCACCATCGGGTGCTCATCGCCTGGTCTTTCCAGCATATTCTCAAACCAGCGCTCTTCCTCGACCTGCGAGAAAGGGCGGTAATGGGCCAAACCCTGGCGCACTTCTGGATTATTTAGCCACCCCACAAACAATGGCAGGTCGCTGCGCTCAACAGCCCTCAGGCGGATTCGGGTACCATAAATCATGCTTGATCTCCGTCCAGTAAAGCCTCGACAGCCTTCCAGGGAGAGATACGCCTCTCAACCAGACGAGCGATAACTCGCTGGTATTCCTGAGCTGAGATTTGATTACGCCAGCGTGAAACCAGGGTGGCTTGGAGCAACCCATCTAATTCAGTCTCCAGGCGTGACCTTTCACGCTGCTGCCACTCGCCGCTTGCCTCCAGATGCTGGCGATGTTGGATGATCGCCTGCCAGACCTGTTCCATACCGCTGCCTTCCGTTGCCACGGTACGCAGCACTGGCGGTACCCAGATGGGTTGCTCATTCACAGGTTGAACCATTGCGCTCGAAACACTCTCCAGCGTACCGTGATGGCGGAAGGTATGCTGAACAGGATGGGCAAGCTGGAGCATATTGCGTAGAGCGCGCTCGGTATTTTCAGCCCCCGGCCGATCTGCTTTGTTGACAACCAGGATATCTGCAATTTCCAGGATTCCCGCTTTAATAGCCTGGATTTCATCTCCCAATCCCGGGGCTTCCACCACCAGGGTGGTATGCGCCAACCGGGCAATATCCACCTCGGCCTGCCCCGCTCCCACAGTCTCCACCAGGATAATCTCGAAACCGGCTGCATCCAGCACCTGCACCATGCCCGAGGTGGTCGCAGCCAGCCCTCCCAAAGAGCCCCGCGAAGCCATCGAGCGGATGAATACCCCTGCATCTCCTGCGAGATCCCGCATGCGAACGCGGTCTCCCAGGATGGCTCCGCCCGTGAACGGGCTAGAAGGATCAATCGCAATCACCGCGACTCGCTGGGGAGCTTGCCCACCGCCAGGGTTGCGGATCAAGCGCGCCAGCTGGTTCACCAGGGATGATTTCCCTGTTCCTGGAGCACCGGTCACCCCGACCAGGTGAGCGCGGCCAGTATGGGGAAATAACTCGCCCAGGGCAGCCCGTCCTTCGGCGGTATCGTTTTCGATGTGGGTCAATAACCGGGCAAGCGCCAGGCGGTTACCTTCCAGGACACCAGCTGCGAGGGTCATGGCAATCTTACAATACTGCTGCGCTGCTGACCGATTGGTGGATATCGTTAATGATCTGATCCGTCAGGGTTCCTGGTCCATACACACCGACCACGCCCATCTCAATCAAACGCGGAACGTCTTCATCCGGGATGATGCCACCGACAAAGACGCGGACATGTCCTTGCTGGTTGGCTTTGAGCAGCTCCATCAGGCGCGGCACCAGCGCCATATGTGCCCCAGATAGAATCGAGAGTCCAATAGCGTCCACATCCTCTTGCAATGCGGCTTCTGCAATCATTTCGGGGGTCTGGCGCAATCCCGTATAGATAACTTCCATGCCGGCATCTCGCAGGGCACGCGCCACCACTTTGGCGCCACGGTCATGTCCGTCCAGTCCAGGCTTCGCCACCAGTACGCGGATTTTTCTGTCGCTCATGAATTCCTTCCAGAAATTGGATTAGGATGTTTGGATTATACCGCGCTTCACTGGCTGCAATTGCGACTGGAGCACCTACCGGTTGAAAGAAGGTCAGGGCTCGCTATCAACCAAACCATGCTGACGGGCAACCTTTATCGCTTCTCTGCGGTTATTGACCTGTAATTTTTCCAAAATGCTATGAACATGGTTTTTTACCGTGTATTCAGAGACAAACAACCGCCCGGCAATATCACGATTCGTCCCACCTTTTGCTAGGTGGCTAAGGATCTCTAGCTCTCGCGGTGTTAGCCGCTCGGTCAACACACCGGAATCAGTGGGCGAGTGGTTATCTTTGGCAATCTCATTCAGCAAGCGAGCCACCATGCTGCGCGAGATGGGTGCCTGGCCCAAATTCAAGCCACGCAGAGAAGCCAGCAACTGAGGGCTATTGAGGCTTTTGAGCAGGTACCCTTTTGCACCGCTCTGAATGGCAGCTAATAGCTTTTCGTCAGCGCTGTTTTCTGTCAAGAATACAACCTTTGCCTGGGGATGGAGTACCATGATCTCACGCGCGGCGAAAATACTATCCCCATCCGGGAGATTAAAATCTAATAGCACCAACTCTGGACTCAAGCGGGAGACTAGCTTCAGGCCGTCCACCAATGTGCCGGCATCGCCCATGACTTCAAAATCCGGCTGGTTGCGTAGAAGGTCTATCAACCATTGACGATAATCGTTTTGGCTATCGAGAATCAGAACTGAGAGCATTTTGCCCCCAATACCTACTTGCATGAGAATATGTTTTCTAATTATATATCAGGGAGAGAGCTTTAAATTCACCCACCTGGTTTACAGATATGTAAAGACCCACGAACCAGTTAAAACAAGAAGCCACCTTTTCAGGCGGCTCCCTGTCGCGCTGCGACAACTTATCCAAGGTTGAGGAGGGTTGCCGCAGCGCTAAGTTGGTTACTACTATCGTTCATATCGGCAATCACCTCCTCTTTGGTGGGATAGCAGAGGAGAACTCTAATTGTTAACCAGCTCTTCCGGCTGGATAGGGATAGTATACAACAAACCACACAGTTGTCAATAGCGACCAACTACGTCCATTTTCCTGCCTTACCCGGCGGGTTATTGTTCGCCTCAATACCGTCAGATTAGGCTCTGATACTCAAATCTCGGCCAGCTCTGTCGAGCGCAGCAAGCGCATACCTGCCCGTGCAAAATCCTTGAACACTGCATCTGCCTGGTCTGTGTAATCAACTACACCTGGAACAACCACCGGTGAGGTGCAATCTTCCAACAAGCAGACCCGGCGGGCTAAACCAGGGTCATAGGCAAGGATCTGCTCCAGCAAATCTGCTATCGTCGATGCAACGCAATGACTCTTGGCCTCCCCGGCAATGAAGACGAGGTCGTGCTCGATGACGGTGCGCAGGAACGAATCGTCCTTGCTGGCGATAGCTTCACCCTCTGGACCAGAGAGCACTTCAGGACCGATTGCCGAATAACTTTCTGTGCTGGCATATTCCCCCTTCAAGATGAAAGCGGCTTGCGTGCTGCGGGCAATCGTATGGAAAAAGATAGCCTCCTCTAAAGCCGGTACCAGGGAATGCCCAATACCACCCAGCATGGCATGGTAAGGCCAAACTGTCAGATCGTACTTACCGCTCTCTTTTAGCTGCCAGGTGTAATGGATCAGTTGCTGCTGACCAACCCCCGGGCTGATACCCAGGCTGGGAGCAATGGCAGGATTGAACATCCAGCGCCCCTGGAGAACGTCGTCATGACTGACCAGGGTCAGTGGCCCGGGGTGTTGACCGTTCTCATCGATCAGATAGACCGGATGGAACACCTGCATCGCCCGGTGCGTATCCAGCGAGGCGACAATGGTGGAGATGGAACCCAGGTTGCGGTAAATGAATTCGGACAAGCGGCGAGTATCTTCAACTGCACCCATGCCCGAACGCCCAGCAACGAATAGCTCGAAATCCGGCAGGCAGAAAGTATTTTGCACGTCGATGGCGATCAGGGCGATCTTGACCGCATCTTGTGCAGCAGGGCGGATGGCATACTGTTCAGCCCACTGGCGCGCCTGGATCGCCCGCTCTTGGTACGGCACCCTCCAAAGCTCGCCCACTCGTAAGGGATCATAATAAGGAGGTAGTGCTAGAGGTTGCAAGTTGAGATGTTGGGTCATTATCAGCTCCTACTATTCGGCAGCTTTAGTGCTGAGAATGTCCTTCAACGGGGATGATCTCAATCCCCGGCAGCCGGTCAGCCAGTTGCTCCGGTTTATGGATCATGATGGGTAGATGCTGCGGGCAAATCCAATACTGGGTTCCTCGGAAAGCTACTTGCAGCAAAGGTACACTCTCATCGCTGCGTTGGCAATACAGGCAAGAAGGCGGGTTGTCTGGCATGGTGGTATAAATCCTCTCAAAGTAAGGTTGTTGTTATCCCGCCCGGCCGCGGCGAGAGGGCTTGCGAGGTACGCCGCGATAGTTCGGGGCGGTGATAGCACAAATGGTACACAGGCGGGCATCCTGCATCCGGCTGAGCAGGCGCGGGTCCATCTCTTCTTTGAGCTCAGCGGTGGTGATTACCGTGGGCAACTCGGTGATATAGCGGTAATTGAATAACTGGTACAGCTTCTCTCGCACCCACGGAGTCATCGATTGGGTGCCAAGATCATCAAGGACTAACAACGGTGCTGTGCGGTAGGCTTCAAAGCGACGATCCAGGCTGGTATGGCTGGTGGGACTGAAGGTGGCTCGCAGGCGAGACATCATCTCTGGAACACTGACAAATACAGCCAGGTGCCCCAGGTCTGAGCGGTAGTTGGCGATTGCTGCTGCCAGGTGGGTCTTGCCACAACCGTAAGGTCCGGTTATCACCAGCCACCCCTGGGGATTTTCAGCATATTTATGAGCGATTTCAAAGGATTTTTCCAGGCTCTTCAAATGCTCTGCCGAGAGACCCTCCCCGGTGCGCATTTCAAACCTGTCAAAGGTCATCTTGTACAGCAGGTCGAGGTAGGATAACTCAGAACCGCCCGCCTCAACCATCGGTTGGCGGTAATCCGGAACACGGATATACACCCGGGTGACCAACTCCGGGTCTTCCAGCCGCGAGCGGATGCGGCCTTCGATCTCCTCCAGCATCAGGTTGGTGGTAACCACCAGAGGCAGGCGATTGATATAACGATAATTGATGATCTGGAATAGCTTCTCTTGAGCCCAAGGAGTGGCATTCTGAGTCCCAAAATCATCCATGACCAGCAATGGTGCGGTGCGAATCTGTTCAAAACGCTGCTCAAATGTAGCCTGGGGGTCATCGTAAGCAAACCGCAACGTATCCAGCATATCGGGGACCGTGATGAATAAAGTGGGCACACCCATGCTTACCGAAAAATTGGCGATCGCGGCTGCCAGGTGAGTCTTGCCACATCCATAATCTCCTTGCAGCAACAACCATCCCTGCAGGTTTTGGGCAAAAATCCGCGATTGGTTGTACGCCAGCTCAAGCGTTTCCGCCTGCGCCGGGCGCAACCCAATCCGCCCACGCGGCTGGAAGTTCTCGAATGTCAGGTACTCAAGCTCATCTAAATTGCTCAGCTCGAACAGGCGGCGGTGGATGCGCTGACTGATCTCAGCATGCCGGCAAGAACAGACCTGCAACTGGCCAAAATCCGGATGGCCTACCGGTAAATCTTGCCTCAGGTAACCCACACCGCCACACAGCGGGCAGTCTGGGTTACCCGGCAGGTCATGCAGGCGGAATTCTTCCGCCGGCTCATTCTGAGCCGTCTTCCCAGTCAGCGTACCGGCGGCGATCTTTCTCAGTGTCTCGTCGATTCTTTCGCTCATCGCGTCCTTTTTCTTTCCAGCGGGTGAGGATAGAACTGGCATAGCGCCAGCTTCGTGCGTTATTCTCAACCGCTATCCGCAGGGCATCCTCAATCCACTCGGCGGGATAGGCGCTCTCCGCCTCTTTAAGCTCCTCAGCAATCATTGGGGTCAACGCGCCGATATTCTCTTCATACAGGCGGTAGATATTCGGTAGATCTACCCTTATCTCCAGGGGATGCTGAGCATCCCCGGAGTAACGCCACTCGCCGCGTTCAATGGCTGCAACGGCGGCGCGCCCCCGCGGTGAGTTTAGGAAAATGAGTCTCTCGGATCTACCCTCGACGTCCAGCGTTGCTTCCAGGAGAGTACCACGAGCCACTGCCCGGCGCAAAGCATCCTCGAGGTTGATCAATGCTTGTTTCGGGTTCGAGGCGATCGCCTGCAAGTAATTCTGATCAGCCAGGAAGTCATCCGTGCGAATATAACGGAACTGCCCTTCTAGCCGGTCTAAATACCAGAAGGCGAATAAAGTCGTTTTCAGTTCGCCCAGGTGATCGATTTGGGGTAATAAATCCTGGAAGAAAGGGCCGGGAATCGGTACCAGGCGAACTTTACCCTCTGGAAAACCTGAAAAAGACATGTCAGAACTACCTTACAGGCAACTCAAACTTTCGAGAGGTCCACAACCCGGGTGGCAGCGTTCTCAAACTTGGCCAGGTTGCTGCGGAAAATCAGCTCGACTGTACCGACAGGACCGTTACGGTGTTTTGAGATTTTTATCTGTGCCAGATTCTGCTTCAGAGTGTCTTTTTCGTATAGCTCCGGGCGGTGGATAAACATGACGATATCGGCGTCCTGTTCCAAAGAACCGGACTCGCGCAAGTCGGATAACTGTGGTTCTTTATCGGCGCGCTGCTCCACGGCACGCGAGAGCTGGGCGGCTGCCAGCACGGGCACATTGAGCTCGCGGGCCATAACCTTTAAATTCCGGGAAATATACGAGACCTCCTGCACCCGATTCTCAACCCGCGTGCCGCTGCTCATCAATTGCAGGTAATCTACCAGGATCAGGTCAAGCTGGTACTCCAGGTGCAGCCGCCGGCATTTGGTACGTAGCTGCAGAGGCGTCAGGGCTGGGGTGTCATCCAAAAAGATGCGTGTACCGGAGAGCACTTCGACGGCATGCGTGAATTTCGGCCACTCATCTTCGTCGAGTTTGCCGGTGCGCAGCCGCTGAGAGTCAATCCCGGTCTCCTGGGCGATCAGGCGCTGGATGAGCTGCTCATTTGACATCTCCAGCGAGAACACAGCCACGTGCTTTTTATGGATTTGGGCGGCATTCTTGGCGGCAGAGAGCATAAATGCAGTCTTGCCCATACCCGGACGGCCAGCGATAATGATGAAGTCGGAAGGCTGCAATCCCATCAGCAGGCGGTCTAGATCGATAAACCCGGTGGGAACTCCAAAAACTTCTTCGTCCCGGCTGGAAATCTGGTCGATACGGTCATAATAATCGCTGAGCACTTGCTGAATGGTCTGGAGATCGCGAGTCATGCGCCTTTCACTGACCCCAAAGACAGCTTTCTCAGCGCTATCCATCACCATATCGATGCTGCTATCCTCTTTGTACGCCATGCGGGCGATCTCGTTCGCAGCATCCAGCATACGCCGGCGAAGGGCTGTCTCCTCCACGATGCGCCCATAGGCAGCCGCGTGCAGAGACGTGGGTACATTGCTGATCAGCGCGGACAGGTAGGCAGGACCGCCAACCTCCGCCAGGCGGCTGATCTGGTCTAACTCTTCGGATACAGTAAGGAAGTCTATCGGTGAGCGGCGTTCGTGTAGGCGGGTGAAAGTTTCCCAAATCCAGCGGTGGCGATGGATATAAAAATCCTCAGCCATCAGAAACTGGGCAACGTCATAATAAGCCTCGGGGTTGATCAAGATCGAGCCGATCACCGCCTCCTCGGCCTCCCTGCTGTGGGGCACTAACGGCACCGCAGGATTTTCATTCAATTGGGTTGGGACAAAATCATCCATATCGAGTGAAAAGTTAGCTCATTAAGAAACGAAAAACCGGGGAACTGGTCTGAAATAGGCTCGGTTGAGCATGCAACAAGGCCCGGTCTACCCCGGTAATCAGCGACTGATCAGAAAAGGCCTACTCTTTGGGTTCGTCTTCCCCTTCTCCGCCTTCTTGATCCAGATCTAACCCCTCCAGGAAATCCTCAAATACCGATAGACGCTGCTCAGACTCCTCGCTGATTTCTTCGGCCTGGTCTGGCTTGTCTGTATCCGTGGCTTCCACCTCCTGGAGATCTTCCTCCGGGATGATGCCTGCCGAATCCATCACGGAGCGGGCGACGAGAATGGGAACATGGGCGCGAACTGCCAGATTCAGCGCATCGGAGGGGCGCGAATCAATGCTCAGGGTTTTCCCATCTACTTCAGCGATTATATTCCCGTAGAAAGTATCATCTCTCAGAGCCGCAACCTCAACCCGGATTATCTGAGCATTCAGGGTTCCAAAAATATTCTTCAGCAAGTCGTGAGTCAGCGGGCGGGCAACTTCGACCTCTTGCAACGCAATCGTAATCGCTTCTGCCTCATAAACACCGATCCAGATGGGTAAATACCTATCGGCATTGACCTCCCTCAGGATAACAATCCGCTGTTGCGACATCAGACTGACCCGAATACTATCGATGACGACTTCTACCATGTCGGACATGCTTCACTCTTCCTGCTTTCCAGGTTAATATGGAGTGCGAGTATCTTACCACAATTTCACTCCTTTGACTCTGGCGGGTTGCCCAAATGTTAATAAAATCAACGAATTCTATTTCCAAATTTTAAGATTGCATGTATAATGGAAATCCCTGACCGGGGGGAGTGCAGGGGAAAAATAAGCAGGCAGGTTTGGATGCGGGCAAAAATACTCTGGATTGAAGGAAACCGGGCGGAAGGTCCGGCGTTTCTACCCAGCTTGAGAAAAAAAGGCTTTCTCGTGGAGTCGGTTGCCACGGGAAGCGAGGCATTGGCATATTTGGCAGCACACGATACCGATCTGATCGTCGTGCACACTGCCTCCATGCGCAGCAACGGGAAGAGGATCTGCCGTTCGTTGAGCGAGCAATCACGCGGTATTCCGATCGTAGTCATAGCCAGCGCCAATCGTCCCATAAATGATGACACTTGCGCCAAAGTAGTAATCACCTTGCCGTTCACTGCGCGTAAGCTGCTTAACCGGATCACCCCTCTCCTACCCAGCGAACAACGCAATATGCTCAGCGCCGGTCCATTGCGGCTGGACATTGAGAATAAACGACTG
>JBFYSV010000307.1:0-6469 GCA_041301185.1 Anaerolineae bacterium
AACAGCAACGATCCCCTCAACCCATTGGTGACCGTACCCCTGACCATGACCGTAGCGGACGTGGCTTACCTGGAGGTGGCTCACCTGGCGCCGTTTGCTGCCGACCCGGGCACTGCCGTAACAGTGACTGTCGACGGCGCCCCGGTCTTGCCCGGCTTCGAGTACGGCGACTCCACCGGCTATGTCACCCTGCATGCCGGGGAGCACCTAATTGAAATCTATCCCCAGAGCAGCATCACCCCGGCGATCACCGCCACAGTGGACTTGATCACCGACACCTTCAGCTCTGCAATTGCCGTGGGTGGGGCCTATGGCTGGCCGCTGGACCTGCTGCTGCTGGACGACGACCTGAGCGCCCCTGCCGCGGGCAACTTCAAGCTGCGCCTGGGACACCTGGCGCCATTTGCCGCCGGGGCAGGCAGCCTGGCAGACGTGCGCCTGCAAGATGGCAGCATGCTGCTGGACGACGTGCTGTTTGGCTCGGTAGCGCCCTACCTGGAGCTGCCCGCGGGAACGCACGACCTGAAGATCACCTCCCCAGATGGTGCATTGACCCTGATCGACCCGCTGCCGGTGACCTTTGCAGTCGGCGAGATCGTGGCCGCGTTTGCCAGCGGAGATGGTGCTAACCAGCCGTTGGGCGCCTTCGCCTGGCCTTCTGGGACGGCAGGCTTCTTCTTGCCCCTCGCCAGCTACGCGGTGGAGCTCAGCCCGGCGCAGGTCGCCCGATCTGGCGCTCCCGCCGAAACGGTCATGTACACCCTGCAGGTGACCAACACCAGCGATGTGACGGATACCTTTGGGGTGAGCTTCAGCGGCAACGCCTGGGATGTACACCTGGTGCAGACCAGCCTTGAGCTGGCTCCCGGCGAAAGCGCCGAGCTGGGCGTGCATGTCATGATCCCGGCAGATGCAGAAGAAGGTGATCTGGACCTGGTCACCATCCAGGTAAGCGGCACGGGCGGGCAAACCGCGTCTTCCGAGCTGACCACCAGCGTGTCTCTCGCCGGGCGCACGATCTTCTTGCCGGTCATCCCCAAGGGCTATACCTCCCCGTAAAACCGACCCTCATCTTTGTCAGTCCATCAGGGCAGGGCATTCAACCCTGCCCTGAATGTTATAATAGCCTCGCCTATGCCAGATAACAACGAACTCAGCGAGCGCGAGCTGGAAATCCTCACCCTGGTGGCAACCGGGGCAAGCAACAAAGAGATCGCCCAGCAGCTCTATATCAGCGCCAACACGGTCAAAGTGCATTTGCGTAACATCTTTGCCAAGGCGGGTGTCACCACGCGCACTGAAGCTGCTATGTACGCTGTCCAGATCGGGCTGGTGCAGGCAGCCCCTTCCCAGTTTGTCCCCGATGCGGATGAAGATGTGCTGGTAGGCGATGTGCAGGCTGAGACCCTCACTGCCACGCCGGACGCTCCCCGCTGGCGGGAATACACCTTGTGGGCGGTGCTGGCGGTGCTGGCTGTGGTGCTCGGGTTCGTCATTTACTTTGCCGTCCGGCAGCCAGGTAGCCAGGCCAGCGCCAGCCCGGCTGCGCCAGGTGTGGAGGCGCGCTGGCAGCTCAGAGCCGACCTGCCCACGCCCCGCTCCGGTCTGGGTCTGGCAGCCCTGGAGAACCGCTTGTACGCCATCGGCGGGGAAAGCGCCCAGGGGGTGACCGGGCAGGTCGAGCGCTATAACCCCGATCTGAACACCTGGGAGGTGCTGGCAGATAAGCCCGCCCCGGTCAGCGATGCTGGAGCGGTGGTGATCGGCGGTAAAATCTATGTTCCCGGCGGCAGGCTGGCAGGCGGGGAGATGAGCGATGGTTTGGAGATTTACGACCCCGCCACAGACCGCTGGGAGGCTGGTGCAGACTTGCCCTCCCCGGTTAGCGCTTACGCCCTGGCGGCTTACGAGGGCGCTCTGTACTTGTTTGGTGGGTGGGATGGCAGCCAATATCTAAACAACGCCTGGCGCTACGATCCCGGGCAGGACCGCTGGGAAGAGCTAGAACCGCTGCCCACCCGCAGGGCTTACGCTCGGGCTGCCGTTGCCACGGGGCGCATTTTCGTCCTGGGCGGGTACGATGGCACCCGCGCCCTGGATAGCAATGAAATCTACCAGCCTGCTAAAGAGGGGGTTGAAAGCCCCTGGACCGAAGGGCTGCCCCTGCCATCCGGGCGCTATGCGATGGGGGTGACCAGCGCGGTCGATATCATTTACATGGTAGGCGGGGTCAGCGGCGCCCCGGCTGGAACAACCGCAAGTGAGTCGGAGGCGTTATCCTCCCTCGAGTATATTCCTACGGCAGGCGTCTGGCAGGAGTTCGATGCCCCGGTGACGGAGAGCTGGGCGTATATGGGCATGGTTCTCTCCGGGACGCAGATCTACGTCCTGGGCGGCGAGCTTGCCGGGCAGCCCAGCGGCCAAAACCTGGCTTACCAGGCGATCTACACCGTAGCCATTCCCTCGATTATCAAGTAAACCTCAACTACCCGGAAGTTTCAAACTTCCGGGTAGTTATGCGGGAAGTTGACGGGTAGTTATGCGGGAAGTTGGCGGGAAGTTGATTAACCCATTCGGGTTAATCAATTAATTGCTGATTTTCAAACCCATCTCAGCCACCTTGCGAAAATGATAGCCTTAAACCCATTAAATCCCTCGAAACTACCCGAATGGAGTATTGAATAGATGCGGGATGAAGGCTAAACTAAGGTCAGTCTGAAACAATTATTCAAAAAAAGGAGAAAAGCATATGAAGAAAGTATTTTCAATCGTGATGGTCCTCACCCTCACCCTGGCGCTCGCTACCGCTGCGCTGGCCTCTGTGCCCGCCCCCGGTGGTCCGTTCAACAGCGCCTTCCGCGTGCAAAACCTGGAAGGCACTGCCGCCCTGTGTTCGTACGCTTTCTATGACGCCACCGGCGCTGCTGGATTCACCAGCGGCACCGAGAGCGTTGCCCCGGGCGACTCACTGTACGTATATGTCCCGGATGTATCTGGCCTGCTGACCGGCAGCTACTCGGCTGTGGTGAGCTGCGACCGCAAGGTTGCCGCAGTCTCCAACTTCAGCGATGCCAACAGCGGCGCCAGCTACAGCGGCGTGGCTGAGCCCGGCATGGAGTGGTTCGCCCCTGGTATTTACGATAACTACTTCGATTACTATTCCAACGTAGTTGTCCAGAACGCCAGCGCTGCCCCGGTGGATGTGACCCTGGAGATCTTTGAGCCTGGCAACACCACCCCCGTCTTTGTAGACACCGAGACCGCAGTGCCCGCTAACGCAGCCGTCTCCTTCGAGCAGGAAGGCCTGACCGAGCTGGACAATGACCAGTTCTATTCCGCCAAGATCTCGGCTACTGGCAACGTTGCCCCGATCGTGAACATCTACGGCAAGGACACAGCCGACAACCAGCTCTATTCGTACAATGCCTTCACCGCCGGCTCGACAGTCGCCTACGCTCCGGTGATCATGAGCAACTACTACGGCTATAACACCGCTCTGGTCATCCAGAACATCGGCGCGGCCAATGCGGCAGTCACCGTTGAGTACACCAACGGCTTCACAGCAAACTACACCATCGCCCCCGGCGCAGCTGAGTCGATCTACACGCCCGGCGTTGCTGGCGTGCCCTCCGGCGATGTGCTGTACGGCGCCTCTGTCACCAGCGACCAACCGGTTGTTGTCCTGGTCAACGAATCATCCGCCACCGGCACCAACCGTGCCGCTTCCTACTCCGGCTTCGCCGGCGGTAGCGACGAAGTGCGCGCCCCGATCGTGATGAAGCGCTACTACGGCTACAACTCCAGCGTCACCTGCCAGAACCTGGGCGCTGCCGCCACCAACATGACTGTTTCCTACGCAGGTGCTGGTGTTGGCGCTCCGACTGTCTACCCGAATGTTGCCGCTGGCGCTACCCAGCTGATCTACCAGCCGACCGATGCTGCCCTGGGGAGCGTCGCCCCGAACTGGATTGGTTCAGCGACCATCACTGCCACCGAGCCGATCGTGTGCGTGGTGAACCAGGATATGAACGAGCTGCCACAGGCTGCAGAGAACATGGATCAGCTCTACTCCTACAACGGTATTGCACCCTAGTCTGTAAGCCTGGTCCAATCGGCCAAGAAATCCTGGGAGGCCACTGGTGTTCGGCCAGTGGCCTCCTGATTTGTGGAGAAATACAACTGCATGCGAAAACTTGTTTTGTTGATCGGCCTGATCTCACTGCTGGTGCTGGCTGGCTGCAGCCAATCTGGGGGCAGCACGCCCACTCCTACCCAGGCTGTTGAACCGCCACCCGCCACCCAGCAGCCGCAGGTCCTGCCTACTAAAGACCTTGCTTACCCCGCACCGCCAACTTATGTGCATTCCACCCCGCGCTCTTACCCTTCCCCGGGAGGTGAAACGCCAACGGTGGCGCCTTTTGTGGTACCCACACCCGGCAGCGATACTGCCGTGGTGACCGGTGTCCTGGTCAACGTTGAGGATGGAAAACCCCTCGAATTTGCCAGTATCTACCTGGGAAAGAAAATTTACCTGACCCCTGCGCCAGGCTACACTTACGGCCTGCAAGAAGCCAGCTCGCCGCATAGCCTGACCAACCCGGATGGTCAATTTGCCATCGGGGATGTACCGCCTGGGCAGTATATCTTGATGATCTTCACCCCCTTCGGGGCCTCGGTGGTGATGGAGCCGAATACCGACCGCGAGCTGGATGTGACCGTCACCGCGGGCCAGTTGCTGGATATCGGCACGATGGAAGCCATCATGCCGGAGCTGCGTTAATATTTGGTTCATTTTGGCGGCACAGCCGCCAAAATGAACCAAATTAATAACTCAAGATTTTATCCCAGGGGTGGGGGGGGTTGTTTTTGTTTTCCGGGAGATAGCTTCTTCCCCCGGCTGATCACCAGACCCAACAACAGTCCCAAAGAGCCCCAGATCACATCTCCCAAAATATACAGGATCCGGATCAGGACCGCCATCAAAATGACTGCTGCCGGCGGCAAGTATGGATTCAGCACCCAGGTGAGCAAGACCTCGCGGATGCCGGAGCCGCCCGGCACAATGAACAGCACCATCCCGCTGCCGCCAGATACTGCCCACACCCACCAGGCGCGCACCCAGGTCAGGCCTTCTCCGCCGGTTGCCAGGAAGAATGTATAGAAGATCAGCCCGCCGAGCAGCCAGGCGGCGGCGTAGATCGCCACCCACATGATGGCTTCAGCAGACCGCCAGAAATAATGCTTGCTGGCAGGCTGCCAGGAATAGCCCAGCATCCCTGCCAGACTGAGCGCCGCCAGGGAAAGCGGCAGGCGCAGGTAGACCGATAGAAAATCAAGACCGGCGATGACGATCGCGATCGCCACCAGGATCAGCATCGCCCACTCGATAAAATTACCCACCATGATCACCCTGCCGGGGATGGCAGTGACCTCGGTGTACATCGCAGTCCGCCCGACCCAATGCCACACCCCGCCTGGCAGGCGGCGCAGCAGGATCACCCGGGTGTAGATCACCACATCCTGCCAGCCGGTTTTATTATGGAAAGAAATCATGCGCAGCCAGACAAAAAACTGGATCAAGAGCGAGATGAAGTAAAGCACCAGCGAGATCAGCCCTGCCTGCCAGTACAGCCGCCAGTTGATCTCCTGCACCTGGAAGCCGCTGTACACCAGCAAGACGACGATATAGAGGAAAGCTGCTGCGGTAAGCGCCTGCCCGAGCCATTTCCAGCGCTTGCGGGCTGCCTGGAGCCTCTCCGCCCAGTGGACGACAAGCTGCTCGATCATGGCTGGCGACCGCCTTGGGAGGGCTTCTTTTGGGCGAACAGGGTCAGAATGGTGGATAGGTTCAGCCGGTCGAGCAACCAAAGCGGCGGCACCATCAGCAAGCGCCCCGGCAGCGAGCGGTACGCCCCCAGCAAGGCGCCCCGCAGGTTGGGATGGCGCTCTGCCCAGGTCTGCGACCAGAAGTCCAGGCTGTGACCCAGCACGGAATAGCTGGTCGAGATGCAGCGCCGGGCGATCAGGCGGAAGCCGATCTTCTCCAGGATCTCCTTTAGCGTTGGCTGCGAGAATAGATACAGGTGGCGCGGCAGGTCCCAGCCCACCCAGTAATCCTTGAATACCCGTCGCTCCAGGCTCTCCAAATTGGGCACCGAAAATACCAGCCAGCCCCCATCCTTGAGCAGGCGATGGGCATACTTCAGGTCACCCACGGGCTGGTCCAGGTGCTCGACCACATTCCACAGGACGACAACATCAAAAGTCGCCTCGGGTAGCTGGATATCGCTAAAACGCCCGTGGCGGATGTCTACCCCCAGCCGCTGGCGGGCATATTCTGCCGCCCGCCCGCCCGGTTCGATTCCCGTCACCTGCCAGCGCCCAGAGCGCAGCGCCTCTTCCAGGAAGAGACCCGTGCCGCAGCCTACCTCCAGCAGGCTGCCCCCGGGCTGGAAGCGCTCCACCGCCC
>JBFYSV010000311.1:0-3606 GCA_041301185.1 Anaerolineae bacterium
ATAAACTTTGTATCCATTTTGACATTCTCCTGATTCATGATTATTCACTGTCGTTGGCATTCGTTTCTTTCCTGGACTTCAAACTGTCTCTAACCATCTGGCTGACCTCTCGCTCCGAGAAGCCCAGCCGAATTGCTTCGGTGATGAATCGCTGCGTAAGTGCCTCAAGCGCTTCATGCCTCAATCTTTCGCTGACTTCCGGTGGCGGGATCTCTGTGATGTACGTGCCGCGTCCCTGCTGTGTAGATATGATCCGCGCTTCATCCATGATGCGATAGGCGCGAGCCACCGTATTGAAGTTGATTCTCAATTCCTGTGCTAACGCACGGACGGTGGGGAGTTGGTCATCAGGCTTCAACCGCCCATCTACGATCATCTCTTTAATCCGGTCAACTACTTGCAAATAGATTGGGATTCCGGAGCGAAAATCAATTTTAAGATTCATGAGCAATTTATCCTGCAATGCCGCAAATTGTATCAATGTATTATTGTACTAATTGTACACTTCTTTTCTATTTTGTCAAGCCCACTATGGAAATTGCTACAAACCATTGGTGTCCAAATAACATAAATCCGAACACCCGCGAAAATTATTTCAATGTAAGCAGGCGGCCTATTTGTGTAATCCCATCCGTTGGATGGCAACCCCCAGCCGCTTAATCCCCTCCTCAATATCTTCCACAGGTTGAGCAGCAAAATTAAGTCGAATCCATTGTTGGCCGCCAACGCCATCTGTGAAGAAAACACTACCGGGTGCAAATGAAATCCCTTCTTCACAGGCCAAAGGGAGCAAGTCGTCAGCGGATAGAATATCGGGTAATTGTAACCAGATGAACAATCCACCCTTGGGCGTGTCAAAGGATACGTCAGTCGGCAGGTAACGATCAATCGCTTCCAACATGGCATCCCGCCGCTTGCGGAAGAGCTGGCATGAACGATGCAGGTATGCTTGATATCGTCCAACAGTCACATAAGCATCCAGAGCGCGTTGGATCAAAGTGGAAGTCGCCAGATCGCTTAGACATTTGAAGTTGAGCAGGCTATCATACACCGGGCCATTCGCCATGATGAAACCCACCCTTAGACCAGGCATTAACATCTTGGAGAAGGTGCTGACATAAATCACCTGGCCACCCGGATCTAATGCTTTGAGGGAAGGCTGGGAATGTCCCTCGTACCGCAAATCTCCCACAAAATCATCTTCCAGGATCGGGACATTATAACGATCCGCAAGAACGATCAACTGACGACGACGAGCGCTGTTCAGGCAGGTGCCGGTCGGATTATGGAAATTAGGAATGGTATAAATAAGCCTGGGGTGATACTGCTGGAGAAGTTTCTCCAGCTTTTCAACCTGCATCCCCTGTCCATCCATGGGAATACCTACAATCTGGAATCCGAGGATGCGGAACAGATCAATGGCAACAGAATAGGTGGGATTTTCCACTAGAATGACATCTCCCGGTTTCAAGAGTACCTGAGTTGCCAGGAAAATTGCCTGTTGCGAGCCTGCTGTGATCAGGATGTTTTCAGGGTGCGCCTGCAAACCCTGACTGGCCAGGATATGTGCAATCCCCTCACGCAAAGGCGCATATCCCTTGCGTTCGCCGTAGTCCAGGGCAGCAATCTTGTCGCGGCGCATAACAACCTGAAGCGTTTTACGGAATTCCTCGGCTGGGAACTGGCGGGAATCGCTGATTCCATTGGCAAAGCTGATCGGATGAGGATGCCCGGCAGCTTCAAGCATTTCATCAGCCATGCTGGTCTTTGACGCAATATTTATGTCCTGTACATTCTGTTGCCATAATGGCCAGGGAGCATCGGGGCTGCTTTTGGAAATCACAGGGAGCGGATTGGGAGGTAAGACGTATGTGCCACTGCCCACACGCGAGAATACCAAGCCGTCTGCCTCCAATTCAGAATAGGCGTTTTCCACCGTCATACGGTTGACCCCCAAGTCGCGCGCAAGTTGACGGCAGGCAGGCAGACGTGTATCCGAGAGCAGGTTGCCCGAAAGAATACTCTGCCGTAGGTGGGACTCGATTTGCCGATAAAGGGGAATCTCACTTTGTCGATCCAGCAGGATGTGCATAATATACCTCCATCATAAATATTGGTATGGCAAATATACCATTATCATACTATCTAAGACAGAGACAATTCTTCAGAAAAACAACAAACCACTAGAATTGGACTATCATTTATTGGTGTTTATTGGCTCTTAACATATACCAATTTTGTCCTAGAATCAGGCAGGAAAGGAGAACCCATGCAACATGTATTGAAATGTCATGAGATTGTCAAAACCGACTTTGTTCGCGGGCAGAACTGTTTGCTTTACGATGTTGAAGGAAAACAATATGTTGATTTTGAATCGGGAATTTGGTGTACCGCTCTGGGACACAACCATCCGCGCGTCAGCCAGGCGATTGAAATGCAATTGAAGCAGATCATTCACCTGGGAACTCGCTATCCAAATGCCCTTGTTGAAGATACGGCGCAGGATGTACTGAATATCATCGGAATAGAGAACGGGAAATGTGTCTTTCTAAGCTCAGGTAGTGAGGCAGTGGAGTTTGGCGTTCAGGCGATCCGCCGCATCACTGGCAAGCCATTACTGCTTACCTTTCAAAATTCCTTTCTTGGATCCTACGGTTCTGCAGGCAGGAAGGATATTGATGAATGGGTCTTGTTTGACTCGACCACCTGCATCCACGAGGATTCTTGCGCCTGTCTCGAAAATATCCCGTTCGACCGCATCGGTGGATTCGCATTCGAGCCTGGCGGAAGCGGGATTGGCTTCGTTAATTTTCCGCCTGTGTCACTTATCCAGAAAATTGTAAAGGAGATCCGACAGGTAGGCGGCCTGGTTCTTGTCAATGAGGTCACCACTGGCATGGGGCGTACCGGCAAATGGTTTGGCTTCCAACATTATGGTATCCAGCCTGATATTGTAGCCATTGGAAAAGGACTTGGAAATGGCTATCCGGTCAGCGCGGTGGCCCTTCAGCAGGATGTGGCTGAGAAATTGGAAAATAGCGGTTTCCGTTATGCCCAGTCTCATCAGAATGACCCGCTGGGCTGCGCGGTCGCCAGGGAAGTGATCGCTATCTTCCGCGATGAGAATTGGGTCGAGAAAGGAAATACACTTGGCCAGTTTTTCCTGGACGTGCTGAAACAACTTGAAAGAAAATATGCCGTGGTAAAGGAAGTGCGCGGCCGGGGTATGTTGCTCGGGCTGGAATTTTCTCCTAACGGAAAAATTACAGCTGCTTTAGCCTATCAGACGCTTTTGGAGAAGGGTTTTCTGGTAGGCTATTATCCTGCCGGGAACATGCTTCGTTTTGACCCATCGTTGACGATTGAAAGAAATGATATCCTGCGTCTGACGGATGCCCTGGATAACATCCTGGCAAACGTAACTTCATGAATCCATTTGCCGACTATCTGTGCCCGATTTGTTTGGCAGGAGGTCGGCGTGGTAGAATCCATCCGCGATATTTTTAAGGAGTAAAGATATGGAACAACAAACTGGAACATTTGCTGTGAAAAAGGGCCTGGCTCAAATGCTTAAAGGCGGCGTCATCATGGACGTGGTCAATGCCG
>JBFYSV010000312.1:0-6713 GCA_041301185.1 Anaerolineae bacterium
AAGGTTTTGTCAATTGATTGTAAATAATAGATTAACGGAAAACTCCCTACCGGCGATTGCGTAAGTTACGGCTCGTAGGGCAGGATTCTATCCTGCCACCAACACCGGGATAGAATCCCGGGCTACGGAAACCGCTTTTCCTCTTGACATTAACGTAACGTTATAGTTTAGAATGGATACATGGCTACTGAAGTGCAGTACAGTGTCAAAAAGCTCGCCAAAATGTCCGGGGTCAGCGCGCGCACCCTGCATTACTATGACGAGATTGGCCTGCTCACGCCGTCGCGCAACCCGCACAACGGCTACCGCCTGTACCGGCAGGGTGACCTGCTGCGCCTGCAGCAGATCCTGTTCCTGCGCGAGCTGGGGCTGAGCCTGGATGAGATCCAGGCCTGGCTGAACCAACCCGGGTATGACCTTCAGCTTGCCTTGGAGCAGCACCGCCGGGCTTTGCTCGCCCGTAAGCAGCGCCTGGAGCGCCTGGTAGCCACGGTGGAGCATACAATCGAATACTTGAAAGGAAATATTGTTATGGATACTCAAGAGTTATATGCTGGCTTTAGCGAGGAGAAACAAAAAGAATACGAGGTGGAAGTCGAGCAGCGCTACGGCACCGAGAAGCTGCACGAGTCCCAGCGCCGCTGGGGCAGCTACTCCGCAGAGAAGAAGCGCCAGATCATGGAAGAAGGGCGGCAGATCTACCTGGATATGGTAGAAGCTATGCCCCTTGGGGCAGGCAGCCCGCAGGCGCAGCAAGGTATCGCTCGCTGGCACCAGCACCTGCGCTATTTCTACGAGCCGGATACCCACATCCTGCTCGGGCTGGGCGACCTGTACAACGATGACCCGGAGTTCAATGCGTTCTTCCAGCGCATCCACCCCGACCTGGCAGCCTTCATGCGCCAGGCAATCCAGGTGTATTGCCAGGATAAGTGAGCGAGCTGGCGGTCTAACCGTCCCAGGAATAGATAATCCGCTGCGAGGTGGCTGTTCCCATCTCGCAGCGAGGTATGTTTCGCAGTAAACAGATAAGTGCGTTTCAAATTTAGGTAACATAGATTCCTCCCCCTTGCAGGGTTCGGAATGACATCCGCCTTAAGGTGTGGCAAGATCTGGCGAATATTAAGGTTTCTCAGCCCAAAGTCGGTATAAAATTAAAAGGTAATCGTTCATTCTCTCTGCGCTCTCCGTGTCGGCGGAAAAAATGGGCGGAGCAAGGGAACCCTTTCGCGATTGAGCGCGTCTCTTCTGCTCCGCCCCTACAAGAGACTCTGTGCTCTCCGTGACTCTGTGGTGTATTTTTTCTAGGAGGCCGATCATGAAGATTCTCCGGATCACGCTGGTATGGTTTGGCGCATGCCTGGGCCTAAATCTGATCGCGCTGGTCTTCTTCTTCGCTGCGGGATCAGCCGCCCAGATGGGAACTACGCCCCAGGCCAGCCTCCCCTGGCGCATCGAGTGCGCCGATTGCCCGCCGCAGTTCTCCGAGAGCAGCGACCGCATGCTGCGCCTGGACTCTGGCGGCAGCCCCCACCTGGCGTACGGCCGCGACCACCTGTACTACGCCTGGCTGGACGGCGATACCTGGCGCAGCGAGACGGTTGACCCGGCATACCGGGTCGGCACGCACGCCGCACTGGCGCTGGATGGCGCCGGGAACTCGCGTATCAGCTACTACGATGCCCTCAACGGGGCCCTGAAGTACGCCCGCCGGGAGGCTTCCGGCTGGCAGGTGTTCAGCCTGGGCGCCGCCGATGACAGCCGCACCAGCCTGGCGCTGGACAGCGCCGGTTACCCCCACATCAGCTACCGGGGGGGTGCTACGTTGAAGTACGCTTACCAGGATGTGGGCGGCTGGCACTTCGAGACCGCCGACAGCGCCCCCAACACCGGTCAGCGCAGCTCGCTGGCCCTGGATGGCAGCGGGGTGCCGCATATCAGCTACTGGGACGCTCAAAACACAGACCTGAAATACGCCACCCGGATCGCTGGCGTATGGCAGACGGCGGTGGTGGAGGGTGCCGGCAACTTCGGCGAGCACAACTCGATCGCCGTGGATGCGGCTGGCAACCCGCACATCAGCTATTACCAGGGGCTGCCGGAGTACAACCTGAAATACGCCCGCCTGGTGGGCAGCCTGTGGGTGACTGCCACGGTCGATACGCCCAACGGGGTGGGCACCTACAACGCGATTGCCCTGGATGGGGACGCCTATCCCCACATCAGCTACCAGGCAGATAATACCCTGCGCTACGCCTACCTGGACGCCAGCGGCTGGCATACCGCCACCCTGGATAGCGGCAGCTTGCTCGGCGGCTACACCTCGATCGCCTTAGACGCCACCGGCCAGGCGCATATCGCCTATTACGACTCCAGCCTGGATGATTGGGGCTCCAGGATCAAATACGCCCGCCAGGTTTCCGGCGCGTGGCAGATCAGCCAGGTGTTCAGCGGGGCAGCCGTTGGGGCGTACACCTCATTGGCTCTGGATGGGAATGGCTTTGCTCATATCAGCTACCAGGATATCACCTTCGATGATCTGAAATATTCCTACCAGGACTCGGACGGCTGGCATGTCCAAACGTTAGACTGGTCCGGCAGGGTCGGCGCCTGCTCCGCCCTCAAGCTGGACGGCAGCGGTTACCCCCATATCGCCTACCACGAGATCACCCATAACCGCCTCCAATACATTTACCAGACCGCCACTGGCTGGCAGCCCGCCCAGGTGATCGACCTGGGGGTGGAAACCGGCTGCGTCGCCTCCCTGGATCTGGACCCCGGGGGCTACCCGCATCTAAGCTACTATGACAGTGGGGACGGCGATCTGAAATATGCCTACCGGGAGGGGTCCGGTTGGCAGGTTACCACCCTGGAAAGCGGCGGGGATGTGGGCCTGCACTCCTCGCTGGCCCTGGATAGCCAGGGTTACCCGCATATCAGCTATGTCAGCAGCTCGCAGTCTGAGCTGCGCTATGCCTACCTGGATGCCGGCGGCTGGCACACCGCCACCATCGACAGCGCTGGCTCGGTGGGCTGGTTCAGCTCGCTGGCGTTGGATGCCGGCGACCACCCCTGGATTGCCTACCGGGATGAGTCCAACCGGGATCTGAAGTTCGCCTGCCACGACGGCTCCGGCTGGCAGACCGGGGTCATCGATCCCTCCGGCGACACCGGTAACTGGCCATCCCTGGCGCTGGACGGCAGCGGCACGCCCCACATCAGCTACACCGGCGACCTGTGCCCGGTGGGCTCTTGCGGGCGGCTGAAATACGCCGTCCTGGGGGTTTCCGGCTGGCTCACCGAGACGATCCCCGCCCCGGGAGCCAACTACGGCTTCGATTCCTCGATTGCCCTGCGGGGGGATGGCACGCCGCGCATCAGCTTCGATGATAGAGACATCGGCGACCTGAAACTTGCTACCACCCCGGTCGGTGTGGAGAGCCTATCCTTGAGCGGGCCGTTAACCGGCACGGTGGGGAGTGTCTATACCTTCACCGCGTCTGTCACTCCGCCGGATGCCAGCTTGCCGGTCACCTATACCTTCCAGGCCACTGACCAGGCGCCTGCCCAGATGGTGGGCGGCACCCAGGCTGACATCACCTACACCTGGGACGCGGCTGGTGTGCAGCAGCTTCAGGTCAGCGCCGAGAATCTTGCCGGGCTGGTCACCGCCACCCACACCATCACCATCACCGACCTGCCCATCGGCGGGCTGGTTGCGACCAACGACGGCCCCACCCGCCTGGGATCGCCCACAACCCTCAGTGCCAGCATCCAGTCTGGCAGCGGGGTGAGCTACGCCTGGGATTTCGGGGATGGCGAGAGCGGCAGCGGGGCAGTTGTAACCCACACCTACCTTGCACCGGGTACCTACACCGCTAAGATAATTGCCGGCAATACAGCCGGTTCGGTGCAGGCAGCCACCACGGTCGAGGTATTTGTTCCGCTGTTCTTGCCGTTCGTTCCGAGGAATTAATAAACCTCCCGCTGGTTTTACATCCTGCGGGAGGTTGTTGATTCTCTGCGATCTCCGCGTCTCCGCGGTGGAAAACGGGCGGAGCACAGGAACCCATTCCGGGCTGTGTGCGTCTCTTTTGCTCCGCCCCTACAAAAAAACTTTGTGCTCTCTGTGTCTCCGTGGTGAAATTTGATTTACCCCGCCAGCTCCAGGGCACCGTTCAGGTACTCGCGCAGCCCCAGGCGGGCGCGTGCCAGGCGGCTCTTGACCGTGCCCAGAGGAACGCCCAGGCTGCGGGCAGCTTCGGCATAATCAAACCCCAGCAGATCGATGACCACTGCCGCCATGCGGTACTCAGCCGGTAAGCCTGCCAGCCCGCGCTGGATGGCAGCCCGCAGCTCGGCCTGCTCCAGGTGGGCCTCCACCGGGTTGCCCCGGTTTTCAGGGTAGCTGACCAGGTCGAATGCCTCGTCGTCCGGGCTGATCTCCGCCAGCGGGGCGACCGCCAGTTTCTTGCGCCGCCGGAACTCGTCGTAGCAGGCGTTGCTCGCGATCCGCAAAAGCCAGGCGCGCCAAGAGCCGCCTCGGAAGCTCCCCAGCCCGCGGTAAGCCTTGATGAAGACCTCCTGGGTGATATCCTCCGCCAGCTCAGGCTCCCCCAGGGTGGCGCAGGCATGGTTATAGACCAGGTCCTGGTACTTGAGCACCAGCTGGTTGAATGCTTCCACATCCCCTTTTTGAGCAGCTCTGATCAGCGCGGTATCATCCATAGCAGCCTCACCCTCTTTATAACCAAGAAAGCCATCCCAGCCATCGCCGGGGGGAATGAATCTACCTCCCTCCTGCGGGGGATGAGTGGCATCCATCGAAAGTAGGAGGCCGGCTGCACGTCTTGAGCTTTAATCAGGGATTCGCTAACCAAAATTACCCCAAAGGTTTACCGTTTCTTAACTCGCTTCGGAGTAATCTCCTATACAATGGATTGTAGCGCAAAGAATCGCGCCTATATTTACCTGATATACCGATATTCCTACACACAGGAGATTGCTTATGAAAAACAAGCTTACTTGGCTATTCCTCCCCCTGGTTCTCGGAATCTTGATCGCAGTGTTCGCTGTGGTGATCCCAGCCCAGGCAGGCGTCCAGCTCCCGGTCTCAGATGACGGCGATGATGACTTCCCCTACGCTGAAAAGGTCACTGGCGTGCTAGAGAGCTTCCCCGAAATGCTGGTTGGTCCCTGGACGGTCAGCGGGGTGACCTACGAAGCCACCCCTGATACAGAGTTCAAGACCGAGGGCGGCCCGTTCTACGTGGACGCGTGCGTGAAAGTGAAATATGACCCGCAGACCTATCTTGCGTATGAAATCGAGATGGAAGAGCCGGACGATTGCGGCGATGATGATGACGATGAAGACCACTATATGCGCTTCACCGGCCTGATCGAGCAGGTTCCAACTGACACCGAGACCCTGCTGCACGGCTCGCCGGGCATCTCTGGAACGTGGGTGATCAGCGGCGTGGAGTTCATCAGCACGTACGAGACACGCCTGAAGGCTAAACACGGACCGCTGCTGCCAGGCGCCTGCGCGGCGGTGAAGTACCGCCAGGTGGATGGTGTCAATCTGGCGCATGAGATTTCCAGCGAGAAGATCTACCGCTGCTACACCCCCGATTCTTTCAACCAGGCATATGGCTATGTGGTCACCTTCCCGGAGGACCTGCAAGGCGCCTGGGTGATCAGCAACACGGTTGGGATGTCGCTATCCTTTGTCACCACCCCATCCACGCATATCAAAATCCACCCGCATTACCCGCTAGAAGCTGGGGTCTGTGTCAAGGTCAAGTACTTCGCGGACCAGGGCATCAGCTATGCCACCCAGGTAAAAACCACCAAATCGAGCCACTGTGAGGGCAGCTTCAGCGAGTTCGAGCCGCTGAGCAAGCTGTATGCCGCAGTAGATGCCATGCCGCCCGGCGGAACGATGACCGGCACCTGGACCCTGGCGGGGGTAAATTTCTCCACCACCCAACAGACCCGTTTCGAAGAAGAAGAAGGCTCCTTCCAGGTGGGCAGCTGCGCTGAAACGAAGTATGATCCCACCAACGGGGCAATGCTGGTCTACAAGCTGGAGAGCGAGGAAGCGGAGGATTGCCAGGCGGACGACGGCTCGCCCAGGTTCAAGCTGTACGGCGTGGTGGAGATGATGCCCGCCGCCGGCTATACCGGCACCTGGCAGGTGAGCGGGGTATCCTTTACGGTTACCCCCAGCACCACCGTGGAGAGCTGGCATGGAGATTTTGCCATCGGCGCTTACGTCAAGGTCTACTTCACCTATGACGCCCTCAGCGGCGAGCGCACCGCCCAGGTGGTCAAGACTCACGTCGCACCCGGCTACGGGCGCCACAACTTCCGCGCCCGCTTCGATGGCTGGGGCTCCAGCTCGGCGGGCGACCAGATCATCCTGGATGGGAGCTCTTTCGCAGCAGACCCGGATATCGACGCCCCGCCAGACCTCCAGCCGGGGGATAAAGTGTGGGTGAACAGCTACCAAACCCTGGATGGCACGTTTGTCACCCAGGTCGCGTTGGAGCAAGTCCTCTTCTTGCCGATGATCGAGCATTAATCACTCGCTCAACCGCACGAGCAGGTATGGATTGGGGTTGGTTTAGCCGGCGAAACCAACCCCAAATTGCGCTTTTCAACTATAATAAAGCCAGTGAGAGCGTAGAAGGGTGCGTCGCCGACGCAGATCG